>JBGTCF010000115.1:0-11840 GCA_041748975.1 Pyrinomonadaceae bacterium
GTGGAGGCGGCGGGCTCGTAACGTCGTCCGGATTGCCCAGGAGCACGTCCTTTCGCGAATGATGATCCATCACGCCTGCACCGCGAGCGGTATAAAATACACCCATCGGATCCGGGATGAAGTATCTCGAAAGGGCCAGTACACTCTCATCGACAACCACCAATGCGACCTCGGTATCGCCCACCGGTTCGCCGCGATGATCTTTGACCTCGATATTCACTTTTGTCTCACCGCCGGGGATGAGGGTCTTATCGACTGGTTCGGCTGTCACAGCAAGTTTCCGCGTTTCGGTCGAGATCGAGAGATTCATGCTGCCGCTCGCATATGCCGGCCTGTTCGGAACGCGGACACTCTTGTCCGCTTCCCTGCCATCCGAGCGGACAAAAGTGTCCGCGTTCCGTTCCGCCGAACCGACGAGATCGACCTGCGCAGTTATATTCGGTAAATACTTTTCATCGAGCGGTATGCGGAGCGTTATCGAGGAGTCCTTCATCGTGAAACGCTCTGTTTTGACAATCCCGTCACGACGAAGCGTCAGTACGCCTTCGGCCGGAGTGAACGGCGAGATCACGAGCAACTCGGCAACATCCTCCGGAGCGAAATTCTGCTTGCTCGGGATTATCTGGACCTCTTCCTGTTCAACGTTTCGTTTCGGCGGCTGTTTTCCGCCGGGGACCCAGATCGTGATCTCACTCTCGTTGAACCGCTCGCGGTCGTCCATAACGGTCGCCGTGATCGTGTAACGGCCGCCGTTCTTTGCGACGAACGAACATCTGGCTGCCACCCCTCCTCCGGCAGGAGGGGAGCCTGGAGACTTGACCGTGCAGGCCTGTTCATCGACCGTCACTTCTTTCCAACTGCCCTTATCGAACTGCCAATCTTTCAGGACCGCCTTGATCTCGATATCGCGTCCGGCGATCAGCTTGCCGTCGATGTCCGAAACGATCGATTCGACATCGATCTTTTCACCCTTTTGCACAAAGGTCCTGGGCGTTCGAATTCCGACATAAAGATCCGCCGGATGGACGAGCAGCGAAGCGTTTCCGGCCCAAGTCTGCCTGTTTACATCCATAACAGCCGCGTTAGCGGTGATCGAGTACGGCCCCGGCGGTTTGACCGAGTCAAAATCGATCTTCAGCATATGCCGCCCGCTTGCGTCGGTCACTCCCTTGAAATTTTGAGACGCACCGCCGCCAGGCCAGAAGTCGTCGCCGTGACCATATCCTCGCCACCACGGGACCCACGTTCCAAATGTAAAATCACCTCGATTCGGCGGCGTATAGCTGGTCGGCACGGCCGTCACGGTCCAATTGGCTTCGGCATTTGGCAAGCCGCCGCCCGCATAATACTTCGCTTCGACTGACAGGATGGCACTGCCTCCGACAAAGTGCGGAGCTTCCGACTCCACCTTAGCCGTCACTTCGAATTCCGGACGGCGGAATTCCTGGATCTGGAATTGATGGGTATAGCTTCCACCCGAAATTGAGGAGTTTGTCGTGATCTCGACACGAGCGTTTCCGAGATTTACGTTGTCGGGCAGCTTAAATTTGAAGTCGAAAGCGCCGAATAAATTAAGGCTGCCGGTACCCTTGGCGATCTCATTATCTCGCGGGTCCTTGACCGACCAATTGAGGCCGCTCGCCGAATCTGCCAATCCCTCGATGTCGCCGAGTTTGCCGCCGGTCACCTTTCGGATATAGCCTTTGACGGCAACTTCCTCATTCGGCTTATACATTTTGCGGTCGTCAAAAACGAACCAGCGGAGCGAATCATGATCCGGCTTTTTGTACCAGTTCCCGGTGTCCTGCCAGTAGTATTCCGAGTTTTCAGGCAGAAAGGCGACGTCCTTTCCGCGTTTTGCGATCAGGAGGTTTACGCCTTGATCAGATGGTTTGTCAGCGAGTGTGATCCGCAGAATGCCATTCGGACCTGTAAGGTCGGACTGCGCGGGCCCGACCGCAGAACTCTCAGCGGCTGTCCCATCAGAATTGACAGTTTCGATCTCGATCGCATTCGGGCCGCTGGCACCGCTGAGCCAGCCCCATGCCCAATCGATCCAGCCTTGTTCTTCTACAACGGCCTGTGTCCCGCCGATCCCTTTTCCATTTGGATAGATCGTCAATTCAACGCCGCCCAGCGGTTTGCCCGTCCTGAGCTCCGTCGCAAAGCCAACGAGTTCGGTATTATCGACAAAGGCGGTGAGGCCGATCTGCGTCGCCTGGATCCAAGTCAGAATACGAAAGCGGTCGTTCTTGTTTTTTCTTACCGTCGGCTCGATGTCGAGGATCAAATTGCCGAGGCCGTCGCTCAATGCCGATGACAGATCGATCCGGGTCTCGACCAATTCGTCGATGACGTTTGTGATGGGAACTGTCTTGTCAAAAACCACCGATCCCGGGATCGCCGGCCGCTGATTGTCGTCATAGTGCAAACGCTGAAAATACTTGGTGTATTGACGCCAATCCTCGGGTTTGACCCGATACATTTTCACTCGAGCGCTGGCGTGATTGGTCGAATAGATCGAAAACGTAGGTTTCGAAGACGGGTCGAGAATAACCATCGGCCCACCCTGAGCGTAGAAACTCTGCGGAGCCGCCCCGACTTTAATAGTAGCTACCGCGGTCTGGCCGAGTGTTTGTCCAAAATGGTCATTCAATTCGCCGCTTACGGTGATCTTATAGGTTGTATTGCCTTTTTTGTAGCCTTGAAGATACACGTGATTGCCGGACGGAAATATGTTCAGTCCCTCAATCGCCGGTTCGACCGTGACCATCTCTTGCGTGAATTTTGCGGCGTCGATGGAATTATTGAATTCCATCACCCATCCGTCGAATGGCGAGCACTCCTGCTTATTTTCCCATCCGCAGAAACCCCGGTTAAATTTGAACGGCCCGTAGGTCTGAAACCCGAACGATTGCGCTGCGGCGGTTGTAATCGGGCCTTCCGCTGACGGAGTTCCCTTCCCGACGGTGACCGTGATACCGGTGGCACCGGGCAACGCATTATCGGGCGTCCCGTCATTATTCAGGGCCCGAAAGGCAAGCCATCGTCCTGGCTGCGCCTGTTTCGCATGATATGAGATATTGCCGTCGCTGTTGACCTCTTCCTGTGTCGCCAGCCTGACCGGCAGACGCTTTCCGCCGCCAGTTACCGTGATCATTTTCAGAACAGACTCCGGGTGGATGGCCTGATCAAAACGAATAAACATCAATGCATCACGCCGAACGACCTGGGACTGCGGGATCATCTGTTCGACCTTTGGCGGCGGGGTGGTAAATGTCCATGTGAAGTCTTTTTGCAGCATTTGGCCGGTCGCCGACTTTGTTCCGGCGGGAATACGCGCGGTGAACTTCGTCGCCATGGGAAAACGCTTGTCGGTATCGAACATCAGCGTTTTTGTTCCCAGCCAACGCCAGCGGCCGTCGACTTGCGGCGACATTTCTACCGGCGCAAACTTTGCGGCCTGCTCCTGCGAAGTGACAGCCACCATCGGATGCGAAAAGGTCACATTAAGATCCGGAGCAAGCGGCACATCACCCTCAGGCGAAAATCTGATCACCTGGAGCTGGCCGCTTGTATCCACGCCAGGAGCCGGTCGCTGGTCGTCCGCCGGGAATTTGACCGGGATCTTGTTGCCTGCCTTTGGCGCGGGCAGTGTGCCGATACGTTTGGCGAAATCAGTCTGGTCGTCGCCGGTTGGCTTGATCTCGGGGATACGCTTCAATAAATTCGCTGCCGCACCCTCCGTAAGCGGATCAGTGGCGGCGAGCAGCTGCTTTTCGCGCGCTTCGGCTCCCTCGGCTCCTTCGCTGAGCCTGAATTGCAATCCGGCGGGAAAGTCTTTCGTCTTTTGTTCCATGGCTTTACCAATGACTTGAGCCTGAACTCCCATGCCCGCGGGAGCGATCGAACCCAAATAGATCGTTAGAAGCAGCATCCATGCAGTTAACTTTTTCATATATTTATTGGCAGGCCTCTTAAGACTTTGCACGCGGGCGATGAAACAAACCTTTCACGTTAACTGAACGGAGCGCAACCTATAAACTTGCAAGCAGCGGAATCGAACGGAACATATCTAATGCCCCTCGAGCACAACTAAAGCAGCCTCACCGCCGCCCGCGGCTACGTTTACCAATGATTGGGAAGACAGTCGGATCAATCCGCCCTCGGCCTTTCCTCGAAAAAGGAAAGGATCGAAATCGATAAGCAGCTCCTCCATTTTTGCTTCGCCGTCATACGCTGGAAAAATAACCTTTTCAACGGGTACACGCAGCTGCACGACAAAAGGATCAATTAATGCACGTTCGACGGCGTTATCCCATTCACTCTCTCCGCACTCCCATCCCACAATGATGCCCGCACCTCCGTAATCGTCATTCGGTTTGAGAATAAAGCGGTGACGTTCGCGACGGATAAGTTCGAGCAGATTGAATTTCTGCCCTTCGAATCGGACCTCTCTGTCGGACACAAGCCGTGTCCACGGCAAGTGGTTCTCGATCATCTCCAATTGCTCTTCGGTAAAGATGTGGGCGAACCTGTCATTGCTCAGGACGGCAAGACTGGCCTTTTTATGCGGGATCTTGGTGCGAAACGAATTCGCCATGAAGACATTACCGTCCTCATACGCCTTTAGAAGCGGATGTTCACTGGTGGAGCGTTCAAACAATTCGTGGATCAGAACGCGTTTGTAGAATATGTCCACATCGAGATCGTCGATGCGCAAGACCTTGCCGTCATATTCCAGTTTGCCCGGATCGGCAATGACGGTACGGTGCCCCTGCGACTCAAAGTATTCCTGCAAGCTCTCAAATTCCGTATATGTCGAAACGCCGTCCCAATCGACGATGGCGATATTCGGCTTTAATTTCTGGCCGCCGAAATCATGGTAGCCGGAAACCAGCCCGTCGAGAAGTTTGACATGCGGCCGGGGCAGCCAATGTCGGTGTTCATTGAGAAATGCTCGTATCTCCGGTATTTGGTTCAGCAGCTTTTCGATCTGCATTTGATCGGTAATGCCGGCCGGGGTTTCGCCGTTATATTCCAGGAACTTAAAGCTGCCCTCGGCGATAAATGCATCGAGTCGGCTGGAATTGCAGACGCCCGGATACCCCGGATCCATTCGAGCATAACGCTCTTCGGTCTCGGTCAGGCCGAGTTCGGCGAGTATCACGTCATTTTCAAGTGCCGCGATCGTCATCACATCAAAGGCCTCTGCCAGGACCTCTGCCGCCTTCGTGATTTGCTGGTAAAATGAACGCGTAAAAAATTCGGGCCGCAGGAAAGAAGAGTACGGTCGTCCGCCTGACACGATCCCCAATTCGTGCTGCATTTCGTCCAATTTGGCAAAGAGTGGCAGGTCTGTGCGGTGGTTTTCGATCAGAAGGCTGTCGAGCGATCTTACCAGGTCTGAATGATAGTTACTCATAGTGGATAATTTGTCTGGATTAATACGATTACTGTAAACCAATTCAGCGGATTACCAAATTTTCACGATTTTTATCGTCACAAAACGGGGTTTATTTATTGCCGTTTCCTGTTATACTGATTCGGAATTTGCAACTTTGCGTTTTTACCGCTCGTAGGGACTTTGGCGGTACAACATTTAACACAATTATTTTAGGAGCGACCAGATAAAATGGGACTTTGGGCCAGACTTAAAAGAGTATTTTTTGCAAGCACGGGTGCAGCACTCGACAAGATCGAGAATCCTGAACTCGTGCTTCAGCAAACGATACGCGACATGCGCGACCGCGTACCTGAACTTAATAATTCAGTTGCTCAGGTGATGGCGACAGAAAGGCTGTTGCTAAAACAAAAGGAAAACCTGTCGACGCAGGTCGTAGATCTTGACTCCAAGATCAAGGCGTCGGTCAAAATGGGCCGGGATGATATCGCTACCGCATATATCGGACAGCTGCAGCAGGCGCAGGTCGATCTCGAACGCACATCGGCGCAGGCCGACCAGGCCCAGCTTTCATCCCAACAGGCTCTTAAAGCACGGGACAATTATGTCCTAAATATGAAGAAGCGCTCGGCCGAAGCGATGCAGCTTATCAGCGCGGCCAAACAGGCGAAATTGCAGGAGCAACTTGCTCAAACGATGGATACCTTTAACATCGGCGACGATGCTTCGACATTTAATGAGATGCGCGAAAAGATTGACCGCCGTGTTGCCGCCGCCGAGGCGAAACTACAGCTCGGTTCGGCGTCGGTCGATTCTCAAATGCAGGACATCGAACGTGAGGCGATGGATATTCAGATGCAGGACAAGCTACTCGAATACAAACAGCAGATGGGAATGCTGGGAGCCGGAACGCCGCCCGCCAGCAAACAGATCGCCTCCGGCGGTGACGTTCACGAGGCCGAGGTGATCGATTCTAGCGTTGTTGATGAGGCGAACGGGAATAGCCGTTCAAACTAACCGCACACTTACTTCGAACGCATTGTTGGCAAAAAGCATCTAGTTAGTTTGATATGGCTGATATAGCAAAATACCGGCAGGACATCGAAAAGTTCAATACGAGCTATGCCAAGGCGGCGGTCACTGAGCCCGTCAATTTTTGGGGCCTTGCTGGTTTTGCTGTGGCTGCCGCGTACACCGGCAGCGTGATCCCTCTGCTTATCGCCCTCATTTTCGAAGCGATATACATAATGGTCGTGCCAAACCTGCCGCAGTATCGTCAGCTTGTACGGGAGCGCGACAAACAGCGGCGCCTTGCCGCCAGCAATGCGGGCCGCGAAAAGCTTATCAAATCGTTCACGCCGCGAGAACGCGAAGCCGTCGAGTATTTGCGATGGTTAAAAGAGAAGATACAGGACAATTATCGAAAGTTTACTGGAGCAGGTGAACTGCCTACGAATCTTAAGGCCCTCGATCAGCGTTGGGAGGATTTCGTCGATCTTCTTGACGTCTACCGCCGCCGCAAGCAGCATCTAAAATCAATAAACCGCCAGGCCGTACATAACCAACTGTCTCAGGCGTTTCGTGCGATGGAGAGCGCAGGTGACGAAAAGACGCGTCGGATCCAGCAGACAAACGTAGAGATCCTCAAACGCCGCGTGGCGTCCTTCGATGAGATCGAAAGAAGCGTAAAACTCGTCGAAGGCCAGCTTCAATCGATTGAGAATTTCTTTAGTTACCTCAATGACGAGATCGTAACGATCTCAACGCCCGAGAAATTCTCACTTCTCGACTTCGAACAGCTTTCGGATTCGATCGCGATGACTAAGCAGATGCTCGACGCGACGGCGGAAGAGGTGGGTGCCCTGGATTCTTATAACCGAGAGATGGGCAACCTCGAACTATTGCCGGGTGCTAAATAGGCATTCAGGACGTTTCACAGATCCAAAGAGATCAGATCAAAATTCCACTCCCGCCGCCACGACATAGTCGCGTGATCCGGCGTGAATACTGAATAGCCGTTCCAATCAAAAAAACCACTTCGATCTTTCCTGATCTTCATGTCCGGGCCAAGCAGCACCGCGACACGGTCGTCCGGGAAGAATAAGAAATCCTTTTTTTGATATCTCTCCTGACGCATTCGATGAATGAGGCTGGTAAAAGTGCTGCGGTAGGTACCGATGAAAAGATCGGCGGCGGTGCAGATCAGCTGATCGAGGATCGTCAACGAATTGAAATCAGTAAACGGCAGATCCTCATACCGCTCGCGGAAATTGTCGAAAATAAACTCGTCGATAAACACTGTGTTATAACCGTCAAACATCTCGGCGAACATTTCCTTTTCGTACAGGCCGTCGGTCGCAATGAGGACCGGTAGGGACCTGTCCTCAAAATTTGCGGCGATGTAGTCGCGAAATCGATTCAGGTTGACCCTGTATTCGTCCGAAGCGTAATTTGTCAAAAAGTCGCCCAACCTCAAATGCACGGAATTGAATCGCCCAAGTTCACTGACGATATCAGCTGCCAGAGATTCCAGCTCGGGAATAAACTTAGTATGAACCGAGGCCAGTAGCTCGTCCTTTTCCTTTCGCGGCAGGAAGTAAAAGCAGCTCGGATTAGAGAGACTCGTATGTGTCCATTCGATCAGGTCATAGGTTTGGAGTTCTTCCCGGGTCAGTGAAAAGCGGCCGAAGCCGAAAAAGTCCCAGATCGGCGTCTGCTCAAACCTCGCCTTCATTTCCTCAGTCGTAGCAAAATAGCTGTAAAGCTTCTCGTAAGCGGCCTTATTCGAAATGCCGCGGTCGATCTCGAAAACTCGGTTGGCAGGCATATCCAGAAGCTGCGAGATTGTGCTTCGTTCGCTGTTCATTAGGATCGCAAATTTGTCCTTGTATTCATCTCGTAGTGCGTACGCCGGCGGCGTCGAGCAAGGGACCTCGTAGTCGAAATAGAACGGCCGGCCGAGGAATTTAGAGAAACAGATCGCTGACACGTATGTCATAACGTGAGTTGTTAAACCATCGAGTCCCTTGGCGGCGTTTTCGATATAGATCATATTTATAGGCGGCTTTTGCCTTTACAAGATCGGCTTTTATTTCCGTCGGTAACAAACTTGTAACGAGGATTGTTCTAAACTAAACTAATTGTTTTTCGAAATACGCCGGATGGGCGGTAATAATTTGGCACTTACATTTAATTTAATAAAGGAAATTTAATTTAACATGAAACGAGTAGGAATATTGGCGGGACGCGAACAAACGTTCCCAGATTCTATTATTAAGAGCATAAATGAGAATGGCGGAGGCGAAGTGGTCGCTGAGATGGTCACGTTCGGCGGTATTCGCCTGGACGAACCAAAGATATACGACGTCATTATCGACCGGATCTCGCACGAGATCCCTTATTACCGCGCCACACTCAAGCGTATGGCGCTGGAAGGTACGTATGTGATCAATAATCCATTTTGGTGGTCGGCCGATGATAAATTCTTCAACTTTAGCCTGGCCGCCAAGATCGGGATCGCGATCCCCAAGACCGTCCTTTTGCCGCAGCACAGCTATATTAAGGACGTCACAAGCGAATCGCTTCGCAACCTTGAATTTCCGATCGATTGGGAAGGCGTTGTCAATTACGTCGGATTCCCTGCGTTCCTAAAGCCGTTCGACGGCGGCGGGTGGAAGAATGTTTCAAAGGTGCATTCGCTCGAGGAGCTTTTCACCGAGTACAACCAGTCGGGCACGCTCTGCATGACGCTGCAGGAGGGCATCGAGTACGATCATTTCGTCCGCTGCTATTGCGTAGGCAAGGAAAAGGTCCTGATCATGCCCTACGACCCTTCAAAGCCGTATTTGTCGGGAATGCAGTACGTCGATGTCGATGATTATCTAACTCCCGATCTGCACGCACGCGTGGAGAAAGATGTCATCACGATCTGCACCGCGCTAGGTTACGACCTCAACACCGTCGAATTCGCGATCAAAGACGGCATCCCGTACGCGATCGACTTCATGAACCCAGCCCCCGACGCCGAACTCGCTTCGGTCGGCGAATACAACCACAACTGGATCGTCGAGAACATGACCGAGTTCATCCTCAAGAAGCTAAAGGAAGGATGGGACGCACCGGAATACCGCTGGTCGGCAATGCTGAACCCGCCCGAGAAAACTAAGGCATCGGTAACCACGAAGCAGACGACAGCAGCAAAAAAGACGGTTGCAAAGAAACCTGCCGCCGCGAAGGCGAAAGCAGTTGCGAAGAAGTCAAAGGCGTAAACTGAGGCATATTTAGGTCCAAGTAAAAAGGTAAGGACCGAATTCGGGCCTTACCTTTTTCTTTTGTTTTCGAGCGCTGGTCTTCGGTGATCCGAAGAGGACCGCGTTCGCCTAAGCCGGGTAGCCGCTTTTGTAAAAAGTCGACGAACTAACATCGATCTCTTAGTACTTAGCATTCACCGTCGGGAAGGGCGTGTCGTCCTTACAAAGCGGATTCGTAAAAGCACTCACGACGCCGACGAGTCCGGTTGGGTCGGCAATACCAGCCACGTCAATGACATTTTTCGCAGTGACAATTGAGTTAGCCTCCATCATGAGCGCCAAGTGGCGAACACCCCACGCTTTTTTGACCTCAATAGCCGCAGCCGGGCTGAATTTAGCGTCGATTTGCTTCTCAATCTCTGGAGATGTCATGTCGCCGAAATTGTTTGCGAATTCCGCTGCAAAAAGATCCGTTTCAGATTTAATGGCTCCTAATATGGTTTTTGTCGCGGCCGCCGCTTTGATCGCGGCTTCGTTTGCTTTGTAAAGTTTTTGCAGCTTATCGGCCATTGCCGCGAGCTTAGCCAACTTCGGGACATTCATAACAAGCTTGCTTCCGGCCGCCCCAGCTCCGGCAGCACCGGTTGCACCAGCGGAACCGCCAAACGTGACTATCAAAGCGGCAATCTTTACCGCCGCGATGATCGGCGACGCGGTCATGGTTAGGACAGATTTTGCGCATTCTCCCTTTGTCGTTGCACAGCCCGCCCCACAATCTACATTTTGTTGACTTGGGCAATTCTGCCAGCAAACCGGTCCCACGCCTTTATACTTGTCCGGAGGCCCAGCGTTGATATAGGTTTCCTGGGTACCCGCAACACTCCCATTCCCACAGGCCGGATAGCATAACGCACCATCTCGCTGCAATCCACCTGTACAGACAGTCACCGGTTTTGTGTCGCGGAAACGGCTAGGTTTTTTGCAGGATACACCAATGTCTTCCCATCCGCTCGGGCATATAGGGGTGCAAACGCTGCCTCCTGCAACAGGTGTAAAACCGGTCCCACACTTCGGAAACATTAGAGCACCGCCGCGTTCGCAATTACCGCTGCCATATTTCGCTTCGCAACGACCGGTCGGTCCTGAATAGTTTGGCAATAACGGATCTCCAGGTCTCCAACCAAAACTCTCTCTTGTTTTTGCCCCGGGTTTGCCACAATAAAGTCCATCATCTCGAAATTCCGCCGGGCAATTTTTATAGCAGAACGTAGCGATCCCCCGTTCATCACCTCCACATGGTTGCGAACAGAGTCCAGCAGTTTCCTGATTATAACCTGGCTGGCAGGCCATCGGGGTTCCGGCTCCTCGTCCGTAGCTCTGTCTCCAGCAGAATGGAAGTCTTACGGCACTTGTCTTTACCGAGATCCAGCGCATAACATGCTCCATCTCGTTTATTGTTAGTGGCGACGGGAGCGTTGGCGTTTCACCGGAGCGTGTCGCGCTCGTAACGATTGTATCCGGTGGTGAAGCCACGAACGGAGCATTGCTGGAACTCGCGATCGGGGATTTGAGGGTCGATCCAGCGCTTATAATGCTCCGTTCTTTATTGAAGAGGTTCAATACGACTTGTACATTTTGGGAGCAAGCCAAATAGATTGACCATTCGTCTCTGTTGGTTTCGCTGCATGTTTGACCTACGGTGCCCCGAGAGATGACCTGCCATGATTTCGCCCCGGATTGACGATAGATCATCTCAGGCGCCAAGCCGGAAGCAGCGATCGTTACCTCGGTTGCATCCATTCCCTTTGCCTGTGAATAGGCGCTTACCTGCAAAACCACACATATCGTCAGTGCTGAGCACGCCAGCAATGCTGTTCTAAAGATCTTGTTCATTTTTCCTCCTGTTTTTCTGAAATCTAGCCTTGGAAATTTATAGCCGAGGGAATTCAAATTACTTTTCTTTTGAGGCCACCTTCGCAGAAGCCTTAGCCAACACCTGACGTTCAGCCACTAAGATATTCGTCAAGGATTCCGCGTCGATAGCCCCCGGAATTATCTGATCTCCGATGATGTAGGCCGGCGTGCCGTTGATATCGAGAGACTCCGCAAGCCGCTGGGTTCGGGTGATCTGTTCGTCAATCTGCGGGTCGGCCATGTCCTTTTGGAGTTTGGAATAGTCGACCCCA
>JBGTCF010000116.1:0-9220 GCA_041748975.1 Pyrinomonadaceae bacterium
TGCGGCAACAAAAGTTTGATGAGCGATCTGGCAGAATCCTTGATGTCGCGAAGTACGGGCTGGGTGCTCTGGCTCGTGTCGATGAGAAGTGCGATGGTAAGCGGTTCTTCCACCGCGGCGAAGAAGTCTATTTTCTGCTGAACTCCATCCTGGAAAACGGTGAAATCAGCCGCCGTCAGATCGCGTACGTACCGGCCGTTTCGATCGCCGACCACGACCGGCACGCTTACAAGCCTGGTCTCGATCCTGATCGGCTCCTTTGTTTCGACGATCTGTGCAGTGGAAAAAGTGGTGCCCACCAGGACAGATGAAAGAACGGAGATTGCCAAACGAATATACATAGGACGTGAGTATTCTAAGCCGGAACCGGATATATGTATAGAGATCTTTATACTTGGTAACGTAAAGTACTTGACAAAACGAATTACTTGGCATATCTTGCATTCTGTATGGCAAGACTGAACATAAAGCCGATGGAAGAACGAGAAGCTTCGAAGGCCGTCAACATAAGCGACCGGGCGAGCGATAATCTGCAGTTTATCCGCGAGACGATGGAACGCTCGACCTATTTCACGGCCGTGCCGGGATATGGCGGAATGCTGATGGGCGTGACGGCGGTGGCGGCGGCGTTTATCGCAAGCCGTCAGATCTACTTGGTCGATTCGTTGGCGACGTGGCTCGTCGAGGCTGCTCTCGCGTTCGCGATAGGACTTCTGGCGATGTGGCAAAAATCGAAGATCGCGGGAACCTCACTGCTTTCTGCTCCGGCGAAAAAGTTTGCGATGAGCTTTGCCCCGCCGATGATCGCCGGGGTTGCGATCGTACTCGGTGTATGGAGTCACGGTGGGTATCAGGCTTTGCCGGCCATCTGCATGTTGTGCTACGGGGCCGCGGTCGTTTGCGGCGGAGCGTTCTCGGTCAAGGTGGTGCCCATCATGGGCTGGTGCTTTATTGTCCTCGGCGCAATCACTTTCATACTGCCGTCGAACTACGGCAATTTGATGATGGGCCTCAGCTTCGGTGGGCTTCACATCATTTTCGGTACGATCATCGCAAGGCGATACGGCGGTTAGGCAATTTTGCGAAAAAGGGAAAATTATGACTTTTCAAACCATAAGACTTACCGGCATTGTGCTCTTGGTAGTATTTCTGTTGCTCATTCCATTTATTGCGATGAAATTCACAGCCGAAGTGAACTGGACAGCGAGCGATTTTGTAACAGCCGGGGTCCTGCTGCTCAGCACAGGGCTGATTTGTGAGTTTGTGATGCGATATGTAACGAATCTTGGCCAGCGAATCGCACTCTGTGGAATCGTTTTGTTGGCCCTGTTTCTGGTTTGGGCCGAACTTGCGGTCGGCCTGTTCGGGACACGGTTTGCGGGAAGTTAGGAGATTGAACGCGATTTAGATTTTCAGCCGAACTATGTGTCCGACGTTTTCAAGCGGCTAAAGAAACATGAAAAACTCAGCAATTAAATCTAACGATGACGCAGAGCCGCAAGGGCTTCGCGTCGAAAAGGCGGCCGAGATAGTTTCGAATGACCTCGACAAGATCATTCATGACCGTACGCGCCTCGGGCTGATAAGTGCCCTCGCGGCAAACGAAAAGCTCAGTTTTACCGAGATCAAGAACATGCTCAATACGACCGACGGCAACGTCAGCGTCCACGCCCGCAAACTCGAGGAGGCCGGCTATGTCACCTGCGAAAAATCATTCAAAGGCCGCATGCCGCTGACCGAGTACGCGATCACAAAGGACGGTCGAAATGCGCTGACGCGTTATCTCGATCACATGGAAGCACTGATCAATGCGATGAAAGGTCGGTAAAAACGGAGTCGATGGAAATGAACGAATGTACGAAAACCGGTTTGAAGATTTTACAGGTTGCCCTTGTCCTCGGCGTTGCGGGCGACCTTCTTTTGCGTGCAACGCCCTGGGGCCTAAACGTCCTGCTTTTCAACCTTGCGTTTGCCGGGAGCACACTGATGCTGCTTTGGCGGCATTCTCCTGAACGGCTGACGACGCAGACAAATGCGCTGCTCGGGACATTGGTCTTCTTCGCATCGATGTTTGTATGGCGAGATTCTATCGAACTACGAATTGCCGATACATTCGCCATCATCGTGATTCTCGGCGTGCTTTTTTTGCCGACGCTCAGAATATCTGCGCAAGTTGGCGGGGTTTTTCAATATGCCATCAGCGTCGTTTGGGCGGGCATAAACGCCCTGTTTGCCCCCTTTGCTCTGTTAGCAAGCGACATTGGCTGGACCGAACTCCCCATGACTGGCTGGCGAAAACATGCTTTTGCGGTGTTTCGTGGTTTGCTTGTCGCGACTCCGCTATTGCTCATTTTCGGTGCTCTATTCATGGCCGCGGATGCAGTCTACGACGGATGGGTGCGAAGGCTGCTAAATGTTGATTTCGAAACGATCTTTTCGCACGGGGCTCTTTTCGCTTTATTCGCGTGGCTGACGGCGGGATATTTTCGCGGGATTATTGTCGGCGGTGTTGTTTCATCATCGGAATCGGCGCTGTCGATTATCGTATCGGATAGCGAAAAGTCTGGGGAAAGTCCTGTTGACCGTATGAGTTCCGAATCAGGAGAGTATCCAGTCGTTCTGCCAGACAATAAAACCGTAGTTGAACACATCAACACCGAGGCAGAAACGCCGGCCGCTGGGAGTGTAACGCCGCATGCGGAAAATGTTTCAAACGAAACGAAGAAAACGTATTGGTCCTGGGCCAACATCAATAATTCGATCGTTCCGGGCTTCACATTAGGCAGGGTCGAGGTCGGAATTATTCTCGGTTTCGTGAATCTTCTGTTCCTGAGCTTTGTGATCTTTCAGGTGCCTTATCTCTTCGGCGGGATGGACCTTGTTCAGAACACGCCCGATTTCAAACTCTCCGAATACGCACGCCGCGGCTTTGGCGAGCTTGTAGCCGTCTCAGCTCTTGTACTGCCCCTGCTTCTCGCCTCGCATTGGTTGATCAAAGAAGATGATCGTTTTGCGGGTAAGCTCTTTAAGGCCTTCGCGGGCATCCAGATCGTGCTGCTGTTTGTCATCATGGCATCGGCGGTACAGCGGCTGGTGCTGCTCACGGGCAATCTCGGTTACGGAATGACCACCGTCCGGCTTTACCCGCTCATCTTTATGATCTGGCTTGCGATTATCTTTGTCCTATTCGGCGCCACAGTTCTTCGCGGGGCCCGTCAGCATTTCGCATGGGCCGCGCTTTGGTCGGCATTTTTGACCCTCGGCGCGACGCATGCCTTGAATCCCGACGCATTCATTGTTAGGACGAACATTGCTCTAATGCGAGAAGGGCGGAACTTCGATGCTGGATATAACGCAAGCCTCAGTCACGATGCTGTGCCCGAACTGATCGGCATTCTCAACGAACTTAACCAACTTGATCAGTGCACCGTGAGAACGGTTCTCTGGGGTGGCTTGTCGAGCCGAAACGAGCAGCACGATTATGACATTCGTTCATGGAACTTATCGCGTGCCGCAGCGAGGCCTCTTTTAATCGAAAACTCAAGCATTCATGGAGAAATTGATTATCGTATTCGATGTTCAGATGTTTTCAGCGATGGGCTAGGCTACAAACCGGCGGAGTGACGCACGCAATATATGTTTTGTTTCAGCTATAATCCGAGTGTATGGTTGAGCGCGATTTTATCCGAGAATATTTTTTTTACTGCCGCGCCGAAAAAGGCCTCGCGACAAATTCGATCGACAGTTACGCTCAGGACCTGCGGCGTCTGTCTGAATGGGCCGGGAAAAACCAGCTTGACCTTCTTGCGATGTCTCGAACCGATCTTCGCGAGTGGCTAATTGATCTTGGTGGGCAAAAACTATCGGAAAATTCGAAACGCCGGCTGATCAGTGCTGTTCGCGGATTTTACAAGTTTCTGATGTTTGACGGCCACATTAAGAAAAATCCCGCTGAGAATTTTGTGGCCCCGCAAAAAGGTACATATTTGCCAAGGTTCTTAAATCAGACCGAGGTCGAAACGCTCCTTGCGACCCCTGACACTTCTACCGAGATCGGGCTCCGAGACCGTGCGATCCTGGAATTAATGTACGCTTCCGGATTACGAGTTTCTGAGGCCGCGAATGTCCGAATGGGCGATATTGATCTGGATGCCGGAATACTTACCACCACCGGAAAGGGAAGTAAGACCCGTCGAGTGCCCGTCGGATCGAGCGCCGTTGAGTGGGTCAAGAGTTACCTGTCGCTGCGTCGTAGAAAGGAGAATATCGAGATCGACAACCTCTTTGTCACCGCGGCCGGATCGCCGGTCGATCGGCAAACCATATATCTTGCGATCACCGGTTATGCCGATAAATGCGGGCTCGCGGGCGTTTCACCGCACACTCTTCGCCACTCGTTTGCGACCCATCTCGTCCAGAATAATGCGGACATTCGCTCGGTCCAAAAGATGCTTGGCCATGCTGACATCTCTACGACTCAGGTGTATACTCATATAACGAATAAGCAGTTGAAGACGAACTACGAGCGTTTTCATCCACGCGCCAGATCGTCTAAATAAAAACCCGCCTTACAGCGCTTGCAACTTGAAAATCTCTTGGGTATTATTAAGAATTTGCTAAATGGCTCAAGAAGTGGGCTATTAGCAATTATATTGTGATCAAGCATGGGTGGTCGAGCGGTCAAAGGCAACGGGCTGTAAACCCGTCGGGTTAATTCCCTACGTAGGTTCAAATCCTACCCCATGCACCAGTGCGATTTTGGATCGGGGATTTTGGATTTTGGATTTGAAGGAAATTTGAGCGAAATAGTCGCCGCTTTTCCGGCAGTCCAAAATCCCCAATCTAAAATCCAAAATCAAGATTGCGGGAGTAGCTCAGTTGGTAGAGCGTCAGCCTTCCAAGCTGAATGTCGCGAGTTCGAGTCTCGTCTCCCGCTCCATTCGTTGTTTGCAAGGCAGCATTTGAAACCGGCCCAAGTAGCTCAGGGGTAGAGCGCATCCTTGGTAAGGATGAGGTCGCGGGTTCAAATCCCGCCTTGGGCTCCAGTTATTATTGATCTGTTTGATTTTTTGAGAGGAATTAGAAACGCATGAGCAAAGAAAAATTCGACCGCAGTAAGCCGCACGTGAACATAGGTACGATCGGCCACGTGGATCACGGCAAGACGACATTGACGGCGGCAATCACAAAGGTGATGTCAAAGCATAACGCGAAGATGGCGTTTCGGTCGTTCGATTCGATCGACAACGCGCCTGAGGAAAAGGCCCGCGGTATAACGATTGCGACGTCGCACGTTGAGTATGAGACGGCGAACCGTCATTACGCACACGTCGATTGTCCGGGCCACGCCGACTATGTCAAGAACATGATCACGGGAGCCGCCCAGATGGACGGAGCTATCCTGGTGGTAGCCGCGACGGACGGACCGATGCCGCAGACCCGCGAGCACATCCTGCTGGCACGTCAGGTCGGCGTTCCCTCGATGGTCGTCTTTATGAACAAGGTCGACTCGGTGGATGACGCCGAACTGCTTGAGCTGGTCGATATGGAGATCCGAGAGCTGCTTACAAGTTATGAGTTCCCGGGCGACGACACGCCGATCATCCAGGGCTCAGCCCTCAAGGCGCTCGAAGGCGATGCCGCATGGGAGCCCAAGATCGACGAACTGATGCAGGCGGTAGATGATTTCATTCCGACACCGGCTCGCGAGACGGACAAGCCGTTCCTGATGCCGGTCGAAGACATCTTTACGATCCAGGGCCGCGGAACGGTCGCGACGGGAAGAATTGAGCGAGGCCAGATCAACGTCAACGAGCCGGTCGAGATCGTCGGTATCAAGGACACGAGAAACTCGGTCGTCACAGGCGTCGAGATGTTCAAGAAGCTTCTCGATTCGGGAATGGCAGGCGACAACGTCGGCCTTCTCCTGAGAGGCGTCGAGCGAAAAGAGATCGAACGCGGACAGGTGATCGCCAAACCGGGCTCGATCACCCCGCACACGAAGTTCAAGGCTGAGGCTTATGTCCTCACCAAGGAAGAAGGCGGCCGTCACACCCCGTTCTTTACGGGCTACCGCCCGCAGTTTTACTTTAGAACAACGGACGTAACGGGTGTCGCACACTTGCCCGCTGGAGTTGAGATGGTAATGCCGGGCGACAACATCCAGATGGAGATCGAGCTTATCGCCCCCATCGCAATGGAAAAGGGTCTCCGCTTCGCCATCCGCGAAGGCGGCCGCACAGTCGGTGCCGGAACCGTTTCGGAAGTAGTGGAATAGGAAGTAGTTGTCAGTAGCCGGTTGTCAGTTGTCGGAAAGATCTGAAACTGACAACCGACCACCGACAACCGGGAACTGAGATTTATGCCGAGAGATAACATTATTTTGCAGTGCACCGAGTGCAAAGAGCGTAACTACGTGACGACAAAGAACAAAAAGAACACGCCGGGGAGGCTTGAGCTCAAAAAATTCTGCCGTCGCTGCCGCTGCCATAGGCTGCATAAAGAGAACAAGTAAAGTGAGAATGGAGAATTGAGAATGGAGAATTGGAGACAATTTTTCATTTTCCACTTTCAATTTTCCATTGATATACAGGGGTATGGTGTCAATGGTTAGCATGGAGGTCTCCAAAACCTTAGGTGCGGGTTCGAGTCCTGCTACCCCTGCCAGATGTACAACAGGCTGTTAGTCTGTTCATCAACGCGGGTGTCCCCAAGTTGAATATTTGTTTGATTGATAGACGGACCTAGAGTCTGTCGTACCAGAGGAGATAGAAAAGTGTCAGAAGCAGTCGAGGGAAAAAGAAAGCAAGGTATCGGTGAGTTTATTAGGGAGACTCGCGGTGAACTGGATAAAACCACTTTTCCCTCATCTACTGACGTTAAGAATACGACGATCATCGTTATAATCGCTGTATTCTTCTTCGCGACATATCTTTTCCTGGTCGATCAGGCCTGGGTTTACGTTTTGCAGGCTCTTACGTGGCTGATCAATACGATCGTCGGAGTCTAAGGATATTTGAGATGAAGCAGTGGTATTTTATCCACACCTATTCGGGGCACGAAAACAAAGTTGTCGAGAGCCTCGGCGCCCGAATTCGGGACATGGAACTCGCCGAACAGATAACCGAGGTCCTTTTGCCCAAAGAAAAGGTCGTCGAGATGCGCGGCAATAAGGAATATGTTTCGGAGCGTATGTTCTATCCGGGATATGTTCTTGTCGAGGTCGAGTGCGACGACAAGGGTAAGATACCTGACAACGTATTTCACGCGATCAAATCGACGCCGAAGGTCACGGGCTTTCTGGGCGGCAAGACGCCAACGCCTCTTACACAGGCCGAAGTCGATCAGATCGTACATAATATCGAGGTCGCAACCGAGAAGCCGAAACCGAAGTTTACGTATCAGGTCGGCGAGGTAGTTAGAATCAAATCAGGTCCGTTCGCGAGCTTTACGGGTAAGGTCGAGGAAGTCAACGAGGACAAGGCAACCCTTAAGGTGTCGATAACCATCTTTGGTCGTTCGACGCCTTATGAATTGAGCTTCCTCGAGGTGGAAAAGGTCACGTTTGCAGAGGAAGAATGACGGAATGCGGACTCTTGTCCGCAATGAGTGCGAAGCACGAACAGTAGTTTAGCGAAGAGGCGGACAAGAGTGTCCGCGTTCCAATATGGCAAAGAAGATTACAGGATATATAAAGTTGCAGATTCCCGCCGGTAAGGCGAACCCGGCGCCGCCGATCGGCCCGGCATTGGGCCAGCACGGTGTGAACATTATGGAGTTCTGCAAAGCGTTCAACGCAAAGACGCAGAACGACGACCCGGATATGAAAATTCCGGTTGTTATCACAGTTTACGCTGACCGGTCTTTTTCATTTGAAACGAAAACGCCGCCCGCGGCCGATCTTCTAAGAAAGGCGTCGGGCATCGCGAAGGGGTCCGGTAAGCCAAATAAGGAAAAGGCCGGTACGATCACACGAGCACAGATAGAGGAGATCGCCAAAAAGAAAATGGTGGATCTGAACACGTCGAATCTCGAATCGGCAATGAAAACGATAGAAGGTACGGCTCGCAGTATGGGCCTGACCATATCATAAGACCGACGCGGCGATGCCGCATCGATCAAGGGAGAGCCGCTTCGGCGGTTCGTTAATACCTGGAGGTAAAATGAAACGAGGCAAGAAATATCTTGCGGCTCTGGAAAAAGTAGAGCCGCATAAGAAGCATACGCTTGACGAAGCGGTTGCTAAATTGAAGGAGATCGCCTTTGCGAATTTTGACGAAACCGTCGAACTGACCATGTGGCTGGGTGTTGATCCGCGAAAGGCAGATCAACTCGTGCGAGGCACCATCGTTCTTCCTCACGGACTTGGCGGCACGGCGAAACGAATTGTCGTTATTGCTCAGGGCGATAAGATTCGCGAGGCTGAAGAAGCTGGTGCCGATCTCGCTGGCGGTGACGACATTGTCGACAAGATCAAAGGCGGGTGGCTGGATTTTGACGCTCTGATCGCAACGCCCGACATGATGGGCAAGGTCGGTCAGCTAGGTAAGGTCCTCGGTCCTCGAGGCCTGATGCCAAATCCAAAAACAGGAACAGTCACGATGGATGTGAAAACAGCCATCGAGGAGACCAAGGCCGGTAAAGTCGAATACCGCGTCGATAAAACGGGCGTTATTCACTCGCCTGTTGGCAAAGTGTCGTTTGATGATGCCAAGCTCGCTGAGAATACCAGGGTCCTGATCAGCGCGGTGATCAAGGCCAAGCCGACGACCGCTAAAGGACGATATCTGAAGAAAATTAACTTGGCCGCGACGATGAGTCCGGGCGTTTTGCTCGATGAGCTCGCGTACGTCTAAAGTGAGGAGCGAATAGAGAAATGAAAAACAGAGAAACAAAAGCAAGAGATCTGGCCGCCCTCACCGAGTCGCTGTCGTCGTCGAAATCTGCAATGGTCGTGAGCTTTACTAAGCTGACCGTGACCAAAGATCAGGAATTTCGCAGCAATCTTCGTGAAGCTGGTGCGCAGTATCAGGTCGTAAAGAATACATTGGCACGTATCGCCGTCAAAGGAACCCAGTTTGAAGACGCGGCGGAGAGCTTCAAAGGCGTGACCGCGATCGCGTGGACCGAAAATGATCCGGTCGTTCTTTCGAAAGCGATTTCGAAGTTCATGAAAGACAATGCCGACATCTACACTTTCAAAACAGGTGTAGTCGATGGC
>JBGTCF010000117.1:0-3673 GCA_041748975.1 Pyrinomonadaceae bacterium
TCGGTCGAACTATATGAAAAAGGTGTTCTCGATAAATATGGCGTAAGACTGATTGGTGCAAACGTCGATGCGATCAGAGTAGGCGAGGACCGCGAGCTGTTTAAGGCGGCCATGGACGAGATCGGTATACAGAGCCCAAGGGGCGGTTTTGCTTACAATTGGGAAGAGGCAGAGAAGATCGTTGCGGAGATCGGTTATCCCGCGATCGTCAGACCATCGTACACGCTGGGCGGAACTGGCGGCGGAACTGCATTTAACCCCGACGAATTTGAAGAGATCGCACGAAATGGTCTCGCGGCATCGCCGGTTTCGCAGGTTTTGATCGAGGAATCGATCCTCGGTTGGAAGGAATATGAGCTTGAGGTAATGCGGGATCTTAACGACAATGTGGTCATAATTTGCTCGATCGAGAACTTTGACCCAATGGGCGTGCACACCGGCGATTCGATCACGGTTGCCCCGGCACAGACTTTGACCGACCGCGAATATCAGAACCTGCGTGACATGTCGAAAGCCTGTATCCGGAAGGTTGGCGTCGAGACCGGCGGATCGAATATCCAATTTGCGATCAATCCTGAAAACGGCGATGTGCGGATTATTGAGATGAATCCCCGAGTATCCCGATCAAGTGCGTTAGCTTCGAAAGCGACAGGTTTTCCGATCGCCAAGATCGCGGCAAAACTCGCAGTCGGATATACACTCGATGAGATCCCTAATGACATTACCAAGAAGACTCCGGCTTCATTCGAACCAACGATAGACTACGTTGTTACAAAGATCCCCAAGTGGGCTTTCGAAAAGTTTCCGGGGTCCGAGGATGTACTTGGCACTCAAATGAAATCCGTCGGTGAGGTGATGGCGATCGGACGCACATTTAAGGAATCGTTATTTAAGGGTCTGCGTTCACTTGAGGCGGTTAAACCATTACGTTTACATGATATACCTGATTCAGAATTACAGCGGAAATTAGCCCGACCTAACTCTCAGAGATTCTCGTATATTACTTACGCGTTGCAGAATGACTACTCAATTGCCGAGATACATCGGTTGTCGGGCATCGATCCCTGGTTCCTTGATCAGCTCGCTCAGGTGATGGAACTTCAGGCTGAGATCGATTCGCTGCCGCTTCGGGAGATACCAGTTGCAACCTTGCGTAAGGCGAAAGAATTTGGGCTATCCGACAGGCGGCTGCAATACCTGACAGGGTCGGACGAAAGGCAAGTGCGAGAATACCGAAAGGGACTGGGGATAGCTCCTGTGTATAAGAGGGTCGATACGTGTGGAGCTGAATTCGAATCGTTTACACCCTATCTTTACTCGACGTACGAAGAAGAATGCGAGGCCGATCCGAGCGGCCGGCGAAAGATCATGATCCTTGGTTCGGGGCCGAACCGTATCGGGCAGGGGATCGAGTTTGATTACTGTTGCTGCCACGCGTCGTTTGCACTTCGGGATGCCGATTTTGAGACCATTATGGTCAATTGCAACCCCGAGACAGTCTCGACCGACTACGACACATCGGACCGGTTATATTTCGAGCCGCTCACCTTCGAGGATGTAATGAACATTGTTGAGGTTGAGAAACCGGACGGGGTGATAGTGCAGTTTGGCGGTCAAACTCCGCTCAATTTAGCGGACAAACTGCACACGGCGGGCGTGCCGATCATCGGGACATCGCCCGAATCGATCGATCTTGCCGAGGACCGCAAACGGTTTGGGGCTCTACTTGATGAGCTCAAGATACCGTGTCCGGATAATTCGACTGTTACTTCACCTGAAGAAGCCAAAGAGATTGCAAATAAAATAGGTTATCCGATCGTCGTCCGCCCAAGTTTTGTCCTGGGCGGCCGAGCGATGGCCATAGTTTACGATGATCAGACGCTCGACGAGTATATGAGGTCAGCTGTCGATGCCTCACCTGAAAAACCTATCCTGATCGATAAGTTTCTGGAGAGGGCCGCTGAGATCGACGTCGATGCGCTTGCCGACGAAACGGCTGTCGTGATCGCGGGCATCCAGGAACATATTGAGGAAGCGGGAATTCACTCAGGCGATTCATCCAGCGTGCTTCCGGCCCAGAAGATCGCCGCCGAGCATCTGGAAACGATCGAACATTACACCAGGCTTTTGGCCCGGGGATTGTCAGTTAAGGGGTTGATGAATATCCAGTTTGCGATACAGGACGACCGTGTGTATGTGCTCGAAGTGAACCCGCGGGCATCACGGACGGTGCCGTTTGTGGCAAAGGCGACGGGCGTACCGATCGCAAAGATCGCGTCGCTTGTAATGGCCGGTGAGCGGACCCTTGCAGATTTTAACCTCCCGGGCGTTTTGCCGGTCCCGAAGATATTTGTTAAGTCGCCGGTCTTTCCATTTAAGAAGTTCGCCGGTGTGGATCCGATCCTCGGGCCGGAGATGCACTCGACGGGAGAGGTCATGGGAGTAGGTTCGACATTTGGCGAGGCGTACGGAAAGGCGATGGAAGGCGCCGGACTAAAGCTTCCGATGAAGGGGCGGGCATTTATTTCCGTAAACAATACGGGTAAAGGGCAGGCAGTACTTCTTGCTCGTAGGCTGGTCAAATTGGGTTTTGAACTGGTTGCGACTTACGGAACAGCTAATCGCCTTCGCGAAGTGGGGCTGGAATGCGAAACTATTTTTAAGGTAAATGAGGGCCGGCCGAACATTGCCGATCTCATAATGCAAGGCGAGATCGCACTGATCATCAACACCCCTTTGGGCAAGACGTCATTCTATGACGAAAAGGCCATTAGAAAGGCCGCTCTTCAGTACAATGTGCCGTGCGTGACTACGCTCACGGGAGCTGAAGCATTGATAGAGGCAATTGCCTCGAAAATGAAAGAGAAGCACATAACGGTCCGGAGCTTGCAGGAGATCCATGCCGCCAAGACTAATACAGCCGACGAGTCTGCCTGATCGAGCGGACACTCGTTTCATCATCTGCGGAAGATTGAAGTAAAGTTGTTCGGAAGCATACGAAATCAATAAAATGGAAGAATCTCATGACCGCGAGATCATTGGTGGACATCTGCTCGTGATCGGTGGAGCGGAGGACAAATACAACGAAAGGCGGATCCTCAAGAAATTTCTACAGCTTGCCGGTGAAGAGAAAGCAGAGGTTCTGATCGTACCCGTAGCATCAGATTTTCCTGAATTCGCGGCGGACGTTTACACACAAGCGTTTCGCAACCTCGGGGTGGCGAACCCCCGGGTCTTGAGGGCGACATCACGCCAGGATGTTGTTCAGGCGGACTTCGAGAAACTCCTTGACGGTGTAACAGGGGTCTTTATGACTGGCGGAGACCAAATGCGTCTCGTGTCATTGCTTGGAGGGACCAAATTCGCCGACAAATTGAGAAGGATGGTCCGCGGAACTAATATCGTGCTGGCCGGCACAAGCGCCGGAGCAGCCGGCATGAGCACATCGATGATCGTTCGTGGTGAGTCTACATCGCATCCGCATCGAAACAGTGTCAGCCTTAGTCCGGGCCTCGGATTTCTTAAGAATATAATTATTGACCAGCATTTTACTGAACGAGGCCGAATAAGCCGGCTGATCACGGCCGTCTCATACAATCCTTACAACCTTGGGATAGGGATAGACGAGAATACGGCCATAATTCTGGACGGTAAAGGAGTACTTGAGGTGTTC
>JBGTCF010000118.1:0-2797 GCA_041748975.1 Pyrinomonadaceae bacterium
ATACAAAAGGTGATGCCTTAATTTTGCCATCATCTTTTTTTGTTTAGAAATTAAATGACTTTATTACTGATCTATCTTTTTACCGCCCTTATCGTTTCGTTTATATGCTCGATAATGGAGTCGGTCCTGCTATCACTTCCAAACTCTTATCTTAAGGGCCAGTCCGCACAAGGGGCGGCGGTGGCGGACGCGATGCTCGACCTAAAAAAAGACATCGATAAGCCGCTGTCGGCGATACTTTCGCTTAACACAGTGGCACACACGGTGGGAGCGGCTGGCGTAGGAGCACAGGCCGGGGTTGTTTTCGGCGATGCCTATTTTGCGGTAGTTTCCGCTGTCTTGACGATCCTGATCCTGGTCCTAACCGAGATTATCCCGAAGACGCTCGGAGCCAATTACAGCCGCGAGCTTCTGGGCGTCGCAACCCGAACCATCAGGGTCATGATCTTTATTACATACCCGCTTGTGGTGATCTCCGCTTTCCTGACCCGGCTGCTTTCGCGAAAAGATGTCGAGCTCACGACCAGCCGTGAGGAGATATCGGCACTTGCGCATATCGGCATGGAAGAGGGTATCTTTGTCGACAAGGAAAATAAGATAATTCAGAACCTCATTCAGCTTAAGACCATAAAAGTAGCCGAGGTCATGACCCCGAGGGTTGTCGTAGTTGTCGCAAATGAGGAGATGACGCTGCAGGAGTTTCTGAAGGTTAAGGACTTTCTGCATTTTTCACGGATCCCGATATATGAGGAGCACCGAGATAACATTACGGGCTACGTTTTCAGGGAACTCGTTTTTGAGAAGCTCGCCGAGGACCAGTTTGACCTGAAACTCAAGGACATCAAACGTGAGATCGTTCACATAGAAGAGACCACCACACTATTTAACGCATGGGAAATATTGATAAATCGTAAGGAGCACATCGCCCTGGTTGTGGATGAATACGGCGGAATGGACGGGATCACGACGCTCGAGGACATAATCGAAACGCTGCTCGGATTTGAAATAATCGACGAAAAAGACAGGATACCTGACATGCAGAAATACGCGATCGACCGCTGGAAGGCTAAACAGAAGAAGTATCAGATGCTGGCTGCTGATGGAATTGAAACCACGAAGGAAGCCGTTCCCGAGACAGAAAAATCGAGCTGAGAAAATTTTGACCCTTTACAGAACGTGGGGAACTACCAGCAGGATGGCCGTCTGATTAATATTCTATGAAGAAGAAATTGCATGTTGGCGAAATCCGGCTATACTACAAGTCACTCACACATAAAGCTCAGACACACGGGAGTCCGCTATGCTAGGCACGACCATCTCGCACTATCACATTACTTCGCAGCTCGGCGAGGGAGGGATGGGCGTTGTTTACGAGGCCGAAGATACTAATCTCGGCCGGCATGTCGCGTTGAAATTCCTTTCGCCGTCGATGGCGAATGACGACAATCTGCTTCAACGGTTTCAACGAGAAGCTCGTGCAGCTTCGGCCCTGAATCACCCGAACATTTGTACTATTCACGGGATCGAGCAGGACGACGATCAGCATTTTATCGTGATGGAACTTCTCGACGGCGAGTCGCTTGCCGACCGGATTCGTCGCAGCCCGATGGACATTGAACAGGTACTTACGCTTGGTGTGCAGATCGCTGATGCTCTCGAGTCTGCCCATTCAAAAGGCATTGTTCATCGCGATCTGAAACCTGCGAATATCTTCATCACCTCTCGAGGGCAGGCAAAAATACTCGATTTTGGACTCGCGAAGATCGATAAACAAAAACCCGACACCGGATCTAACGTGGCAACCGCTATTGCGGATGGCCTGACCTCGGCCGGAGCAACAATGGGTACGATCGCTTATATGTCTCCCGAGCAGGCTCGTGGGGAGGTCACAGATGCCCGAACAGATCTTTTCTCTTTTGGAACGGTCTTATATCAGATGGCGACGGGAACAGTGCCTTTTCAAGGCGACACTTCAGCCGTCGTCTTTGACTCTATCCTCAATCGTGACCCTGTACCGCTGACTGAACTTAAACCGTTGCTTCCGCAGGAATTTTCACGGATCATCTCGCAGGCCCTCGAAAAGGACCGTGATCTGCGTTACCAGAACGCAACCGACCTGAAGACAGCCTTGAAGCGGTTAAAGCGGGATCTCGACTCGGGCCGTCACTCGGGCGAGACGAGCGGCATTCACAGCACGCGGGCACCGCAGGCGGTGCACGAGCATTCGATAGCAGTTCTTTATTTTGAGAATCTTAGCGGGATGAAAGAGGACGAATATCTTCGAGACGGAATTACAGAAGACATCACTACGGAACTCTCAAAAATAAAACGGCTCAAGACGTTTTCTCGAGCGATGGTCCTGAATTATCGAGACAAGCCTGTAACGGCCGGGCAGGTCGGCAAGGAAATGGGGGCATCGTATGTGCTGACTGGAAGTCTGCGGCGGGCTGGGAATCGTTTGCGTATCAATGCCCAGCTTGTCGATGCATCGACAGACTTTCCATTATGGTCTGAGCGGTACGACCGCGAAATGGCAGATGTCTTTGAGGTGCAGGACGAGATCGCTTCAAAGATCGCGGCCGCGCTTCGCATCACGCTCTCCCCTCAGGAGCAGCAAGCCCTGGCTGCAAAACCGACAGAGAATCCGCAGGCGTACGATCTGTATCTGCGAGGGAGAAACTATGCCCGACGGGTCGGAAGGCAGGACCTTCAGGTCGCCCTTCAGATGTACGAGAATGCGGTCGCACTTGATCCGGGCTTTGCGTTGGCACACGCCGCGGTTGCGAATGTCTGTGCC
>JBGTCF010000119.1:0-9090 GCA_041748975.1 Pyrinomonadaceae bacterium
CGCGTCAAGATCGATCGCACCCGATCCCGGCGTGCCGGAACCGCTGCCGGTTCCGGCACAATTGAACACAGCTCCGCTCTCGGCTGGGCTGTCCACAATACCGGCGACGGCCCTGACTGTTTTTGCAAAGTGCCCCGCGAAATTCAATTGGCAGTACGTGGAAGGGCATCCCGGACTCGGAGAGGGATCCTCATCCGGCATGATGATCGGCGAGTTGACCCATCTTGCCCTGGAACTTGGCCTCAATGATGTCTCCTCATTGCGTCAACATTCGGGCAAAGGCGCGGAGATGGAACTCGAGCGGGCCCTAAGTTTAGCGAGGGCGTTCCGGGAAATGCCTGAATTCGCTGCCGTACGAATAAACAGGAATGAAAAGGAGGTATCGTTCGCCAAGTCATTTGGCCCATTAACAGTTGTCGGAACGGCGGACGTAGTTGGCCCGGATTTCGTGCTTGACTATAAAACCGACTCTGAGATGGATCCTGCGGAACACCGCTTTCAGATCTGGGCCTATGCTCGAGCCTTCGGTAAAGAACGCGGATATATCGCGTATCTAGCCCATTACGTTCTTTACGAATTCGGGCCAAGTGAGCTCGCCGAGATCGATGTTGCGGTACAGAGCAATCTCGAAAAAATTGCAAAGGGACAATACGATGCCACTCCGTCTGAGTCAGTTTGCGGTCAATGCGTGTATCAACAGATCTGCAAGTTTCGCTTTGACATCAATGGACAATAGGAACAAGCCCCTGGATCGTTTTTGGAACAAAAAAAGACCGGCCGCTTTCGCGGTCGGTCGAATCACAAGGAAAGACCGTTTCAGGCCTCCCCTTTTACTGTGAGTGGGATTCTAAACAGCTCTTCTCCCGGTGACGAGCTGAACTACAAGTACGATCACTGCTATCACGAGCAGAATATGTACCAAATTTCCGACTGCTGCACCCGCAAAGCCGAATCCAAGAGCCCAAAGAATTAGAAGTACGAGAATTATTGTCCAAAGCATTTATTTTTCCTCCTGAGATATTAATGTAATTACTGTTTCTGAATTATCGAGCGGCCCGCTTCGATGCAGTTTGCTTGATCTTGTTCTTATCGGTTTCTGGTGTTGCACTTTTTGTTTCTGCATTCGAGTCAGTGGCTTTTTCCTTGGCCCTTGATGCCGATTTTGCTTTTACATCCTTTGCTTCACCGCTACCGTTGCCTCCAACCCGAGGCGGAGAGGACCTCGTACCACCGTTGGCTTTCGTCGTTGTAGAACGATTATCATTGTCTGCCGTTTCTTTGCCTTTATCGATCATTGTTTCTACTGCTCCCTAGAGAACCCACCTGAGTGACGTCAATTTTACTTATCCTCCCGAACACGCGAGCGATAAACTCGCATCTAGACTAAGTTTATAGAAGGGCTATCGGCACGTCTGTATTCTTTCGTACACAGGACAAACGCTGTCCCACCTCTTCTGTTACATACCGTACAGTTTGATAGTATGACGCCCGGTATCATTTCAATATAGGATTTGATCTAACTAGGAAAAGGGGGAATTTGATGTTAGATTATCTCATTGTGGGTGCCGGCTTTGCCGGCAGTGTACTGGCGGAGCGATTAGCGAACGGCTCGAATAAAAAGGTATTGATCTGTGATAAAAGGCCGCATATCGCAGGTAACGCATATGATCACTTTAACGACGACGGAATTATGATCCATAAATACGGGCCTCATATTTTTCATACAAATTCGGCCGAGGTTTTCGACTATTTGACCCGATTTACAGAATGGCGCGAATATCAGCATCGGGTACTGGCAAATGTAGACGGAATGATGGTGCCGATACCCATCAACCTGGATACGGTCAATAAGCTTTACGGTCTTTCGCTTACGTCTTTCGAGTTGAAGGAGTTCTTCGAAAAGGTGCGTGAGCCTCGCGAGCACGTTCAGACTTCAGAGGACGTTGTGGTAAGTGCCGTCGGACAGGAGCTGTACGAGAAGTTTTTCCGAGGCTACACACGAAAGCAGTGGGGCCTCGATCCTTCTGAGCTTGACGCCTCGGTTACCGCCCGCGTTCCGACCCGGACAAATCGTGACGACCGTTATTTTACCGACACTTTTCAAGCGATGCCCCGCCACGGCTATACACGCATGTTTGAGAAGATGCTCGATAGTCCGAATATAAAGGTATTACTTAACTGCGATTATCGCGAAATCGTCAACGAGATCCCGTTCCGAGAGATGGTATATACGGGACCGGTGGATTCGTTTTTAGACTATCGATACGGAAAGCTTCCATACCGATCGCTCGAATTCAAACACGAGACCCACAGCACGGCCAAATTCCAGGAAGCTCCTGTTGTGAACTATCCGAATGGACAACCATATACACGTGTAACTGAATTCAAATATTTGACCGGACAGGAACACGAAAAGACGAGCATAGTTTACGAATACCCGAAGGCCGAAGGAGACCCATATTATCCTATCCCGCGAAAAGAGAATGAAGACTTATATAATAAATACAGGGCTCTGGCCGACGCCCGCCCTGATGTACATTTTGTAGGCCGTTTGGCGACTTATAAGTATTACAATATGGATCAGATCGTAGCACAGGCCCTTACCGTCTACGGCAAGATCATCGGCAGGAAACGGTCGGAAGCAACCGTCTTTAACACCGTTGCTAAAAAGGCGTTCGTCCCGCTGGCGCTTGCCGCTGCGGGTAACGGAAAGACGGCAAGTAATGGAAAGTCACGTGGAGCTGCGGCTAACGGAACTAAGTTGTCTGGCTAATATATCCTTATGAATATTCTCGTCACTGGCGGAGCCGGCTATATAGGCAGCGTCGTAGTAGAAGAGCTGCTTGAAAATGGACAGAGTGTGGTCGTTTTTGACAATCTTTCCAAAGGTCATCGGGAATCGGTGGACGCGAGGGCGGAATTCGTTCTCGGCGACCTGCACGACGGCGACTTATTGTTAGGGACCTTGACGAGCGCCAACGTCGATGCAGTCATCCACATGGCTGCGTCGTCACTGGTCGGCGAATCGGTTCTAAAGCCCGAAAAATACTACGATAATAACGTGGTTGCCGGTCGCATTCTCCTTGATTCGATGGCGAAGGGTGGGGTGAAAAAGATCGTCTTTTCTTCTACCGCTGCCGTTTATGGTGAACCCGAGCGCCAGCCAATCGTAGAAAGCGACCGGCTGCAGCCGACAAATCCATACGGTGAGACGAAGCTGGAATTCGAAGGGGATCTCGAACGGTTCCGGCAGGACCATGGCATAAACTATGCGAGCCTGCGTTATTTCAACGCCGCGGGCGCAAGAGGGAAACGCGGCGAGCTGCATGATCCTGAAACACATCTGATCCCGCTCGTCTTGCAGGCAGCTACGGGCCGATTACCTCATATCGATATCTTCGGTGACGATTACCCGACCCGTGACGGGACATGCGTTCGGGATTATATTCATGTGATCGATCTTGCCCGGGCCCATATACTTGCACTCGACATCCTTGATGAAAGAAGCGAGATCTATAATCTCGGCTGCGGAGGAGCGGGCTACACGGTGCGTGAAGTCATCGAAACGGCCCGCGAAGTAACGGGCCTTGAAATAACCGAACGAGTTGCCGAACGCCGGCCGGGTGATCCGGCAGTGCTGATAGCATCTTCCGATAAGATAAAAAGCGAGCTAGGTTGGCAGCCTGAGTTCCAGGACCTGCCTGTCATAGTCGAGTCGGCATGGCGTTGGCTTCGCCGACACATGCAGAGCATCGCGTCCGCTTAAAAAGTCGCGTCGTTATGGAGCAGATCGAGATATCACAGGGACCTGAAATGCATCGCCGGCAAATTGAGCTGCCGGATGGACGTTACCTGTTGTTCTTTACTTTCGATACTACTGAAGATGAAAATGAGCCCGGCACCGGAAGCGAAGTTGAAATCGCAGCTAATACATAGAAATGTCCGAGTTACGATTCAATCCACTTCTGGGTGAATGGACAGCGACTGCTACGGCCCGTCAGGAGCGGACCTTCCTGCCGCCTGACAACTACTGCCCGTTGTGTCCGACCGTCCCGGGAGGTTTTCCTACGGAGATCCCGGAGGCGAATTACGACATTGTTGCCTTTGAGAACAAGTTTTCAAGCCTGAGGTCAGTTCCCGAAACCCCTTCGATCGAAGGAAACGAGTTTTACCGCGTAAAACCGTCTCGCGGCGTCTGTGAGGTCGTCGTATACACCCCGCATCATGGGTCCTCACTCGCCGATGAGCCCGTAGAGCAGATATACAAACTCGTTCGCGTCTGGACAGACAGATTTCGAGAGTTGGAATCGCTCGATTTCGTCGAGTACGTTTTTATATTTGAGAACAAGGGCGAGGCAGTGGGCGTAACCCTCCACCATCCTCACGGCCAAATTTACGCGTACCCCTTTGTGCCTCCTTATATCCTCAAAGAATTGTCGCAGGCCCGGGATCATATGGAAACGCAGGGTCGGTGCCTATATTGCGATGTAGTCGAGGAAGAGACCCGTCTAAGTGCGCGCATAATCGCCGAGAACGACTCATTCATCGCCGTCATTCCTTTCTTCGCTCGATATCCATACGAGACCCACATTTACTCTAAACGCCACCTCCAGGCCTTGACGGATCTCTTCGCGGACGGACAGCGAGATCTGGCCGAAATATTGAAACAGGTGTTGGCGGCGTTCGATCGGCTTTTTGAAGTGCCGTTCCCATACATCATGTCGATCCACCAACGGCCGAGCGATGGCGCGAACTACGACTTTTACCACTTTCACATCGAGTTTTATCCGCCGATGCGTTCCAAGAACAAACTAAAATACCTTGCCGGGAGCGAAGCTGGGGCCGGGATGTTCATAAACGATACCTTGCCTGAAGAGAAGGCCGCGGAATTGCGTTCGCATATTCGGCCTGTATCGTGGCAGGCGACGACATGATTGACATTGCGGAATTCTCAGCCGATTTCGAGCGGCGGTACAATTCCCGGCCGCAGATATTCAGCGCTCCCGGGCGGGTAAATCTAATAGGTGAGCACACTGACTACAACGAAGGTTTCGTGCTGCCGTTTGCCATCGACAAACGGACGTTCGTAGGATGCAAAAGCCGTGATGACGGCGGGATCACCGTCCACTCACGAACCATTGATCAAAGCGCCACGATCAGACCCGGAGACGCCGGGAGTGAAAAGGGATGGAGCTTATATGTAAAGGGCATGGCCGAGGTGTTGCGACGGCGTGGCACTGCGATAAAGGGAGCGGATCTGCTCATCGATTCGGATATTCCATTTGGCGCTGGGCTATCCTCGTCCGCGGCTCTTGAAGTGTCGGTCGGGCTTGCCCTCGCCTCCATTGGGGGCAACAGAATTGACATGGTCGATCTCGCTTTCGCGGGCCAGGAAGTGGAACATGAATATATTGGCGTCCGCTCAGGCATTATGGACCAGTTTACGTCGGCACTGGCAGCAGCAGATCAGGCTTTGCTTATCGATTGCCGTTCAATGGCATTTGAGAAGATTCCAATGGAACTCGGCGATCTGGCTCTCGTTGTCTGCGATTCGAAGGTCGAGCATGAACTCGCCGATACCGAATATAACAAACGGCGGGCGGAGTGCGAGGAGGGCGTGGAAATATTGAAAAGTCGGTTTCCCGCTATTCGATCTCTGCGCGACGTATCGTTGGCCGATCTCGATAAAGCGGCGGAGCTTTTGCCGGAGGTCATAAGACGAAGGTGCCGTCATGTCCTAACCGAAAACGATCGGACTCTCAAGACCGCCGCGGCCCTTCGTATAGGTGACTTTGAGCAGATCGGAGGTCTTATGTACAGGTCCCACGAAAGTTTGAGAAGCGATTATGAGGTCAGCTGCGCGGAACTGGAATTGCTGGTTAACATTGCCAGGGATTTCGACGGCGTGATCGGCGCACGAATGACCGGCGGAGGGTTTGGAGGCTGTACGATCAACTTACTGGAAAAAGAGCGAACTGAAAGCTTCAAATCGTATATTACCGACAAATATCAAGAAGGAACTGGCCGCGAGACTGATGTGTTCAGTGTTGTACCCTCGGCCGGTGCGTACCTGCATTCCGAGGGACAGCGATCATAAACTCTTCCTCAGCGGGTCGATCGTACCTTTCAAATTCCCTATTGAACTCTCAGGATCACGGACCATCCGTTTGAACTTATCCACGAGGGGAGTTTCGATCCAGCGGTCCCCCCAACTTTCGCGGTTTATGCGATAAAGCCCCAACTCCAGATAGTAATTTTCGAGCGGGTCCTGGCCAAATCGATACCGCCAATCGATCATAGTGAACAAGGGAAACCAAGTATATCCTATCACCGGAACGCCCTCGCCGCGCAGCTCCCGGACATGCTCGACCGAATCGTCGAGCCAGCGCAAACGGAGTTCTTCCGGACCGACCGCGCTTGTTTCCGTTATCATGACGGGTACCTGATATCGATCGTAGTATTGGCGAATGAGTTCGGAAAAACCGTCCCCTTCCGGTTCTGTCTCACGAAAAGCGATCCGGCCTTTCTTATCAAGATAGATCTGCTTGGTAGACCATTGCGGGTAGAAATTCATCCCGACGACGTCTAGCGAAATTTTATTTTCCTGCAGCTCCACAAGCGTGTCCGGAGCGGCACCATTACGCACGAGCCATGAGAAAAGCAGGTGATCATGTGCCAGACGTCCGGAGACGAGATCGAAACACAGGAACCCCCGGTGAGTTTCTTCGTGGGCCAGAGCCGCAAGGTCCTCGCGGATCGAACGCGTCAGGCCAGTCGCTTCAACATGAAACATTATCGCGTCCCGATCGACCTCCTGGATCCGTTTCACGGTGTGCTGTATGCCTTTAGCCACCTGGAGCATAACCTCAATATAGCCGCGGTCCCCCCGTTTATACGGCGGCCACAAGCCTCGCATCCCGCACATCAAGGCCGTTATGATCGGCTCGTTCAGTGGAGTGTACCAGCTGATCCTATCTTTGTAGCGTTCGGCAAAGGCTCCTGCATATCGCGCTACTAACTCGGGATAATTTTTGTTCAGGGATCCCCGATCGAGCCAAAATGGACAGCCATAGTGGATAAGGTCGATCATCGGCTCGATCCCGAGATCACCCGTCATGTAATCGACCACCTCGTCGATCCAGCTCCAATCAAATTTTCCCGGTTCCGGTTCGACCCGATACCATGGGATACCCCACCTGAGTGACTTCAGGCCTAATTCACGACAGAGATCGAGGTCAACGCGCCAGTTTTCGTAATGGCCCATTAGCTCGTATTCGTCCAGCGCACGATGGCCGGGCCGGGCCTGAGGCACAAATGTATCCTCGATGCCGGCCGCCCAGATAAAGTTACTGGCTGATTGTTTGTATTTTCCGGTAGCGGCTAATGTATTAGTCACAAAATCGTTTCACTTTGGTTTATGGGAAAAATCAGTCGAATGTAACTCAGGGAGATACGTTGGCAAATCGACTGTTATTTTATCACGAATGGTCTATTCAAATGACCTAAATGAGCGTGTATTGAACCATATCCAGTTCCAACTCGGCATCTTGGGCCGTGATCTTTATAACTTCGCCGTCCTTCGCCGGCACGGAGCCTACGTGCACCGATTCTAAATAAACGTCAACGTTTCCTTCGATCCTGATGATGCGAAACTGGCTGAAAACTGTAGACGCATAATCGTCCGGCAGTTGAAAAATACTCCCGTTTGTCTCAAGCACCGGTTCCGGCCCAGCTGTCAGCGTGAACATATTTCCACATCCGAAAATGGCTTTTGTTTCGGCCTCGACGTTCCCGGCCAGACGCAGATTTGTACAAAGCTCATAATTTCCACCCTCGACACTACGCGTGATCTCAGCGGAGTTAGATCCAGATCCATCCACCCTGAGGAGACCGCCGCTCATAGACACGATGCCGCGATCGGCGGAATATTCCCAGCCCCGGCTTCGAATATCCTCGACCTGAAAAAGCTCCTCGAATCCAAAGGTGATATCAACAGGCCCGAACTCCGTGGGAACACCGTCCGAGAGTAGAGACAAAGCCGACGGCTTTGTCGGCAGAATTGCCGAAATGCTCAGATCGCCGTCGTCAAGGTCGATATTTACAGTTTCAGATTGAACCTCCAACACCAACGCGTGATCTGCGGCGGGGTCGAACCCGTCCGGCAGTTGAAGAGTGCGTTTGCCGCCGCCGGACCACTCCGCTGAAGCCGTCAGGCCATCCAGATCGATCCAGAAGCTAAAAAGATCGATCTCGACTCCGTCTAGCTTGATACCAAAACCGCCCGTTTTTCCAAATGACCTGAAATTGATCGCACAGCGATAATCGGTTCTGCGACCCGTCTCATAGCGAATTTCATTAATGCCTCCACCATGCGAGGTCAGCCTCGATTCAGCGTCGTCCCATTGTCCCGAAGCCACCTTCCAGTTCTCGTCCGTCAACCCGGTGAGACGTTTTGGCAGAAAGGGCAACGGTTGCGGTGTGTCCGTGGGCCCATTGACGAAAAGCCTACCGTCACCGGCGAAATCCATTCTATCGATAGCGAGCACCCGACCTGCTTCGTCCCATCTGTGATAAATGCAGTACAACTCCCGATTATTTGGCCCCCGTACGACAGAGTTATGCCCCGGGCCGACGATGCGGGAGGGGATCGTGCGAAGGATCGGAAGAGTTGTTTTGCCGTCCGAAAATTGCACCCACTCGTCATCTCGCTCGAGAGTTTCAGAAACCGCAAAACTAACTCCATAAGTTTCGTTTTGCCAGTTCCCACCGCTGAACATCTCGTAATATAGCTCCTTTCGCTTAATGACAAACGGACCCTCGACCGTATGCCACCTCACGCCGCCCTTTTCCTTTCTGGCAGGGTCGTATACTTGCCAATCGTATCGTGCTCTCGTCACGGGCCGTGGTTTTCCGGCTAGCGTGTAAGGATCGGACATGCTATCGACAACTGTTCCCGTCCCGATGTGAGAATGATCCAAAAAGTCGGTAGCGTAAAACATATACCACTCTCCGTTGCTCTCCCGAACTACGTGCGGATCAATAGCAAAATCCTGGGTCGTCAGCCGCAGTCCCGAATCGACAAAGTTTCCA
>JBGTCF010000120.1:0-4655 GCA_041748975.1 Pyrinomonadaceae bacterium
CGCGACGGGATAGCGAAAGTTCTTGATTTCGGCCTTGCCAAGTTAAGCATTCCGGTCGCCGATACCGGCACGGAGGCACAAACGTTATTCAGGACCGAACCGGGAATGATCATGGGAACGGCGAGCTATATGTCCCCCGAGCAGGCTCGCGGGCTTCCCGTGGACGGCCGAACGGACATCTGGAGCCTCGGCGTGATGATGTATGAGATGTTGACGGCCAAAACCCCGTTTAGCGGGCCGACCCACACAGATGTGCTCGTGGCGATATTAAACCAACCGATACCGATGATCGAAATATATGTAGACGACGCTCCATTGGAACTCCGGCGAATAATCGACAAGGCATTGGCAAAGAATGCCGCCGATCGTTACCTGACCATCGAGGAACTCGCCGAGGACCTGAAGCGATTTCACCGCCGGCTCGAGTTCGAAGCCGAACTCGGACGTTCTAACGAAGACATTCGTCCGAATACACAGCCTACGACAAGATCCGAAGAAGTGACACGGGCATTGCCGTTGGTTAGTGATGAACAACTGACGCAGCAAAGGCCTCAGGTCAGTCAAAAGCGGCATTTACTGGTTCCAGCGGTGGTCATCGCTTTAGTACTCAGCGCAGTGATCGGCCTCCTTTTTTGGCAGTCCGGGAAGTCAGATACGGCAGTCGTGCCGGAGCCGCCTGTTGTTCCCGTTCCTGCCGCTCCTGTCCAGAAGGTTGCTTATTCGCTCACCGTGCAAGGTTTCACGGACGGCCGTTATAAAGAGCCATTCAAACTTTCGGGCGAAATGCTCTTCCGAAACAAAGACCGGATTCGTTTGCATATTGTGAGCCCGAACGCCGGCTACCTCTACATCCTGAATCAAGGCCCCCGCGGTGAAAATGACGAGGCGGCTTACAATATCTTATTCCCTTCCCCGACGACTAATGACGGTTCTGCTTCTATCTCGGCCGGCAGAGAGATCCAGATCCCCGGGCAGAGTTGGTTTGAGCTTGATGAGAAAGAAGGGACCGAATTTGTCTGGCTGGTTTGGTCGACGAATGCGATACCGGAGCTGGAATCGGCCAAGCGATTCGCAAATCCACAGGACCGTGGCCGTATCAAGGACATCGAGCTGTCCCGAACGATCGGGTCGATCCTACAAGAGTATCAAACCGATAGTTCGAATATCGAACGCGACGACGACAAGAAACAATCCATCGTAAAAGGCAACACCGACATAGTCGCCCACAATATAAAATTGGAGCATCATTGAGCCGGTTTCCTACCGATTAGAAAAAGAGGGGGAGAAAACAAATGAGCGAGACTCGAATTCACCTTATTTTGACGATTTGCTTGCTGGCGGTTGCACAGTTCGCTTCCGCTCAGGAACCGCAGCAGTTGCAGCCCGGCCAACCGGTCGAGCGAACGATCGCGGGCGGCGAATCACATACATTTCAGATCGACCTCGCAGCCGGGCAGTATTTGCGCGTTATGGTCGACCAGCGAGGGATGGACGTCAAGCTCTCGCTCGCCGGTGCAGATGGCAAGCCGCTGATCGAGAGCGATCTTGCCGCCTTCGCCGGCGTCCCCGAATTCCTCTCGATCGAAGCTCCATCCGCTGGTGTTTATCGGCTGGGTATTGTCGCCAATGGAGCAGCCTACCGAAAAGGGAGTTATGCAGCGACTTTGGAGTTGAGGTCTGCAGCGAGTGCGGAGGACCGCAGCCGATCGGCAACAGAGTCTCTACTCAACGAGGCTCGTAGACTACAGGCTGAAAAGAAATTTAAGGATCGGAAACTAGGCGACAACCTGGAGAAGGCTCTCGCATCTTCTCAGGAACTTCAGGACCGCTATTTACAGGCGCTAACGCTAAATCTTCAAGGCGTCACCCTATCGGGGGTGAAGCAGTATGAGCGAGCTATCACGGCCCTTGATGCGTCGCTCGCTCTCTGGATCGCCCAGAATATGCGGGCCGGCCAAGCCGCCACTCTCAGCAAGATTGCTGATGCAAACCGAGATCTGGGTCGTATTGACAAAGCTGTCGAATTCTACTCGAATGCTCTGTCTATCCAGCATGATCTGAATGACCAAGTCGGGTCTAGGACAACGCTCAGGGATCTCGCCATCTCGTACATCGTCATCGATCGCTATGACGATGCGCTCAAATGTTTCGAAAAAGCGTTTGCGATCTCGCGTGAGCTTGGAGATCTGGCCGGCCAGGCCCGCGCAATGAACGATCAAGGTGGTGTTCATGAAATGCTCAAGCATTACGAAAAAGCCATTGGAAGCTTTGAGGGCGCACTGGCGATCGCTCTCGAAGCGAAAGACATGGCCGGCAAAAGCAACGCGCTCACCAACCTTGCAGGTCTGAATGACCGGATCGGATTCTTTGAGAAGGCACTTGAATATGGACAGCAGTCGCTGACAGTCGCTCGCGATTCAGCGAACCGAAACGGCGAGTTGGAAGCGCTTCGAAGCCTTGGCGGCACTTATAGCAGCATGGCTCGTTATCAGGAGTCCGTCGAATCATACGAAAAGGCTCTTGCCATCGCTCGTGAGACCAAGAGCAGGGCAAGCGAGGCCATTTCCCTAGGCGACCTGGGCCTCGTCCACGCCAAACAGGACAGCTATGGGAAGGCGATCGAATATCACTCGCAGGCGCTGACGTTCTATCGAGAGTTAAATTATCGGTTTGAAGAGGCAGTGACGCTCGGTCGTTTGGCTCGGGCATATCAGAGCGATGGTGCCTATGAGAAAGCTATAGAAAATTACCAGGCGGCCCTGGAGATATCGCGGAGGCTGAAAGACAGAGCAAGCGAGGCGGGCCAACTCAATGATCTGGCCAACCTTTATAGGAGTCTCGGCCGAAACGAGAAAATCATAGCTTATTATGAGCAGGCGCTCGCTCTGCTGCGTGAGGACAACGACCGCGTTCGCGTGGGAGTCGCTCTCACCAACCTTGCTGATGCTCATCGTTCGATGGGTCAGATCGGCAAAGCGCTTGAGTACCACGAACAGTCGCTGGCGATCGCCCGCGACACTAAGGATCGGCTGCGAGAAGGCAGGGTACTAAACAACATCGGCATTGCATATAGCGAACAGCACGATTACACCAAAGCGATCGAATATTACGACATTGCGCTGGCGATCTTCCGCGAACTGAAGGACAGATCCGGAGAAGCCTCGGCACTTGGGAATATCGGTATCGCTTATTACCAGCTCGGCGACTACGCGAAATCTGTCAATTTCCACGTTTCTTGCTTGGCGATCCGCCGCGATTTCAAAGATTCGCTCCGCGTGGCCCTTTCGCTGCAGCCACTGGCTCGAGCCAAAGCCGCACAGGGTGATCTTGTTTCAGCCCGCAGCTATATTGAAGAAGGTATAGATATTCTCGAGTCGATACGCCGCGGGACCGTTAGCCCGGAATCACGCGTTTCCTTCGTCGCGTCCAAGCAGCAGTTCTATAAACTTTACACCGACATCCTGATGCGCCTTCACAGAAGGGACCCGGATAGAGATTTCGCCGCACTCGCGTTCGAGTCGAGCGAAAGCCAACGTTCGCGGGGCTTGGTAGATCTTCTGTCGGAATCAGCGGTCGATATTCGTCAGGGCGTCGATACCACACTGCTTGAGCGCGAACGAAGCATCGGCTATCGACTCAACAATACCGCAGAGCGACTGGCAGCGGCCACCAAACCCGAGCAGAAAGCAGCCTTAACGAAGCTGATAGAAGAGCTTGAGTCCGAATACGAACGGGCGCATGTGTCCATCCGCAAGGCTAGCCCACAATACGCGGCACTGACACAGCCACAGTCGATCAAGCTCAGCGATATCCAAAGACAGCTAGATTCCGGCACTGTTCTGCTGGAGTATTCGATGGGCGTCGCGGGCCAGGACCACAGTTATCTTTGGGCTATCACGCAAGATTCCCTGACCAGCTATGAATTACCCAATGTAAAGGTGATCGAGAAAAGCGCCCGCGAGGTCTACGAGCTTCTTACTGCACGCAGCACCAACAAGAAGGGCGAGACCGCGTCCCAGAGACGGGAACGCATCAGCCAGGCCGAGGCCAGGCTTCCGGCTGCTGCACTGGAACTGAGCAAGACGATCATCGCTCCCGTTGCGTCTCAGCTAGAAAGCAAAAGGCTGATAATCGTCCCGGATGGCGCCTTGCAGTACATACCGTTTGCTATGCTTCCCGATCCGGCGGCCGGCAATAATCAACCACTCATCGTCGGCCACGAGGTCGTTAGCCTTCCGTCAGCCTCGACACTCGTGTTCCAGCGAAGGGAGCTGGCCGGGAGACAGCCAGCACCCAAAACCCTGGCCATAATAGCAGATCCCGTCTTTGACCGCTCGGATGTTCGTTTCAAAGCCGCATCGCCCGCTCCTGAAGATAAGACTCCACCGGTAAAACCCGCGGACACGCGCGGCCTTGAACATATTTTGGACGAGTCCGCTACGTCAGAAAAGCGCGTGATCCGCCGCCTGCCATTTACACGGCAAGAGGCCGACGCACTTGTTGCACTCACGCCAAAGAACTCAAGCTTCAAGGCGATCGACTTTCAGGCGAACCGGACGAACGTCCTGAACGGCGATCTTTCCCAATACAAGTATGTGCATTTCGCCACGCACGGCGTGATGGATGCTGAGCGGCCAGGATTGTCGTCGCTTGTG
>JBGTCF010000121.1:0-11200 GCA_041748975.1 Pyrinomonadaceae bacterium
CTTGTAATAGAACTAGTGGCCTGGGAAAGGTACAAGATTTTCAAACTTTAGGAGATTGTGAAATAGAAATGAAAAATCAGAAAGGTTTCTCGCTTATCGAACTTTTAATCGTCGTCGTGATCATCGGCATTATCGCCGCGATTGCTATCCCCAACCTGCTCGCAGCCCGCCGTTCGGCGAATGAAGGCTCAGCAATATCAGCCATGCGTACGCTGCATGGTGCTCAAATGACCTATGGCTCGACGTACGGCAACGGACAGTATGCTCCTGCTCTTGCCAACCTGGGCGGAACCACCGGCCTTGTTGACGCGGTTCTCGCCGCTGGCACCAAGAGCGGTTACGTGTTCGTAGGAACGGGCACTGCTTCCACAGGTACCACCCCTGCATCATTCTTTTTCTCAGCAATACCGGCAGGACCGTCGGGCATAACTGCAACCGGTACGAGAAAATTTGGAATCGCAACGGACGGCGTACTAAAGGTCTCCACTGCTGATTTGACCACCCAATTTGACGCTACGACAGTTGCATCGGCATCCGCCCTTGAGAACTAAACCACCACTAAAATCAAACCGAAGCGGGAGCATCGAAAGGTGCTTCCGCTTTTTTCCTTTGTTAACCTAAATCGGAGTACGCAGAATTGCGACACCTGTATCCCAGTAAGTTACGGAGACCAGCTATGTCGAAAGGAAGACTAGTCACGACAATTGACCTTGTGGCCCCGCCATTAGTTGCCGTTTCGCTGCTTGCAACCTTATTTCCGGTTTCACGGCCGTCGATGGCGGCTTTGCATCCGTGGAAGATCGAACTGCTAGTCTCGACCGTTCTACTCATTTTTGCGGCTTTGATTCTTTGGAACCGTCCGGATGCAAATCTTCGGAAGGTAAAGCGAAGCAACTCGTACATATGGGTCTCTCTATTCTTTGTATTATTTCTTTTGTGGAACGCGGCTTCAGTTATTTGGGCGTACTCACCTTATTCGGTACTACATCATTCGTTTGTATGGCTTTCATATCTATTCTTTTTCCTTCTCGCCCTCCTTTATTTTGAACGCTCGCGTTCTATATCGATCGTTACCTCGACATTCATTTGGCTGTGTATACTGATTGGCTCGATATGTCTGATTGATTATATAAGCGTTCCGGATTTTGAGATTCTCGAGGGCACGCTGAGGAGAAGATACGCCAAATACGCCGAATTGCTCGGCACGATCCTTCCCGTGGTTTGGATGGCGGCCGTTTATACACGTCGTAAAACTGGCTTTTTGATGATCACGGGGGTCGGCGCTATGGGATGGTTGGTAGTGATGCTCTCCCTCAGCAAAGGAGCCTTTATCGCCGGGGTCGCCGGATTTATAGTAATGGCCGCCGGATGCTTTCTTTTTTCTCATCGGGCTTTTCGTGCCCGCATAATGACCAGCTTCGGAGTCTGGCTTTTTCTCACGATATTTGTACAAGCCACCTTCTCGCTCTTTTCCCCCGTACCGGCAACGGCCGACTACATATCAGGGGCGGCCGATACCACCAGAGAGACGTCGATGATGCGTGTCTTCACGTGGAATGTCAGCAAGCAAATGTTCGAGGACAACTGGATAACTGGCGTCGGAGCTAACAATTTCGGCGTCTCTTTTAATGCTGCCCGTCGTTCATATCGAGAAAAATATCCTGACGATAAAACCATCGAATACGGCGAAGATTACGTGGTCGAAAGGGCTCACAACGAGCCGCTGCAAGTTGCGGCAGAATTGGGTATAGTTGGTATCTTGTTATTCACGATCCCTTTCCTATTGATCGCGTTCTGGACTCTTCGAACATTCAAAAACAATCACTTCCGGCTGTCACCAATGCTCTGGGCCTGTATCGGGGGGGTATCGTCATTCGCCGTAAGTTCGAGTGTTAGCTCGTTTTCATTCCGGGCGGTTCAGAACGGTGTGGTGTTTTTTCTGGTGCTGGCAATCGCTGTTCACGAACTAATAAAAGCGATGATCTCAATTGAAATAGCTGAGATCCGACTTCCGCGTCAGCTGACGCTACACTGGGCTGCTTTAGCGGTATTCGTAATTCTTTTGATACAGACCGCATTCTTCTCCAGCCGTGGGGCTGCCGAGTATTTGGCGATTGCTGCGGCGACCAAAAGCGATCACGAAGAGGCTATCAAAACTTATGACCTCGCCTTTAAGCTGGATCCCAATTACCCGTCCCTGATGATCCATAGTGCATGGCGGAGTGAGCTATATGGAGACTCTCCGGCTGCCGTACACAAAATGCGCCGGTCAATCGACGATGGAATGGGCGTGCCGACGACTTACTCAACCCTCGCTAAATATCAGACGAATGCCGGTCTACCCGACGACGCCGAACAAACGCTAATTGAAGCAATACACATCTTTCCGAGATCTGTATTTTTGCGGACCCGACTCGCAGTGCTGCTCCAGATTTCTGGAAAATTTACTGAAGCCGAAGTACAATTGGACGCGGCGGCGAACATCGATTCGCGGCAGGCCGCAGGGTGGTACAACCTGATCCAGAAGGGCAGTCTGGCCGCTTTCCTTGAGGCACAGACAAATAAGAATGCAGCGCTGCCAGCGGATCTCGTGCCGCTCAGTATTGTCCGAGAATACTTGGACGATACGGAGAAGGAATCCGGACGCTAGTCCAAGATCTCTTATACTGTTCTATTTGCGTTTCTCGATCGGGGCATATCGCCACAACCAGTAAAATTAGGCGCCGAATCCTTTTAATAGCATCGAATGCCGAAATCTCTAGCAGATTCCCTTAGAAATTTAGCCGCAATAGCGAAGAATACCTTTCGCGAGGCAGTTCGTGACCGAATTCTTTACAACCTTATCGTTTTTGTTCTACTGATAACCGCAAGCGCGATCTTTCTTGGCGAGCTCACCGCCGGGCAGGAAGCAAAGGTAATTGTCGACCTTGGGCTCTCGGCGATGCTTATATTCGGAGCCTTCATCTCGATATTCGTCGGCGTCAGCCTCGTTTGGAAAGAGATCGAAAAACGGACGGTCTATTCCATTTTTTCCAAGCCGGTTGGACGCGGCGAATTTATCATCGGAAAGTATCTGGGACTTTGCGTGACCTTATTGGTGAATGTCGCCGTAATGGGCCTCGGTGTAACCCTTGCCCTGCTTTACGTCGGCGGAAGTCGGCTTGCAGGGCTTATCTGGGCTGCCGTACTCCTCATTTATCTGGAACTTACGATCCTGACTGCCGTGGCGATAATGTTTTCGTCATTTTCCACGCCGGCATTGTCGGCATTGCTGACCTTCTTTGTTTTTGTGATCGGTCACTTCAGCGCGGCCCTTCGACTGGTTGCGGCCGACCTTGGCTCGGCGGGCGCTCAATACTTCTTTGGCGCCCTTTACTATCTTTTTCCCAATCTTTCGCACTTCACATTTATCGCCGAAACTGCAAACGGCATCGCCGCGCCGCCAGCGATGATCGGCCAGGCGGTCCTTTTGGCTGTGATCTATGACTTTATACTTTTGGCAATTACATTGATGATCTTCAGTCGGCGAAATTTCAAATAATGGTCATTTCAGCACTAAGAAGTTATGCCAGGTTTACATCGATCATTGTCGCCGGACTTGCTTCCGTGGTCTGCCTGAGCGCGTCGTTGGAGCGCAGCAGGCCTCAGATGCCGGCCGGGTTTTCTGATACTGATCTCAGCGTTCACGGCTCCCGGATGAAAGGTTTTACGTTCGGTATGGACGGTCTGATAGCCGATTGGTACTATATGCGGTCGCTGCAGTATATCGGTGACAAGATCCTGGCTCGGCCAACGGAGAATATTAATCTCGATGATCTCCGGTCATTGAATCCGCGTCTTCTCTATCCGATGTTGGACAATGCCACGACGCTTGACCCTCATTTCCTGGCTGCATTCTATTATGGAGCCGTCGTCCTTCCGGCAATCGATGGTGAAAAGGCGATCCAGCTGATACTAAAGGGTATCGAGCACAATCCGAATGCCTGGCAGCTTTATCAACATCTCGGATATATTTACTGGAAGCTCGGCCGGTATGATAATGCCGCGGAAGCCTATGAAAAAGGCTCGAATATATCGGGGGCTGCCCCGTTCATGCGTCTGATGGCCGGAGCGATGAGGACCGAGGGCGGCAGCCGTTTGACTGCCCGGCGTATCTTCGAACAGATGCTGGAAGGAACGGACGATCCGGCGGTGAGGATCACCGCCGAACGGCGGATCGCCCATCTCAATACCCTTGACGAGCGTGAAACGATCGACCGCGTTCTGCTCGAATCAAAGCAGCGTGTCGGAAGGTGTCCCGGCAATCTCAACGAGATCTTGCCAATCTTGAAAAACGTAGTGCTGCCCGGCAACAACGCCTTTCGGCTCGATTCAGCTAATCGACTCGCCGATCCGACTGGAACACCGTATTTGCTCGATACTGAAAAATGCAGTGTGATGCCCGACACTAGCCGAACGGATTTGCCAACACGATGATCCTATGGAATTCGCTGTCGAAATAGAAAATCTGTCGAAGGACTACGAGACCGGCTTTTGGAGGAAAAAACGGCTTCGTGCCCTCGACGGTCTGACCTTGAACGTGCGGCCCGGGCAGATCTTTGGTTTTCTTGGGGGCAATGGTGCGGGAAAGACGACGACTATCAAGACATTGATGAGGCTTCAGTTCCCTACCGAGGGTTCCGCTAGAATTTTGGGTCATGATATGAATGACGTGCAGATGCATGCACGGATCGGCTACTGTCCGGAGAATCCATATTTTTATGATTATTTGACGGCCCGCGAGTTGATGGAGTATTTCGGACAGTTATTTGGGCTCTCCGCTTCCGAGCGAAAAGCAAAATGCGACGAGATGCTGACGGCCGTCGGCTTGCCGGAAAAAGACTGGAAGCGTCAGCTTCGGAAATATTCCAAAGGCATGCTCCAGCGAGTCGGCCTTGCCCAATCACTCATTAATGACCCCGAGGTCGTTTTTCTCGACGAGCCGATGAGCGGACTTGATCCGATCGGCCGCCGCGAGATCCGCGAGCTGATCGCCGGGTTGCGCGAAAAAGGCACAACGGTCTTTATGTCGACCCACATACTCTCGGACATCGAGGCCCTCTGTGATGAAGTCGCCATCCTGCGAAATGGCCGCCTTGCCGCCTCCGGCGATCTGCAGGAATTGTTGTCGGCAAACGACGAATCGCGCGCTCTGGAAATAAATATCGAGGGAGTCTTGGCGGAAAAGGTCCGTGAAAAGATCGAATTCATCGCCGGTGCCACCCTTTTCGCCAAGCCGAACGGCGTCAACATACAGGTCCTCGATGAGGCCGACATTGACGCCGTCCTGGAGATCACGCGCGCAGAAGGCGGCCGACTCCTGTCAATTCATCCCGTCAAGCAATCTCTCGAAGACCTTTTTGTGAACCAGGGATGACCTTATTTAATTGGGATTCGCCATCGCCCTGATCGCCGTTACCTTCCAGCGGATATTGGCGCGGTCGTCTTGGGGTGTAAATCCGTCAAGGCTCAGTGTGAGTGGAATGGTCTCCTCGGGGCCGAGGAGTGCTTTTTGAACAGGTACGACCAGGATTCGCTTTTCCTTTACAACGTCATTGAATTGCGTGACCACGGCAACATTGACCTCCAGAATGTCGAATGTGCGTGTGCCCCGGTTGCGAACCTTTCCCGTGATATACATCGAAATTCGGCCCATTCCGGTCGGCGATTGAACGGTGCGGTCATCGGTCGAAATGATGATGTCTTTATTTAGTTCTTCAAATTCGGGCGATCCCACTTTAAACGAACCTTCCAGCACCTGAACGATCTGATCTTCCATCGAAGGCGTTCTCGTGAGGACCCACAAAGCGGCCCCGATGATGAACGCACCGATGATCAGTCCCACTATAAAGACTCTGTTAAATCCTCGTTTCTCTTCCTTCGGCTTGAATAGATCGTCCATTAAGTTAATTTTACCGCAGTTACCGTTTAAGGTCAGTAATGCAAAGCGTGTAATTCCGGATTAAGCGTTAAAAGATTTAGCCACTAATGCACTAATAATTCAGAAGCTAAAAAATCTCTTCTTTTAAGTTTACGTAATTTTCTGGTTTAGAAATTCGTGCATTGGTGGCTGCTTTTTCTAATGCGGAGTTCGCGGTAATGAAACCCGATTGACATTCGTTTAGACAAAGATTTCGGCAATAAGTTCCCATGAGTTATGATTCAGTCAGCCCCGAAATGCCGTCCTCTGAAGCAAAAACTCAAACCTTGCCTGTCTTCGTCGAAGCTGTCCTTCCGGTGCCGCTGCGGCGTGCCTTTACCTATCGGATACCTCCGGAAATGCAGGGCGCGATCAAGCTTGGCGCACGTCTAAAACTTCCTTTCGGGCGGCGAAACCTCACCGGTTATGCGGTTGGGCTGCACACAGAGCTTCCCGCCGATGTGGAGATCGACGAATCGAAGATCAAAGACGTAATCGAGATCACCGACGAGGAGCCGATGATCACTCCCGAGATCCTGCGTCTGACACAGTGGACGGCCGATTACTACGCGAGTTTTTGGGGCGAGATGCTTAAAGCTTCCCTGCCCGCCGGGATCAATTCGGAAAAGGTACGGCCGAAACGCCGAAAGGCCGTAAGGCTATTGGAAGAATCTACCGAAGGCAAACCTCTAACCGACCAGCAGCAGAGGATTATTGAGCTACTTGAGGACAGCGGCGGCGAAATGCTCTTTACCGACATTCTCGAACGTGCAGATACAGGCGCGTCTCCGCTGAATACGCTTGCAAAACGCGGAATCGTCGAGGTCTACGTTCAGGACGTCGACCGTGATCCGTTGGCCGGTGCGACCCTTCCTGTACATGAGAACCTCACACTGACCGGCGAGCAGCAGACGGCACTTGATGCGATAGCTTCGGCCCTCGAAAATAAAAGATTCAAGGCTTTTCTTCTTCACGGCGTCACGGGAAGCGGCAAGACCGAAGTCTATATTCGCGCCATGCGTCGGGCCCTGAATCTCGGCCGGTCCGCCATGATGCTAGTTCCCGAGATCGCTCTTACGCCCGTATTCTCGCGGCGACTCCGGGCTGTTTTCGGCCCGGATGTGGCGATCCTCCATTCCAGTCTTTCGACTGGTGAGCGTTTCGATGAATGGCGTCGAATTCGCCGTGGGGATGCCCGAATAGCCATCGGCACGCGTTCGGCTGTATTTGCCCCGCTTGAGAATATCGGCCTTGTGATCGTCGACGAAGAACACGATACATCATACCGTCAGCACGAATCTCCATTTTACAATGCCCGCGATGTTTCCGTGATGCGTTCTCACCTGGCAGACGCCGTCGTTGTGCTCGGTTCCGCAACGCCCGCGATGGAATCCTTCTACAACGCACAAAAGGGAAAATATACCTATCTCCGGCTCTCCAACCGCATAGGAGACCTTGGGCTCGCAACAGCTGAACTCATCGACATGCGCGAGGTTTTCAAACGAGCGGGCAAGGACGTCGCCTTGTCCGATGAGTTGCTCGATGCGGTCAAAGAAACGTATCGCAAAGGCGAGCAGGTCATCATTTTGCTGAATCGACGGGGCTTTTCCCAGTTTGTCCTGTGCCGGACATGCGGCGAAACTCTCAAATGTAAAAACTGCGATATCACGCTCACCTTTCATCGCGGCGACGGAAAGCTGCTCTGCCATTACTGCAATTACCGCGAAAAGGCCCCGCGAACGTGCCCTCATTGCGAAAGCCAGTATTTGTATTATGTAGGCGAGGGCACCGAAAATATTGCCGAACAGCTTACAAAGAAATTCCCTGAAATGCGTATCGCACGGGTGGACCGCGACACGATGGCCCACAAGGGCGAATTGGAAGACGTGCTGTTTAGATTTTCGACCGGCGGCCTCGACATGCTCGTCGGCACCCAAATGATCGCAAAAGGCCACGATTTTCCAAATGTGACACTCGTCGGAGTTATTTCGGTTGATATCGGTTTGGGATTGCCTGACCTTCGTTCGGCCGAGCGGACGTTTCAGCTAATCACTCAAGTGGCGGGCCGCTCCGGTCGCGGCACCCAGGCTGGGAAGGTGCTAATACAGACCTATTACCCGGAGCATTATGCCCTTCGCCACGCCCGCGAACAAGATTACGAGGGGTTCTATGCCGAGGAGATCCGGTATCGTGAGCGGCTCGGATATCCGCCCTTTTTTGTGCTCGCCTCGATACTAGTCAAGCATCGCAATCTTTCTTACGCGTCAAAAATGGCGAATATCCTGCGTCGAGAGCTGGATGCGGCAAACACGGCCAAGCACGTTCGCATTCTCGGCCCGGCACCATCGTCGCTTTCACGTCTGAAAAACGAATATCGCCTCCAGATAATTCTAAAAGGCTCCGGCCGCCGCGCAATGCGCGAAACGCTCGACATCGCACTCGCCAACGCCGAACAGCACGGATGCGACCTCCGTACAATAAATGTAGAGATAGATCCCGTGAATTTGATGTAAGATTTTCAACCGCTAAAATACTGAAAGACGCCAGAGAGAAACAAGCTCCTCTTTGGCGTCTTTCGCGTGTTTAGCGGTTAGATCCCTAATTCACCGCTTTTGAACTTAACTCACTGACCTCGACCTTTACCTGGGCATAGACCTCGGCGACTGACAGCTTGCAATGGATCGATTCCAGCGAGATGACGTCGTCGCGCTCATTGTAGATGCGATAGATCCACTGTTTGGCATTCTGTCGGGCATAATGCTCGATCCGCATTTCGGTCTCGTTCACGAGCAGGCATTCCTTGATCTGAGGCACGGCCAAAAAGCCCTCGAGCTTTCGCTGGCGATCCGTCGAACTGGACGAGCTTGAGAAAATCTCAATTATCACCGTGGGGTTTTTCAATACCTCTTGGCTGATGTCGGTGAATGAAGGCTCGCCGCTGACCACCGCGATGTCCGGATAGCATATCGAATTACTTCCTATCTGGACCTGCATATCGTTGGCGTATACCTCGCAGCTGCTGCGCTGCACCCGGCTTCCAATTGCGTTCGCAAAATTCGTGCTGATCAGGTTATGCCAGCGGTTGGCTGCCGGCTTCGGGACGAGCTTGCCGTCAAGCAGTTCGTTCTTCAGAACGTCGCGGCGTTCGGCGGGCGGAAAATTCTTGTTTTGGTTTGCGGCGGTTGGATCTACTGCAGTATGGTTCATTTCTTAGATAATACTCCTGTCAAATAATGTATTGCGGGCGAAGAGTGGGTCGCAAGACTTTGCGTGGGCCTTTTTGTTTGCTAAAAATAGTGTGACACACGCGCCGACGCCTTTCAAGGGAATTTTAATGAAACTGTCAGAATTGGCCGAAAAGACCAGGTCGACTATCGAACAAGGCTCCCCGGACCTCGAGATCCGATCCGCGGCGGGGCTCGACATCGCCGGCGAGGGCGACGTATCGTTCCTTGCCAACCCCAAATATACCCATCAAGTGGCCGAAACCAAGGCTTCGGCCGTTTTTCTAAACGCGGGAGCCGATGCTGGCCGTGAGGACGTTGCGGTACTACGTTCTGACGATGCGTACGTGGCATACACACGTGCGCTGCGGTTGTTCTTTCCGGAACCGGAACTGCGCTCCTTTATTCATCCGTCCGCCGTGATCGACGGTACATCCAAAATCGCACCCGATGTTGAGATACACGCCAACGTCGTCGTCGGCATCGGATGCACGATCGCAAGCGGCGTGCGTATCATGCCGAATGCAACGTTATACGATTATGTAAAGATCGGCGAAGGCACAACGATCCACTCAGGCGTATCCATCCGTGAGCATTGTGAGATCGGGCGAAACTGTACTATTCACAACAATTCGACGATCGGCTGCGATGGGTTCGGCTATGCAAAAGACGAGGACAAACGCTGGCTTAAGATTCCTCAAACGGGCCGCGTCGTGATCGAAGACGATGTCGAGATCGGCGCAAATACCGCTATCGATTGCGCCTCGGTCGGCGAAACTCGTATCAAACGAGGTGCGAAGATCGATAACCTTGTCCAGATCGGCCATTCATGCACCATCGACGAAGACGCTCTCATTTGTTCCCAAACCGGCCTCGCCGGTACCTCTCATATCGGCAAACGCGTCGTGCTCGCTGGACAGGTCGGCATCGCCGGTCATCTTACAGTAGGCGACGACGCGGTGATCACGGCAAAATCCGCGACCTCGCACGACGTGGAACCCGGAAAAGTCATATCCGGTATCCCCGCGTTTGATAATCGCGAATGGCTCCGATCGACCGCCGCGTACCGTCGCCTCGCCGAATTCGCCCTGCGGCTCAAAAAGCTCGAACGAAAAGTCCTTGAAACCGAAGAATAGCAATGGATCTACTCAGATTTCCACCGATTCTAAGAAAATAATCCGTGAGAATCTGTGTTAATCTGTTGTTTTCTTCGAACGAATCAAATGCCACTTGCACTCGACGACTATCGCTGGAGAACATTGAAAACTGCTTACAATACGCCAGCTACTGAAGTGGCTGTATGGTTAACGATAGCTTACGGTTCGAGCATGAATGAGGAACTTCTTGGAAATATCATCAACGATGTACAGCATCAAGGTGACACCTCAGAAGCAATGTTCGCGGTGGCACCACATTTATTAGTGCTGTCGAAGAACCATGAGGGTGACATCGCGTTGCAGATGACGGTTGAAGCCGGGCTAATTTGTGGATCGTCTCAGTTAGAAGTTGCCGTGCAGTGTCCGGCCGACCTTGTACCTGACTTTGAAAACACTAAGGAACTTGGACGGAAAATGACGTTAGAGAGCCTTGAACGTGTTCATGACTTTGCTGACTTTAAATCTTTGCTGGCGGCTCTATCTGGCTTTTCGAACCAAGGAGGATTTGGAAGAATTATCGAAGGGTTTGATCTTTACGACAATCGGTTCTATCACGTGTTGCTAGACGAACCATTCGACAATGCCTAAACTGTTATTTTATGAGCACTTCAGATTCCGGATACGACATCACCCCGCTGGACACGGAAACCATCGAACGTCTCGCGCAAGATCTGAACGAAGAGGAATATCGCGTTTTATTAGATCACGGCACTGAGCCTGCCTTCTGCGGAACGCTGCTTGATAACAAGCTGGACGGCACGTACGCGTGCCGCCTTTGCGGTTTGCCCCTGTTTAGCTCTAACCATAAATTCGAGTCAGGCACCGGCTGGCCGTCTTTTTACAGGTCGTTCGACAAGGAT
>JBGTCF010000122.1:0-4378 GCA_041748975.1 Pyrinomonadaceae bacterium
GGCAACGGCCTCTTTTAGCATAATGTGCCTATTTGGACATACTGAGGATCTCTTCGTATTCGTCTTTAGTCAGCGGCATCACGGAAAGCTGCGATTGACGCACCAGTTTGATCTCGGCGAGAGCGAGGTTTTCCTTGATCCGCGCCAGCGTGACCGGTTTTTTCAGCGGCTTTATGGGTTTAAGTTCGACGGCAGTCCATTTGTCGTCAGTCGGATCAGGAAAACCCTCTTTAGAAACAGTCGCGATCCCGACCACCTCTTTTCCCACATTCGAGTGATAAAAAAACACCTTATCGCCCTTCTTCATTGCCCGCAGATTGTTACGCGCCTGAAAGTTTCTTACCCCGGTCCAATCCGTGGCTCCGTCCTTTACAAAATCATCCCAGGAATACGCATCCGGTTCCTGTTTTACCATCCAATATTGCATAAAACTTATAAGTGATAAACGACGAGTGATAAACACCCACCACTATGATCGATCAACATTCCCTTCTAATTTAGATTTCGCTGTCTTAATCGAGGAAGCTAGTAATCTTATGATCTCATCGCAATCATTGAGCATCGATCTTGCCAGCTTCTCATTAATATACTCACCTTTCGCCAATAATTTGAGCCAGTATGAAGTTTCAGCCGCTTCCTTTTGGGCAATCGAGAGTTTGTGAATAAAATCCAATTTTGATTGCGCATATCTTCCCTCTTCGATATTCGCTCCGATTGACGTCCCAGATCGCAAAACCTGCTTAGACAGAACGTACTCACGGTGCTCATCGCGAAGATGTTTATAGAGGTTTATTATCCGAAACGCAAAGTCAAAAGATTTATCGCGGAGTATGCTCTCTTTCACTTATCACTCATCACTCATCACTTCTTCGCCGCTGCCGCTTTTTTGTTCAGCCATTTGGCCCAACGCTCGAGAGCCGGCCGGAAAGGCTTAAAGATCTTGGCACGGACGCTGTTTGCATTTTGCTTTTCGCTCCACGCTCGCAAATTCTTTTCCGCAAATTGGCGGATCTGCGGTTCGAGCCCGCCCTTCTTAACCGAATGACGGAGCGTCAGGTAATAATGCTGACCCACGAGCGAAAAGATCAAGCCAGCAAGATTACCCTTGAACGAGCTTTTCGCCATGAACTTCTTAATAAAAGTCTCGGTCGGCTGCAGCAACGCACCCATCGACATCTCCATCCACGGAGCCTGATTTCCTTGCCGCGGATGATACAATCCCGGCAGGTCGCCCTTGAGCGGTGTATCGAGATTCTTCAAGCGCGGATCGTTTATATAATCGACAAGCTTGACCTTCTCGACCCCGCGAATCTGCTCAACCGGAAGAAAATCCAACACCTTATTGATGTTCTCCTCCGTGCCCTTAGGCAGCGGAAACGACGCCTTGTTCTCTATACGTATCTTTGCGATTTTCGCGGCCTTTTGCCCCGCGGTTTGTATTGCCATAAACAGTTAGTTGATCAACTCACTTTCAATATAAAGAGTCTCCGGTGCAATGTCCTGTTCATTAGGCCAATTCACAGTACCATATGCAATCGAAACCTGAGAAAAATACTCCATATCCCTCAATTCCCTAAATACGCCCAGTTCGAGATACGGCTTGACGTCAAACCGCCGAAAGGTGCCATCACTGAACTTCAGATCGAGTGTGTAGTTTTCATTCGCCTTTGCTTCGATCACTTTATTCATCTCATTTCAGAGGTTCAATTCTGGAAACCGCGTCTCCCTTAATTGCTCTCTCCCAGTTTTTCATTAACTCGTCTCGATGGATTTCTATCCATGCCTGAACCATTCGGAGTTGGGCCCGCCGCAAATCTCCTTCCAACAGCTCGCCGTTCGGAATTCCGATGACAGCCTCATCCTCACCATACTCTATATGAACATGCGGTAATGAATGGCGCCTATTGTCCAAAAAGTACATCAGCACCTTGATACCGTAAAAGATAGAAATAACGTGGCATCGGTCTCGTCTTACTAGATTGTAATGTCTTGGCAATCAATAGTAAATTCCGCCCTCGTTGTGGCTGAAATGCAACACAGTTGTGCAGACATCCCCCCAAAACCTCGATTAAATCTGGCCCCCGTCTTCGGCACGCGGATTGTAATAGAAATGTCAGATGGAATTCGAGGCACAAGCCCGTACGTAAGTAAGGGCGAAAACGCACACCCAGCAGAAAATGAACCAGACCACGCTAGCAAAACCGACCAGAACAAACGGCGTCGGCCTTCACACGGGCGTGGATGTTAACCTGACCCTAAAGCCTGCACCCGAGAACACCGGCTACATCTTTGTCCGCACCGATCTCGACAATTTCGAGATCCCGGCGTCGGTCGAATACATCTCACACTGCGCCTACGCGACCACGCTGATGCGCCGCGGCGTCGTGCTCTCAACATGCGAACATCTTCTTTCGGCGCTTCGCGGGGCGGGCGTGGACAATTGTTTTATCGAACTCGACAACATCGAGATCCCGATAATGGATGGCTCCAGCGAGGATTTCATCGAGCTTATCGCAAAGGCAGGCGTGGTCGAGCAGCAGGCACCGAGGCACATCCTGCGGATCCTCGAACGCGTCTCTGTTGAGATCGGCGACCGCCAAATGTCGATCGAGCCGGCCTCAGCTTTTGAGATAGAATGCCTTATCGATTTCCCGCACCCTTTCATAAATATACAGTCGCTCAAGTTCGTCTTTGAAAATGGTTCTTTCGGCCGACAGATCGCGTCCGCCCGAACGTTCGGCTTCACCCACGAGATCGACATGCTGCGAAAGGCAAATCTCGCCCTCGGCGGTTCGCTCGACAACGCCATCGTCCTCACCCCCGACGGCATGCTAAACGAAACGCCGCTCCGCTTCGACGACGAATTTGTCCGCCATAAGATCCTCGACATAATCGGTGACCTAGCCCTCCTCGGCATGCCGATCGAAGGCAAGATCACCGCAAAAAAAACCGGCCACAGCGTCCACGCCTCCCTCATGAGCAAACTCCTAAAAGCCGAACACGCCTGGGAGATCGTCGAAAGCACCTGAACCCATACGAACGCAAGGTAAAGATCGAAAAGAGCGTCACCGCCGTCGGACCGCAGGCTCCCAGCCTGCCTGAGCGTGAAACGCGAATCGGGACGCGGACGCTAATGCGTCCACGCAGGCAAGGGGGCCTGCGGTCCAGTCAATCTCGACGATGCTGTCAGCGATCTACGCGGCCCGAACGCTTTTCCCGCATCCACCCTCGGCACCTGTCACTGGCCACTGACCACTGCTATTGCCAGTCGGTATGAAAAGTGCCTTCTTTATCGATACGCTGGTACGTGTGGGCTCCGAAGAAGTCTCTTTGGGCTTGGATCAGGTTTGCGGGCAGGCGTTCGGTGCGAAAGGCGTCGAAGTATGAGAGCGAGGCTGAGAAGCACGCCGCGGGAGTGCCGTTTTCGTTGAAAGAAACGACTGCTTTCCGCAGCGATCCGGCACGGGAATTTAGCATATCGGCGAATTTTGGTGCGAGCAGAAGATTTTCGAGCTTTGGATCGGCTGAAAATGCCGAACGGATCGTTTCGAGCAGGGCAGATCGGATGATACAGCCGCCGCGCCAGATCTTCGCGATCTCCGAGAGATCTAGGCCATAACCTTTTTCGTCAGAAGCCGCGGCGAGCAAAGACATTCCCTGCGTGTAGGTAAGGACAAAACCGCAGAAGAGGGCATCCTCAAGTTCGCCGATCGAGGTACGCGCCCGGCTAAGATCGGCGGAAACTCGGATCCCGTCGTATTCGGCCGCAAAATTCTTTCTGATAGCCTTTTTCGATGAGATCTGCCGCATCGTGACGGCCGAATCGATCGTCGGAATCGGAATGCCGAAATCCATCGCCGCTTGCGATGTCCATTTGCCTGTTCCCTTTTGGCCGGCGGTATCGAGGATCATCGAAACGAGCGGTTTCCCTGTATCGGGGTCGGTTTTGCGAAGGACTTCGGCGGTGATCTCGACTAGGAAGGAATTGAGGTCGCCCGCGTTCCACTCGGTAAATGTCCGGTGCATCTCGGTATATTCCATCCTGAGTGAACGCTGCATATAGTCGTAAGTCTCAGCGAGGAGCTGCATCATCCCGTATTCAATACCGTTATGGACCATCTTGACGAAATGCCCCGCGGAGCCGGCACCCATATAGGCAACACAGGGTTCGCCGTTAACCTTTGCCGACACGGCCTGAAGCGTTCGCTCAATGCGGTCGTAATGTTCGCGTTTGCCGCCGGGCATAATGCTCGCACCGTGGCGGGCGCCTTCTTCGCCGCCGCTGACGCCGATGCCCATAAAGCCAAAGCCATTAGCAGATACAGCCGCCTCACGGCGATCCGTATCGGTAAAATGCGAGTTGCCCCCATCGATGATC
>JBGTCF010000123.1:0-9064 GCA_041748975.1 Pyrinomonadaceae bacterium
ACGTATTCGGGAGATGACAACTTCCCACCAGCGAGGGATACCGAAGAACACGCGGTGGGAGCTCGTGTTAATCATGCCCGGTCCATCAATGGCGGCGTTGCGTCGGCATCATCTGAACTGGGCCTGGCGTCCGCTTCTAATGACGGAAGCCGGGTTTGGGCTATTGGGGGTGCCTGGAAAGATACAGACCCCGGCGACTTTCCAGATGATCTTCAGATCGTATTCAGCGGCGCGAAGTCCATCGATGAGATATCAGTGTTCATGGTGATGGACAACTTTACGAGCACGACGCCACCCACCCTGGAAACGACCGCCAGTTTGTATCATATAACCAATTTCTTGGTGCAGTATTGGAATGGGGTGAACTGGGTCAATGTTCCCGGAGGCAACATTACCGGAAACAATAAGGCCTGGGTAAAGATCGAGTTCCCGGCGATCACGACCTCTATGATCAGGGTTCGGGTGACTGGCGGTGCGCCGGACGGGCACAGCCGTATTGTAGAACTGGAGGCATGGGGCACTGATCCAACCGCTCCCGCACCATCGCCGACACCGACGCCGACGCCGACGGCAACCCCGACGGCAACACCGACCGCGACACCGACGGCGACACCGACAGCAACGCCGACAGCAACCCCGACGCCGACGCCGACGCCGACGCCGACGCCTGAACCGTCGCCCACACCATTGGAGAGGATCAACTATGCACGTTTCATCAATGGGGGAGTTGCTACGGCATCTTCCGAACTGAATCCGGCCTCGAACGCGATTGACGGCAGCCGTGCCTGGGCTATTGGCGGTGCGTGGAAAGATAACGACCCGAACGTGTTTCCTGACACCCTTCGGGTAGATTTTAACGGCACTCATGTGATCGACGAGATATCGATCTATGCGGTCAGGGACGATTTTTCGAACACCACGCCTCCTGACGCGACGACGACGACTACTCAATTTTCGCTCGTCAATTTCACGGTCGAATATTGGAACGGCTCGGCTTGGGAGCTTGTTCCCGGTGGGAACGTGACTGGAAACAACAAGGCTTGGGTGCAACTCATTTTCGATCCCCTCTCGACATCCGCTATTCGAGTGGTGGTGCACAATGCGGCAGTCGATGGATTCAGTCGAATAGTCGAGCTCGAAGCATGGGGAGGAGGCGTCCCGCCGACTCCGACTCCGACTCCGACTCCGACGCCAACCGCGACACCAACACCAACACCGACGCCGACGCCAACGCCGACGCCAACACCGACGCCAACGCCGACGCCGCCGACGTGCCCTTCAGGCCCGCCGTATGATGTCGAGGCAGCGTTCTCGATCGCTTCTAATCCGAATTGCCAATTCTCGTATGGCAACACAGCGAATAACGATCCTAATTCGAGCTTTGCTCTTTATCCGTTCGCAACTGCAAATGCTCCGGCAGCCGGAATTGACCGTTGGCATCGCGACAGCCCCGATCCGGACCTGGTACCGGCTGTCTTTGGGAATAACAATGCCGTGCCGACCAACTACTTTACGATCGTGCATGGTCCTAACCAGCTGAATCTCCATCCGGGCCAATTCGGCGAACGCTCGGTGGTACGTTTCACGGCGTCTGTTGCCGGAAATTACCAGATCAACGGGCAGTTTGAGGGGATCGATACCGGCGGGACTACGACCAACGTCCGGATAATCCGTCGGAGCGGCGTTGTCTCGACGCAGCTTTTCACTGACGATGTCAATGGTTATCAGGACACTGCTCCGTTTGCGATAGCAAGCGTTGCGCTGGCGGTTGGAGACATTATCGACTTCAGCGTCGGCTACGGCTCGAACGCCACTTTCGGCAGCGACAGCACCGGTTTATCCGGCGTCATCTCGCTCGCGACGCCCACGGTCCGCACGAACCATGCACTGGCGACAAACGGCGGGACAGCGGTCGGCTCCACCGAGCTCAACTCCGCAGGAAACGCCATAGACGGCAGCCGTGTCTGGGCGGTTGGTGGCCAATGGAAAGACAATTCGCCTGGAATATTCCCGGATGATCTCACTGTCACCTTCAACGGTGTAAAGACGATCGACGAGATATCGGTGTACATGGTGCTTGACGACTTCTCGAGTACCACGCCGCCCACAACGGCGACCACGGCCAGTGTGTATTTGAACATTAACTTCGACATACAATACTGGGATGGTGCGAATTGGGTGACCGTGACGGGAGGAACTGTGACAGGGAACGATAAAGCCCTGGTCACGCGGACGTTCGCCCCGATCTCGACCTCCAGAATAAGAGTAGTAGTGCATTTGGGGGCTCCGGATGGCTTTAGCAGAATCGTCGAACTGGAGGCATGGGGCAATGTGCCTTCTTCATAGATGGAGACGCACTGTTTCTGATTGGGATGTGTCCAACTTGATGCGAGTGCATTGAAGAATTTGACTCGCATTTACCAAATGCCTAATTGCCGGATTAGCTTTCGGCGGATTAATTCGAAAGGCCCCGCTCTTATCAGCGAGGCCTTTCGTTTTTCAAACCTAAGAGTAAGGCTATACTTTCATTCCAAGGTTTTTGACAAGGAAGCCGTAGATGTCGGCCAGTTCCTCGATCTGCTTCGATGTCGGTTTGCCGGCGCCGTGGCCCGCTTTGGTCTCGATACGGATCAGGACCGGGGCATCACCCGCTTGGGCAGCCTGCATTGCGGCAGCGTACTTAAAACTGTGAGCAGGGAAGACGCGGTCGTCGGTATCGGCGGTGGTTACGAGCGTTGCCGGGTATTTTGTGCCTGGTTTCGCGTTGTGATACGGCGAATATGCGTAGAGGGCCTTGAACTCGGCCGAATCGTCAGGATCGCCGTAGTCGGACTTCCATGCCGCACCGACTGTGAACTTAGTGAACCGCACCATATCCATCACGCCGACCGCTGGCAGGGCCGCTCCGAACAGATCGGGACGCTGGTTAAGCACGGCACCGACAAGAAGACCGCCGTTCGACCCGCCCTGGATCGCGAGCTTGCTCGGCGAAGTGTACTTGCTATTCACAAGGTATTCGCCGGCGGCAATGAAGTCGTCAAACACGTTCTGCTTTTTCAGACGTGCCCCGTTTGCCCACCATTCTTTACCGTATTCGGCACCGCCGCGGATATTGGCGACGGCATAAACGCCGCCCATCTCCATCCAAACGACCCGCGATACCGAAAATCCCGGAGTCATAGAGATGTTGAAACCGCCGTAACCGTAAAGAAGCGTGGGATTGGTGCCATCGAGCTTCAGCCCCTTTTTATGCGTGATGAACATCGGCACACGCGTACCGTCCTTGCTGGTAAAAAAGACTTGTTTGACCTCAAAATTCGAAGGGTCAAACTTTACCTTTGCCTGCCGGAAGAGCGTGCTTTTGCCGGTCTTCATATCATAACGATAGATCGTCGGCGGAGCGTTGAAGCTCGAGTACGTATAGAAAGTCTCGGTTTCGTCCTGCCTGCCGCCAAAGCCGCCCGCCGAACCGATGCCCGGAAGCTCAACATCGCGGACGTGCTTGCCGTTTTTGTCGTAGATCTTTATGCGGGTATAGGCATCTTTCAGATAGTTCAGCACGAACTGGTTATTGATCATCTGAACACCATTCAGGGTTTCGGCGGCCTGCGGCACGACCTCTTTCCAGATCCTCTCCTTTGCAAGAACATTGACGCTGACCAGCTTGCCGCGTTCGGCATCCTTGTCGGTTCGGAAGTAGAATACCGGGCCGTCATTACCCGCGAAACTCCAGCTATTAGCCCGATCACCGACAAGAGGAACTACGGGAGCATCGGGTTTCGAGACGTCCTTGAAATGCACCTCATTCATCCGCTGGGTGCCCTTGGTGGCATTGATCACAAACCATTTGCCGTCTTCGGTCACGCGGCCGCCTACGAAGATCTCGCCGTCGTCCGGACGCTCATAGATAAGCTTGTCATCCGAAACGGGGGTGCCGAGCTTGTGAAAGTAGATCTTGGGAAATTTATTCGCGGCCCGCAGTTCGGCTCCTTTTTCAGGTGACGGAAAGCGTTGATAAAAGAATCCGGAGTTGTCATTAAGCCAGGAGACGCCGCCCTGGCGATTCGGCGGAAGCGTGTCGGGGAGATACTCGCCGGTGGCGGTGTTCATAATTCGCCACTCGGTCCGATCCGAACCGGAAATAGAAACTCCGTAAGCCCAAAGCTTGCCGTCTTCTGTAAACGAGGAACCGCTAAGAGCTGCGGTGCCATCTGCGGAAAGCTTGTTGGGATCAAAGAAAACCTTGCCGGGGTCATTGATGGACGAGGCGCGGTACAGAACGCTCTGGTTCTGCAGGCCATCGTTTCGAGAGTAGATGTAAAAACCGTCAGTGATCTTCGACGGGGCTGAGATTCGCTCGTAGTTCCATATCTCCGTCAAACGTTTGCGGATCTGCTCACGCTCGGGGATCGTTGAGAGATATGAATCTGTAAGCTTATTCTGTGCCTCGATCCACATTTGGGTCTCGGTGGAGCCGGTATCCTCCATCCATCGATAAGGATCAGCCACTTTTATGCCGTGAAAGTTGTCGACCTGGTCCGCACGGCGTGGTTTTGGGTATTCAAACTTGCTCTGTGCGGGAACAATTGCTACGGCAAAAGCACAAAACACTAGTAAAGAAATGGATCTTTTTAACATAACGCGTTGGTATACTCCGGAAAAGAAAGATTTTCGATAAGTATAGTTGGCGTAAAGTTAAATTCAAAATATTGAACGATGGGGATGAAGTAACTACGCAATCCCGCGCGTCAGTAAGGGCGATTAACAAACAAAGGACTACCCAAGACTGCGCGTGAGCAAGGGCGACACACTCACAACGGACGCTTCGCGCGCGATGAAAAACCGGCAAGGGCGAAAAGAAGCGACCCGTAGACCTCGAAGAGTCCATTTTTACGTGCGGCATTTCGCCCTCGCTAACGCGCGGGCTTGGGTATGGGTATCGCGCAGCTTTTCGAGAAGTTAAAAGACAGGCAGGTTTTCTTCCGCAGCGGGCTGAGCGTCATCGGCGGTCGAGGTGTCGGTCGGGGCAGGGAGCCAGCTCTTGTTCTCATAGAGTGACTTTTCGGCCGCCTCTTTGGTCAGCGGGCGGGCCAGCAGGTAGCCCTGGCCGAAATCACACCCGAGGTTCTGGAGCAAGGATAATTGAGCTTCAGTTTCAATTCCCTCGGCGATCACCTTCTTTTTCAAGCCCTTTGCCAACGAAATGATCGTCTGAAGGATCTCGGAATTCTCACCGCTCGCGCCCACGCTGTAAACAAAGGAACGGTCGATCTTTAGCGTGTCGAATGGCAGCCGATGCAGATAACTGAGCGACGAATAGCCGGTTCCAAAATCATCGATACTGAGCTGAACACCGAGATTTTTAAGGCGGTTCAGGACACCGATCGTATATTCGGCGTCCGCCATCGCGGCACTTTCAGTTATTTCGAGCTTCAATGATGAAGGCGGAATGCCGGACACTGTCAACGCAGTCTCTACATCGCCGATCAAATCGTCGTTAGAGAGATGCTTGCCTGAGATATTCACGCTGACGATCAGATCTTGATATTTCTGGGCGATCTTATGCCAGCGGGCGAGTTGACCGGTTGTTTCCTTCAGGATCCACACGGTGATCGGAATAATGACGCCCGACTCTTCGGCTATCGGTATGAACTTATCGGGTGGAATCATCCCGAGTTCTGAATGGTTCCATCGAAGCAGGGCTTCGAATCCGAAGATGCCACCTTGCTGAAGATCGATAAGGGGCTGATAGTGCATTGAGAGTTCGCCGCGATCAACTGCATTTCGAAGATCGTTTTCAAGACGGACGCGCTCTAGAAACCGGACACGAAGCTCTTTGGTAAATACCGCGACGCTGCTGCTGTCTTCCTTGGCGTAATGCATCGCTATATCTGCATCGCGAAGGATCTCCTCAGGCGTTCGGTATTCTATGTCACACGGGGCGATGCCGATATTCACGCGGATCGATATCTTGTTTCCGCTAAGAGAGAAGGGTTGGGCAATACTGTTAAATACCCGCCGGGCCACTTTTTGCGCGTCGCCAACGCTCGACACGTCCCTGAGGATCACGGCAAATTCATCTCCCCCGATCCTTGCGACCAAGTCTGACGGATTGAGCATACGGACAAAACGTTTGGCGGCGACCATCAGCACTTTGTCGCCGATAGAGTGTCCGAGGCTGTCGTTAATGTTCTTAAATTTTCGAATATCAAGGAATAGTACGAAAAAACCAGTGGCAGGATTATTCCTATATTCGTCGATCAATTCTCCAAGTTTATCTCCAAAATGTTTGCGGTTCGGCAGGTCGGTCAGTGAATCATAAAGAGCAGCATGCTGAAGATCCTTTTCGCTTTTGCGAAGCGCTTCGTTTGCCTGTTCTTCATTTTCGAGTGTGATCGCGAGCTGAGCGGCGTGTCGCTCGGCTTCGCGCCGGCGTTCCCGCTCCGTCTCCGCCTTTTCCTGTTCGGCGGCCTCAACCTGAAGTATGGCTTCGCCAACTTTCCCGATCGACTGCCGATAACTGAGATACGCCAGGCTCAATACAACGAACGCGATGACGCCGGTGACAATGTCACCGTAACTGACGACCTTGTAAATGATTCCGGCAAGGCCAGCGCCGACAAACTGCGTTAGAGAACTCGAAAAGCAGTTCGTGATCCAAGTCTTCCACAGGTCTGACCGGTCCACGGTCGACCTAAATACGGCCGCGAGAAACGAGGCAACGGCAAACTGCGAAACCGCGAGAGCCCCGAGCGTTGACAACAGATGCTGCGTTTCGCCCGATGCGGAACCTTCCGATAGTATGCGCTCTAGGAATGTAAGCCAGACCAGGTAAGTTACCGAGATCGAGATTGTATTGATCGAGATATTGGTGAGTACGGTCGTGCGGCTCATCGGCACGCCGCTGTTCCGGAGAAAGTAGCAGCTAGCAAGGGTCTCGATAGCCGCCATTATAATTGCAGCCGGACCTCCGAAATAAAGAAACGCCAAGAAGACCGCGGCGTCCGAAAAACTGATCGCGAATTTCGACCTCGGAATAGCGAGGCTCATCCGAGGGGCGAGAACTGTGGCGTAGATGAGGATTGCCAGAAAACCCGTGCCGAACACATCGCGCGACAGGTTGACGCTGGCCAGAGAGAGGCACATCCCTCCAAGCAGGATCATTATCCATTTAACGAAATTTGCTCGTGGTGTTCGGTCCATTAGAGGAAGCCAGACGTAGCGAAGAATGACTTAGGTGGGGATGTGAGAATCGAGACGCGAAACTCTACACAAATGGAGTTTAACACGTTCAACACAACAAAGACAGTTAAATCTACTTCACTAAAGTAGCAAATGTATACCGCGTACACAGCTCTTTTGTGGATAATAAGTATCCATTTTGATAACGCTTGTGTTGTCTATGACTTGAGGGAAGTATATTGGCAAAGTGTAAACATAGTATCCATCTAATTTTCGGAACTCCGGAAGCCAGGATTAAACCGAACAATAGCTATAACTACAATCATATCAAGAGGTTACGAAAGTCGCTGAAAAGCCGGGACGCTGTGGCACGCCTCTTGTAATACATATCTACGAAGCGGGCCCCCGGGTTCGAAATCAAACTAAAAAATATTTTGGAGAAAAAAAAATGAAAAACACAATGAAAGTAATGACCCTCGCGATCGTCCTAAGCTTTGGAGCCACCTTTGCAAACGCCGGCATTCTCGTAACAGACAGAACCAATTCCGCAGCCGGAATCCTCGTTACGGACAGATCTGATTCAGCAGCGGGCATACTCGTTACCGATCTGACGAATACAGGCTGCAGCTCAGTCGAAAGAAGGGGCATCATCGTCACGGACATCTTTGGAACTATGGCGTCGCTTGCTGGAATCCTCGTAAGTGATCTTACAGGCATCCTCGTGTCGGATCTCACCAGCAGCAGCGGTAAGTGCACAGGCAGCAGATCGAAGAGCCGCGACGGCATAATCGTAACCGACCGTGCCGCCGGGATTCTAGTGACCGACTAACTTCTTTCCAAATTCCAGCCGGGGGGGAAATGGCGGCCGATTCGGGAAACCGATCGGCCGTCTCCCATTTTAGAGTAGAGATTTTCAGCAAGGGGTGAAGATAATGAGTTACGGTTCAGAGGTTGCCCAGATGGTCAACCTCCGTTTTTCGGTAGGGTAATAAGATGGCGGATACCTGACTACCTCAGGTATCCGTAGTTTGGAGGGAAGCAAGATGAAAAAAATCTTTTTCACCGGAATAACAGCGATCGCAGTTTTGGGGACGGCCGGTTTGATGTGGATCAACCAAAACGATGTCATTAACGCACAAACGTCACCTGAGGAGCATAAAAAACTCGTTGAACGCGACGAAAGTATATCCAAAGATATGGTGGAAAAGGCCTATGCAGAAGCGAAACAAATTTCCGACAGCATTTTAGCAATCATTGCACAGAAAAAATCCAACTTTAGACTTCACAGTAAGCACGCTTCACATCTAATTTCCGGCGTTCCCGGTCGACCTGGTGAGACGCGTAACGATTTCACTTGGCGATCGTCTGACACTCAGTTAAGGCTAAACGTTAACCTCGGTACTAGAAAGGACGAACAAATTCCTTTATTTCGACGACGGCTAGAGTATATTTCAATGGGAGAGTTTTTCGAGATTCAGAATATCGGTGATGAGGCGGTCCTTGTCAAGAATGTTCAATTCAATAAGAAAATGACGAATGTCGGTCTGCACTTCGTCAAGGGCCGCGTACAAGTTGAGACGTATCTGACCAATCACCAAAGATCAACCGAAAAAAATCAAAAGGAATTGATGGAGTTCGTCCGTTTGATAGAACCGCTAATAATTGCACGGCCAAACATCGACGACTAAATTTGGTTTGACTGCGTCGGAGAAAGCCGTCTCAGCGATTTCACGGCACGAGGAAGAGCATCGAGGAGATGATCTACATCCTCAGGCTTATTGAATCGGCCGAAGCTGAAGCGGATAGCGCCCCGGGCGCGGTCTTCGTCGGAATTGTCCCTCAGGGCCCGGATTACGGGTGACGGTTCGAGGGAGCCGGAGGA
>JBGTCF010000124.1:0-7496 GCA_041748975.1 Pyrinomonadaceae bacterium
ATGCAGCCCGTCTATCAACAAAAGCTTCCCGGCGCCGAAAAGAAGCTCGCCGCTGGGCTCTGCGGCATTTTGCTTGGCGGCCTTGGCATTCACAAGTTCGTCCTCGGCTATCAGCAGGAAGGGATGATCTACCTGGCAATGTTCGCAGGAGCGTTCATTTTAGCGTTCGTTACCTGCGGCATCGGGTCGTTTTTGCTTTTTATCCCGGGTATTATGGGGCTCGTTGAGGGAATTATCTATCTCACAAAATCTGACGAAGAGTTTGTACAAACCTACGTCATTAACAAAAAGCCCTGGTTTTAAGTCGTGTTTACCGGATTGATCGAAGAACTTGGCTCGATTGCTGAGATCATCCGGCGAGAGGCCGGTTCGCGCGTTATTGTCGAAGCAAAACGAGTAACCTCCGATCTTTCGGACGGGGATTCGATCGCCGTCAATGGCGTCTGCCTGACCGCTCGAGAAGTCACCGCAACATCATTCGCAGCTAACGTATCGCCCGAAACGCTTGCCAGGACGACCCTTGACGATCTCAGCAAAACGTCTCGCGTCAACCTGGAACGTGCAATGCTGCCCACGGATCGGCTCGGCGGCCATATCGTTCAGGGCCACGTTGACGGACGCGGAGAGTTTATTGGAGCTATATCTGAAGGGGATTTTTGGACGGTCTCTATCAGATTTCCCGCCGGGCTTTCACGTTATTTTGTCGAGAAAGGTTCGGTGGCGATCGAAGGAATTAGCCTGACAATAGCTTCGCTTCACGAAACGTCATTCGACATCGCGGTGATACCGAAAACATGGGAGATGACCAATCTTTCGGCCTTGGAGACCGGAAACGCCGTAAATCTGGAAGTCGACGTTATCGCCAAATATGTCGAACGAATGCTGCAGCTTCGAATGTAATGTCTGATCGACGCCTAACAAGTTACACGGTGATTCTGAGCAGGTGAAACAAGACGTAAATCAGTCCTGAAAAGACGGCGAGACAGGTTCCGAACGTAAAGGCGGAAACAAACGTTACTCTCACGATCTTTTCCTGATATGGCTTGTTAAGATAACCCGCGTAAGACGCTACTTTTTCGCTGGAGAGCATCACCAGGACACCAACAAGGAAATTGTAGGTCACGATCATTGCACTAGGATCTATGGTTTTCATATTTACTTGGGACCGCCCGCAAGCTTCCCGATCAGCGAGAACAGCGGCAGATACATTGCTATGACGATCGATCCGATGGTTATACCTAGAAACGCTATTAGGACAGGCTCCATCAGGGCAAGAAGATCCCCGATCGCCGAATCTACTTCTTCTTCGTAAAAATCTGCTATTTTGCCAAGCATCGCATCGAGAGCACCTGTTTGCTCGCCAACGCCGATCATCTGGCCGACCATGTGAGGAAATACCTTCGTGGCCTTGAGCGGATCGACGAAATTCTCACCGCGTTCAACGCCTGCACGGACCTTTAAGATGGCATCCTCGATGATCACATTACCCGCGGTTTTCGCGGTGATATCCAGCGACTGCAGAATGGGAACACCCGATGAAAGTAGTGTTGATAGTATCCGGGCGAAACGCGCGACCGCTACTTTCTGCAGAATGCTGCCAAAGATAGGCAGCTTCAACATCAGCGTATCGATCTGCCAACGTCCTTTAGGCGTCTTGTAATAGTAGCTCGTACCAACCGAGCCCAGGACGATGATCACCAGCAAGGCAAGGCCGCCCCATCCTGCAAGAAATCCGCTTATGCCCATTACGATGCGGGTCGGTAGCGGGAGCGCTTCACCCGGCCCGAGGAGCCCGAGAAAGATTTGCTCAAACTGCGGTATGACGACGATCATGATCAGTGCGATGGCACCGATAGCCACGAGAATAACCGCCGCGGGATAGATCGAGGCCGACACTATACTTCGTTTGAGTTTGACGACCTTTTCGATAAGAGTGGCGAGCCGCTGCAGGATGAGATCGAGAACACCGCCCGTCTCACCGGCCTCGACCATGTGGGTATAGAGGCTGTCGAAAACCTTCGGGTGTTTTTCTAACGCAGCGAACAAAGTCGAGCCTTCTTCGACGTTCTGGCGTACCTGCCGCAATACGTCCTTGAAGAATTGGTTTTGCTGCTGCTCGCCGAGGATATCGATACACTGCACCAGGGGAAGGCCGGCGTCGATCATTACTGAGAACTGCCGCGTAAAGACGGCGAGTTCCTTCGCCTTTACCTTCTTACGCCGGCCGATCTTTGGTATCGAGATCTCGCGGCCCTTTTCCGAGGCCTGAGTCAAAACGATCTGTTCGCGCCGCAGTAAAGACCTAAGTTCGTCCTGAGTGGCGGCTTCCCGCTCTCCGGCGATCAGTTCGTTCAGGCGATTTCTTCCCTTAAATACAAATGTTGGCATTAATAACTCCGATGGAAAATGAAAAGTGGAAAGTAGAAAATGGAAAACTGAGATTGGCGTTGGAAAAATCGGCTCAAGGGGCCTGCTCTTTCATTTTCCATTCTCCACTTTTCCATTTTCAATTACGTTCTATCTCGGCCGTTCGCCGATGTTCCTGGCTTGAGAATAGGGGCTTCCGTTTGCTGTCGGCCTGGTGGCCGGCCGGCCGCCGCCTCCGCCGTAGGTCTCGTTTAGCCCTGAACCGCGATCGATCAATTCCTTCAGTTCCTCAGCATTTGACGACCGCTGCATTGCAACGTCCAGCGTGATCAGCCGCTTGTGATGCAGCGAAGCGAGAGCCTGGTTAAAGGTCTGCATTCCGAATTTATCCTGGCCAGTCTGCATCATCGAGTAGATCTGGTGGATCTTGTCCTCGCGGATCAGGTTGCGAATAGCAGCGTTCGGCACCAGCACTTCAAGCGCCATCACGCGTCCGTCGCCGCTTGCCTTAGGAAGCAGAGATTGGCAGAGAATGCCTTCGAGTACGAGCGATAGCTGCGTGCGCACCTGTGATTGCTGCTCCGCCGGGAAGACGTCGATAATACGATTGATCGTCGAATAGGCCGAATTGGTGTGCAGTGTGGCAAAGGTCAAATGGCCTGTCTCAGCGATACGCAATGCCATCTCGATCGTCTCGAGATCGCGCATTTCGCCGACCAGTACCACATCGGGATCCTGACGAAGGGCGGTCCTGAGAGCGGCTCCGAAGGAATGCGTATCCGCGGCGACCTCGCGCTGATTCACAACACAGTTTTTGTGGTTATGAAGAAACTCGATCGGGTCTTCGATAGTGAGGATGTGATCGTGACGATCGATATTGATCTTGTCGACCATCGACGCGAGAGTGGTCGATTTACCCGAGCCCGTCGGCCCGGTAACAAGGATCAGGCCGCGGGGCTTTTTGCACATGTCGGAAACGACGGTCGGCAGCCCCAGTGCGTCGAAAGATTTGATCTCATACGGGATCGCACGAAAGACCGCTCCGACCGCGCCTTTCTGATTAAACAGATTGGCACGAAATCGCGACATTCCCTTTAAGCCGAATGAGAAATCGAGCTCGAGGTTTTCTTCGAATCTATGCTTCTGAGAATCGGTGAGGACCGAATAAGCAAGACGCTTGGTATCCGAAGGGGTGAGGGCCAAATATCCGGGCAAAGGTGCGAGGTGTCCGTGGACGCGAACCTGAGGCGTGGAATTGGTCGAGAGGTGCAGGTCCGACCCGCCCAGATCCGTCATTTTTCTGAGCAGATCTGGCAGGGTTACGGATGACTCAACTGAGGTTTGTTCGTAGCTCATTTTAGGTTTGGTGGGTGAAAACTGACTAGTCTCTCGTCGCCGCCCGCTGGACGGGACGAACTCGGCTTTTCAATGAATTGATCACTTTTTCTGATTCATCGGCGAGTCTTTCGGACTCTTGCACAGGTGAATTCGTCGCAACGTTGTAGATCTTTCCGTCGACTTCGGTGAAATAGAACATACGCGATTGCAGTGCTCCGTTTCGGGCCTGAGATTGTGCGACTACAACGTAAACCGGCTGACCCGCAACATCTTTCTGATAGTCGTTAACTACCCAGCCATTCTCGCGGATCATTCGATCGATCACCTCGCGGCGAAGCGTAGAGGTCGAGACACCGCCAAGCGTCTTTCGACCGTTGTCCGCACCTGCAGGGCCTACAACCGTGATCGAAGCGGAACCCACCTGGTCGCCGGCGGAATTATCGACTCGAAATTGCAGTTCTGAAGGCGTCGACTGGGCCTGTCGCCAGCCATGCGGAGCGGGATCGCCCGAAGGCAAAACGGCTGTAGATCCCGGCAGAGCTTGCCTGCGTATAACCGGCGTAGAAGACTTTTGGGCTCTCGCAACCTGAGTTCCTGATCTGGCGGCTCGGGCCCTTGCCAAACGGATCTGGCGTAAACGTAGTGAGCGCTTGCGTTTGGCGACTGCCTTCTTACGGCGTTCCTGCGCTCGGTATAACTGCCACCAGCGTTTCGAATATTTCTTCACCCCGCGCCAGTATCGTTTTTTCTTCTTGGTCTTTTTTGCCGACCGAGGACCGGCCTCTGCGAATTCGGTCGCTACGGGAATGATGGTCCCGATGCCTACAAGTAATGCCAATGATAATGCTATTGCCCTTAATACCATGTGTCCTCCAACTTCCTAGATCACCGTTTCCTTGACAACTTCTTCGATGGTGGTGATTCCCTCGCGTATTTTGCACAGCCCTGATTCTCGTAAAGTCACCATGCCCAGATCGATCGCCTTCTTACGTAATTCCATTGCGCTGGCGCCGATGATGATGAGTTCTCTGAGTTCGTCGGTGATCTCCATAACTTCGTACAGTCCGACGCGGCCTTTGAATCCGGTGTTGTTGCAGACAGTACAGCCGCGGCCTTTGTACAACTTAAGATTGGCGGCCTCTGCCTTCGAGAACCCAACGTCGATCAGCCCTTCGGGCGGTAACTGGATCTCTTCTTTACACTCGCTGCAGATGCGGCGGATCAGCCGCTGTGCCTGGATGATATTGACGCTCGTTGCCACGAGAAACGGCTCGATACCCATATTCACGAGTCGCGAGACGGTCGAAGGTGCGTCGTTCGTGTGAAGCGTTGAGAGCACGAGATGGCCTGTAAGTGCGGCCTTGATGGCGATCTCCGCCGTTTCAAAATCGCGGATCTCACCAACGAGAACGATATTGGGATCCTGCCTGAGAAATGATCGAAGAGCCGCGGCGAAATTCAGCCCGATTTGCTCTTTCATCTGCACCTGATTGATGCCCTGCAGGTTAAATTCGACCGGGTCTTCGGCCGTCATAATGTTGGTTTCGGTCGTATTCAGGGTCTGCAATGCCGAATAAAGCGTGTTCGTCTTACCCGAACCGGTCGGGCCGGTCACCAGGACCATTCCGTAAGGATTTGCGATCGCCCGCTTAAACTTCTCGAGGCTCTGAGGCTCAAATCCCAACTTGGTCATATCGAGCATCAGCTTGTCTTTGTCGAGAAGTCGAAGCACGACCTTTTCGCCAAACAAAGTCGGCAGTGTTGATACGCGGAAATCCAGTTCGCGCGAACGGTTGTCGATCTTGACCTTGATCTTGATACGTCCGTCCTGCGGAAGCCGCTTTTCCGAAATATCGAGCTTGGCCATGATTTTGAGCCGCGAAATCAGCGGATCGCGGATCTTCATCGGCGGGTGCATCACATCGTAAAGCACGCCGTCGATACGGAACCGAATGCGAAAATCGCGTTCGTACGGCTCTACGTGAATATCCGAGGCTCCGCGTCTCAGCGAATCGACCATCAATACGTTTACCAGCCTTACAACCGGAGCGTCTTCGCTAGCACGGGCGAGTGCGGCGAGATCGATCTCGTCGTTGTCCTCGATGATCTCGAGTTCGTCGCCTTCGTGAGCATCAAATTCGAATCGATCGAGCGAGACATCCAGATCGGATGCCGTGATCCTTTCGTCAACAGCGGGAACGCCTCTCGAACCCAATTTAGGCCCGTGGCCGTTTCTGCCATTCGAATAGCCCGCCTTCTCAGTTTCGCCTGCGAACGCCGCGTCGAAAATATCGATCTCATTCGAACCGCTGTAGTACTTTGCGATCGCCAGCTGGATCGAGGTTTCAGATGCAATGACCGGTTCGACATTCAGCCCCGTCATGAACTTGATATCGTCCATGGCGAAAACGTTTGTGGGATCAGCCATCGCCAGGGTGAGCGTGGCGCCGACTTTCGAGATAGGCAGGACAGAATATTTGTTCGCAACGTCCTCAGAGATCAACTTAATAACATCGTTCTCGATCTGGAAAAGGTCCAGGTTGATCGAAGGCACGCCGTATTGCCGCGACAAAACTGCCGTCACGACATCATCCGAAACGTAACCCAATCGCACCAGATTAGAACCGAGGCGGCCGCCGTGAGCCCGCTGATAATCCAACGTCTCCCGCAATTGCTGTGGCGTTATGAGATTTTCGCGAACAAGAATTTCCCCAAGTTTTGCTGACATTTATATATGCTGAGCCCTAGGATTAAGCGCGACCCGCCGAAACTGTATGCAGATTTAGCTGTAGGTCAAACTGATAGAGAGGTCGAAAAACGATGATGAACATCGTTTAGACATAATAATACAGTGTTGAACGCAAGAGTGTCAACGATTACTTTTCACCCCATCGGTCAGAATGACATATCAGGTGGAAAGCAAGTGTGCCGCTATAGGTGATCCATAGACTTGAGCGGAAACGCCACAGTCTCTGGAAGCCCGATGGCGCGGTCAGCATTCTTTAATAGGTCGAGAATGAGCCGATTCGGTTCCATGAAGCAGACACCGGGGCCTTCCACGAATAGAGGAAGGCATTCGCCTTACTCAGGCGAGTGATGTTTGAAACAGACTACCTACTTAAGGTACGGGTCCTGAAACAAAAATCGAAGTGAAGCTTAAGAATGGAGCTAAGATCAAGGGGCATGTCACCGAAGCGGGCAAGAACCATTTCGTCATACTGGAAACGAAGACGGGACAGCCGGTTCCCGTGACCTATCCGCAGGTGCAGACGGGCAGAGGCAACAACTTAAGCACGCGTGTGCTCATAGGTATCGGGGTCGTGGTATTTGTGATTGTATTGCTGATAGCCGGCGGAAGATAGTAGCCACCCGTCTTCGCAGAAAAAGTAAAAAGGTGTTCGGCCATCGACCGGGCACCTTTTCGCGCAACTGAGCAATTAAAGAAATTCTTTCATTCTAACTAGTCGTTTCGATCAAATGCGTTTTTTTCTATATTGCTGAGTTCACAGGGAAAGGCAAAATACTAAACGAAATACTGAGTCATGTTTGCGATATTGCGATTCTTGTAAGACTGGGTCATCTATGAAGTTGTACCCGCAAGTTAAGCACACTCTTGGGGTGGCACCGTCTTCGTGCTGGTAAAGGTGGAAAAGCTATTTAACTCCGACAATACCCAAAGCTATCAATAATGCTCTCTGACTTCCTATATAACTGTCTTTTGAATCCCATTGCTCATCCAGCGAATGTGCGCCTTTGCCGTTTCCGCCGCCGTCGATTGTGATCGCCGGAAT
>JBGTCF010000125.1:0-3755 GCA_041748975.1 Pyrinomonadaceae bacterium
GGCCGTCTTAGCTCGACCGAGCCGAACCTTCAAAATATACCCATTCGCACGGAACTTGGCCGTGAGATCAGAAAAGCCTTTATTCCGGAGAAAGGCAATAAACTGATCTCCGCAGATTATTCCCAGCTTGAATTGCGCATCTTGGCACACATAACTCAGGACCCGGTGATGCTCGAGGCGTACAAAAACAATGAGGACATTCATGCCCAGACGGCAAGGCTTGTCTTCGGGGCGACCGGCGAAAAGGATTTGAAAGAAAAACGTCGGCTGGCAAAGATCGTCAATTTCGGTATTGCCTATGCCGTCGAGGCATTCGGATTATCTCAGCGGGTTGGCATCAGCAAGCAGGAAGCCCGCAAGGTGATCGACGATTATTTTGCCACTTATAAAGGGATCCGGGCCTATATGGACCGCACCCCGCAGCAGGCACGCGAGCAAGGTTACATCGCCTCGCTTTTTGGCCGCCGGCGGTATTTCCCTTCGATCAATGACCGTAATTTTGCGGTTCGGTCACGTGCCGAACGCGAGGCCATAAACATGCCGATCCAGGGCACCGCGAGCGATATCGTCAAGATCGCCATGATCCGCGTTGCCAATGCTCTGAAGAAAGAGAAGCTCGAAACGCGAATGATCATGCAGGTACACGATGAATTGCTTTTCGAAGGCCCGGAAGTCGAGGTCGAAAAGGCAAAAGCTGTGATCAAACGCGAAATGGAAGCCGCGGCGACGCTAGACGTGCCGCTCGTCGTAGAGATCGGCGTCGGGGACAACTGGAAGAACGCAAAGTAGAGAAGGGAGTTTTTGCCACGAATGGCACGAATGACACGAATAGAGACGGAGCTGTCTTGCAAGGATCTTCTCGTGTCAAATTTTATCGCCGCCTATTAATGTAGCCACAACTTTAATGTCATTCGTGTAATCTGTGGCAAATTCCTTATATGTCGGTTTTACTTACGAATCGAACTCGTCTGAAACGCCTTCCCAAGCGCGGTGCTTTCGACCGCGAAACGATAAACGCGATCCTCGATGAAGGATTTATCTGCCATGTCGGATTTGTTGTTGACGGGCAGCCGTATGTGATACCGACCGGGTATGCCCGTGTGGGCGACGATCTTTACATTCATGGATCATCGGCGAGCAGGATGCTGCGAACATTGTCGGAGGGGGTTGAAGTCTGCGTCACGGTCACGCTGGTCGATGGGCTTGTTCTTGCGAGGTCTGCATTTCATCATTCCATAAATTACCGTTCGGTGGTCGTGCTCGGAAAGGCCGAATTGGTGACAGACTTGGACGAAAAGAACACTGCGCTTGAGGCGATCACGGAGCACATCGTTCCCGGCCGATGGGCCGATGTGCGATGGCCGAATGAGCTTGAATTGAAAGCGACCAGCGTACTTCGCCTGCCAATCGACGAGGCTTCCGCCAAAGTCCGCACCGGTGATCCGGTGGACGATGAAGAAGATTACGCTATGGACGTTTGGGCTGGCGTATTACCGCTTGACGTAAGCCCGCGTGATCCGATTGCCGATTCGAAACTGCCGACCGGCATAGAACCGCCTGAATACGTTCTAAATTATAAAAGAAACGGACGATCCTGACCCCGAGGATCTCTGCCCGGTTCATTCCCGTACCCTCTCAGGTTTATAATAGGAAATATGCATCTTTACGATTCCCGTCAGCGGCCAAAACCGCTCCTTGTTACCTTCTGGATATTATTATTTTTGCCGTTCGCCTTTTCGCAAAGCGAATCTAAAGACGTTCCCCCGCAATGGCAGACGACGGCAGAGCAGACGGATTATAAAAAGACCTCCACCTATGACGAAGCGATCGCCTACAGCAAAAAGCTGGCAGCCGCTTCGCCGCTGATCTCATATCAGACTTACGGAAAAAGCGGCGAGGGCCGCGATATGCCGCTCCTGATCGCCGCGACAGGCCGTGCGTTTACGCCGGAACTCGCGCGTCGTCAAGGGAAGGCAATCGTGTTGATCCAGGCCGGTATTCACGCGGGAGAGATCGACGGCAAGGACGCGGGGTTCGCGTTGTTTCGCGACATCGCAATCACAAAGGCGCGTCAGGACCTGCTGAAAGATGTGGTGATACTCTTTCAGCCTATCTACAACGTAGACGGGCATGAAAACTCGAACGCATTCATGCGTATCAATCAAAACGGGCCGGACGAGATGGGTTTCCGGGCAAACGCAACGAATCTAAATCTGAACCGCGATTATATGAAGGCCGACGCTCCTGAGACGCGCGCATGGCTCGGGTTATGGAACAAATGGAAGCCCGACATCTTCATTGACTGCCATGTAACGAACGGTGCCGATTATCAATACAACGTCACATACGAATTCGCTCATTTTCAAGAAGTTTCGCCGGCGATAAAGAACTGGATGGACGAACACTTTGAGGGCGTCGTCGTGCCGAATGTTGAGAAAGACGGAAATATTGTGTCGCGTTATCTTCAGTTCTCGGGAGGCCGTGAAGTCACCGCCGGCGTTACAACATTTATCGCCACGCCGCGATTCGCGACTGGCTATACGCCGATTCGCAATCGAGCGGGCCTGTTGATCGAAACGCATGTTTATAAGCCGTATAAATCTCGTGTACGCGGGACGTACGATATCCTTCGTTACACGGTCGAAGAGGTCGGCCGCGCCAAGGCCAGCCTTTTCGTTGCAAACTTAACGGCGGATACTGTCACGGTTGAAAGGGGAAAGACCTATGACCCCGAGAGAAAGTATCCGCTGTCCCTCGCGATAACCGATAAATCGACACCGTTTGCATTCAAAGGCGTCGAATACAAGATGGAAGACAGCGCTATATCGGGCGGGAAGCGGATCGTGTACGGGACAGCACCGATGAACATCACTATCCCCCGGTTCGATGACGCACGCGTTGAGCGTGCGGCTTCACCGCCGCTCTACTACATCATTCCGCCACAGTGGAAAGAGGTGATCGACGTGATCAAGCTGCACGGAATAAAGTTCGAAACGCTGAAAGCTCCGTTATCGATCGATGTGGAAAGCTATCAATTGACCGAACCCAGATGGTCAGCGAACTCTTTCGAAAACCGCGTTACGTTAAACGTGCAGCAAACCGTCGTGAAAGAATCCAGGCACTATCCGGCCGGTTCGATCGTCATTCCGCTCGACCAGGAAGGTGCGAACGTCGCAATCCATCTTCTCGAACCTACCGGCCCGGACTCCTTCGTTTACTGGGGATTCTTCAACTCGATCTTCGAGCAAAAGGAGTATGGCGAAGGTTACATAGTCGAAAAGCTCGCAAAAGAAATGCTCGAAAAAGACCCGAAGCTGCAGGAAGAGTTTGACCGCCGCCTGCTTGAGCCAACATTTAATCGCAGTCCACAGGCGAGGTTAAGATTTTTCTACGAGAGGTCGCCGTATTATCTGAATCAGAAGGTCGGGGTTTATCCGGTGGGGCGAATAATAAAAGCGCTGCCTGAACCATCGCCTCCAGCTGAAGCTCCCAGGCGGCGGGCTCCAGGAAGAAAACGGGCCTAGCGGCCCGTAAGAATTTTGGTGGAGATGAGGAGGGTCGAACTCCTGACCTCTGCATTGCGAACGCAGCGCTCTGCCAAACTGAGCTACATCCCCGTGCCGAAGAAAGTTTAAGGTCCAGCGTTCAAAGTTTCAAGTTAAAAGACGAAAATTGGTTTACTGCACACCCGCCGGCAATAGTGAGCCTTTCGGATCTGATGCATATGCATAGCCATCCTCGATCTTGCCGATCAG
>JBGTCF010000126.1:0-3109 GCA_041748975.1 Pyrinomonadaceae bacterium
CGAGATACGCGATGGGAAATTTGCCTTGATAAGCCCCGTAATGACATCCACCGATGGACGCTGTGTCGCGAGTACGAGGTGAATGCCGACAGCACGTGCCATTTGAGCGAGCCGCGTGATCGATTCCTCAACCTCTTTGCCCGAGACCATCATTAGGTCGGCAAGCTCGTCTATGATGATGACGATGTAGGGCAGGATGCGGTGGGCTTCGCCGCTGTCATCCCACATCTCGATGTCGTTGCGGCGTTTTGCCTCGATGTTATAGCCGTCGATGTTGCGTACACCATAACCGGCGAGGTCCTTGTATCGGCGTTCCATCTCGACAACTGCCCATTTTAATGAGATCGCGGCACGCTTCGGGTCGGTGATGATAGGGGTCGCCAGATGCGGAATGTCGGCATAAAGCCCGAGCTCGAGCCGCTTAGGGTCGACCATGATGAATTTGACCTCATCGGGCTTTGCCTTATAGAGGATCGACATCACGAGCGTATTCACCCCGACCGATTTACCCGCACCGGTCGCACCGGCGATCAGCAAATGCGGCATTTTAGCGAGGTCGGCGACGTAATTGACGCCGTCTATTGTCTTACCCAAAGCAAGCGTCAGCAGCGAATCCGACCCGGTAAATTTCGGAGATTCTATCACGTCGCGAAGGAAGATCGTCTCACGTTTGCGATTCGGCACCTCGATGCCGACGAAGGCCTTGCCGGGTATTCGGTCAATGCGGATCGACGGAGCCTTAAGAGCAAGGCACAGATCGTCGACGAGGCCTGTAATACGCGAATATTTGACTCCGGCATCGGGTTTGAATTCATAGGTCGTGACGACGGGCCCTTTCGAAATATTTACCACGCGGCCGCCGACGTTGAATTCGCCGGTCTTGACGGCCAGTTCCTTTGCGATACCGAGCAGCTCTTTTTCATCCTGCTCGATCTTGGCAGAGGCTGGAGTCAGAAATTCAGTAGTAGGAAGCCGGTAATTGTCGTATGTCTGTGCGGACGTGGCCGGGGAATCGGACGGTTCAGACGCTTCTTCGTCGTCGAATGTCGGTTCGGCGGCGGCTTTGGTCTTCGCCTTTGACTTTGGCGCGGGGGCATCTTCGACGGGGAATGGCTCTGAGACCTTAACTGTTTCGTAAGGATTCTCGCCCGCATCGATCGTCGGAACCGAATCGGGCCCGTCCTCGGCGAATGGGAGCGAAACCCGACCGGCAGCTGCGGCGGCCGCTGCCATTTTTTCGACTTCACCGACTGAGATGGTCGGAGGCAGAGTTTCGAGAGCATGGTCGCGCTTGCCGCGACGCCTTTGGGCACGTTCGAGCGCGGCAGAGATCTCGCCGGAGCGAGCCTCGCGGCGTATCGCCCACTTTTCATCAATCCGTACACGAAGGCCTTCCCATGCCACTTCAAGATGGCTCATTATCCCGCCGAGAGTAAAATTTGTTATCAGAAGCAGCGAACTGACAAATATAGCAATGTAAAGGATCGACGCACCGATCGTGCCGATAAAGTATTCCGCACCCCGTGCCGCGGCCTCGCCGACCATGGCCCCGTATCCGCCAAAAAGTGCGATCAGGGCTGATAATGAGATCGCAAAAAATATATAGCCCGCGACACGCGAGGCCCGCGGGACCAGCGTGTCAGATTGGAACACACGCCATCCGATCAGACCGATCAAGAGAGGAATAAGGTAGGCTGTCCATCCAAAAGTGCTGAAGAAAACGGCAGCGATATTTGCCCCAACGACGCCGACCCAATTATTGTTGTACGGCGATCCGTTACCTGTGGAGATCAGGGAACGGTCATCAGGGCTGCTGGTGACCAGGCTAAGGAATACGAGCAACGCGATGGCCCCGAGAAAAATGGGAATGACCTCATTCCACCGCGAGCGGGCGATCTCTTTGCCGCTTTTTTTCTTGGAAAGCAGCGTAGTCCCGTCGGCCAGACAAAAATTTATGTCGTCCTTGTAGGTTTCGCTGCATGTGGGGCAGGTTTTCATTTAGGTTTAGAGTCCCGCCTTTAGGCGGTGTATTTTGCCAGTTGGGGCCGCCTAAAGGCGGGACTCAGAACCGGCCCTCTTCTTAAACAGCAAAAACTCATTGATAAAATCGTCAATATCGCCGTCGAGCACGGCTTCGATGTCTGTTCGTTCGAACTTTGTCCGCGTGTCCTTTACCAGACGATACGGGTGGAGGACGTAATTGCGGATCTGTGAGCCGAAGGCTATGTCCTGTTTGGTTGCCTCGAGTTCGGCAGCACCTTCGCGGCGTTTTTCGAGCTCGACCTCATACAGCTTTGAACGCAGGACCTGCATCGCGACTGCGCGGTTCTGGATCTGCGAACGCTGATTCTGACATGTTACAACAATATTGGTTGGAAGATGTGTGATTCTTACAGCGCTGTCGGTCACATTTACATGCTGGCCGCCCGCTCCGGATGAGCGGTAGGTGTCGATCCGCAGGTCCTTATCCTCGATATTTACCTCGATATTCTCGTCGATCTCGGGCGATACGAACAGAGATGCAAATGAGGTTTCGCGGCTGCCGCCGGAATTGAACGGCGAAATCCTGACCAGCCGGTGAACGCCCGCCTCGGCCGATAGGAGCCCGTAAGCGTAATCGCCCTCGACGCGGAAAGTCGCCGACTTGATACCGGCTTCCGAACCCGATTGTTCATCGAGAATCTCGACCTTAAAGGAGTGTTTTTCGGCCCAGCGAAGATACATCCTGAGCAGCATCTGGGCGAAATCCTGTGCATCCGTGCCGCCGGCACCTGCCTGTATCGAGCAGATCGCGTTGTTAGTATCGGTTTCGCCCGAGAGCAGGCTCTCGACCTCTGCGGCGTTGACCTCACGTTCGAGCCGGGTGATCAGCGAATGCAGTTCCGTTGCCGAATCAGCATCCTCGGCGGCAAATTCGAACAACACCTCGGCATCTGAGATGCCCGATTCGAATCCGTCCTGTTTTTTTAGCGCCCTTTCGATGCGGCTCCGCTGCTGAACGACCTTCTGAGCGTCGGTTTGGTCATCCCAAAAGCCGGGTTCGGAGATCAGTTTTTCTGTCCGTTCGAGGTCTAGCCGTTTTGTAGGTGCGTCAAAGAAACCTCCCAAG
>JBGTCF010000127.1:0-6882 GCA_041748975.1 Pyrinomonadaceae bacterium
AAATATCGGCTTATCCGTTCCGCCGAAAGGCGAAGCATCCCGCATCTGTTTCGGATTGTAGTAGGTGGTGCTTACCGAGCCTCTCAAATAAGATTTATTAGCGGCCGTGTGCCAGTCAATCTCTGTTGCCTTTGCCCTTGCTCGAGAATCCCACACGGTCGGTTCTCCGCCTCGAAGCGTAAGCACCTCGGTGGCCTGAATGAACAAGAACTGCTCCGCAATTGCGCTTCGCTCGAGCTCGCTGAACTTGGCACCGCCTGAGGCTTCCAATCTCTCGATATCATTAGTGCGTGGATCAAATCCCGCAGTCATATAATCGGACGTCAGTGTCTGTGTGCCCCGCCTTTCACTCGGAATCGTAGGAACACGTGTCGTTTTGGCTTTCTTGCCGGCGAGGCAAGTCTGAACATTGTTTCCGGTTGGAAAAAACTCGCAATCGAACCGAGGGGCGTTAACAGTTGTCTTATAATTCCTAGGATCGGGCGAAAGCGGTTCGACGAAAAGCTCGGCATTGCCCACGGCTTCGGCCTTTTGGATGTCTTTGCCATTAGCCTGAAAGACGGTTTTTACCATATCGGCAGTTACGCGTTTGTTTGCCGATTTTGGATCTCCTGACGCGGCGTTAAGCTGAATTGTGGTTCGGCCATCGGTCCGCATGCTCTCGATCAGCCCCTCGCCTCGAAATACAATTCCGATGCCGCGTCCAGAATTCGTCGTGACACGCGTATATTCACTTCCCTCTTGCGGCAGGATCTCAACTGAGCTTTGGCCGATGGCATTTGCCGATCGCAACGTTCCGGAATCGACAAAAGTGGCGTTAAGTTCAGGAGCTGTGACTGTCGTCGTTCTCTCCGGCGTCGTCTGGCGGGCGGACGCATTGCCTCGCACGATCGCCTCCTTGATCTTTCCATTTGAAAAAAGATCGGCGAATACATTGTCTCCTTTTAACAGATCCGGCCCCTGACGGATCTCCGAGCCCCCCGTTAGGGCTGCCTTGCCCGCTGTCCGTTCGTATACTATCTCTGCTGCTCGAATATCAGTCGATTTGTCGCCTGTTTGAGTAACGATATGTGATCCCTGTTTTAGCTCGAATCGGTCGGCGTCCTTATTGTAAAGTGCGTAGCCAGCTTCAATATTCGTAGGCGTGCCTCCCTGTTCAGAGGAAGTAATCCGCACGTTGTCGAACAATTCGAAGATTTTCAGTTGAGCTGTTTTTGGATCCTCGCCGGCAAAAGCAAGAGAAGCCCGACCGGCATTGATATCCGTACTCTGATCTTTACCTTCTTTCGATTTTGAAACGAGATTTATCGCTACATCGGTATTCAGCTTTATGTTGTTTGCAGCCTGGTCGAATGTGGCGCTACCGGCACGGATCTTTGCGTATCGAATGTTCGAACGTGCTAATTCAGGTGAATCGAAAGTTTCGATCTCGACGTCTTTGAGCAGATCGATACGCTTTCCGGCGATATCCACCAGCGCCCCCATCGATTTTCCGCGAACGTTCTCACGGTCAAATTGAACCGCTTCGTCGGCCTCCGCGATCTCCGTCTTTTTTGTATAAACGAGGTGATTCGTCTTTACGTTCAAATCTTGGCGAGTTTTTATGTCGACGTTCCCTTTGAAATAGGCAGTAAAATTCTTGTCAGCTTCGGGTATATACAGCGCGGTCTCTGACGACATCACATCCTTACCGACGCCATCGTCTGCGTACACCTCAAGATATACATTTTCCAGTTCCTGGTGATTGTCCGCAAAGGTTTTGGCGTGATCAGCTTTTATATAGTATTTTGCAACACCACCGTCAGATTCCAGCCTTTCATATCCGTTGACCTCGGCTACAACGTCAGTTGAAAGCTGTGCATGCTCGCCCTTGAGTCGAAAAGGCGTATTGGAACTCTGTCGATAGAATCCTGCCACCACGATTAGTATCGCAGCCGCGAGCGCAGCAATTGCCCCCATGCGAACAAACTGCGGCAATCTGGCCCGCAGCCTGTATTCCTTTATCGTGATCTCTTTGGGGTCTGACACTCAATTAATTATCTGCTCTTAGATCCTCTACGACAAGCTGCAGGCGGGTATTTCCCTGCCACCTATTTGCTTCGAGAACATAAGCTAATTCGATGCGAGAATTAGGTTTGAGAGTTTGCCCTCTTGATCGTTCGACACCATCCCACCAGACGGCCTCGAACGGCTTTCCATCCTCGCCGAACAGCTTCAATTTGAGATGTTTGTCCTTCATAACGTATGGCTCATCTCTAAGTACGAGATCTCTGGTTACAAAAACGGGCTTTGGATTTCCCGCACCGAAGGGCTCGAGCGGAGCCAGGCTCTCGACGAGATCGAGTCCCAGCGATCGGCTCGTTAATAAGGCGTCGATGTTTAGCTCAGGCATCAGATCATCGTCCGAAAGCGTTGCAATAGCATATTCATTGAGCCTTTGCTGCAACGCCGGAATGTTCTCCTGCTTTATCTTCATACCAGCTGCCGCCGCATGGCCGCCGTACTGCTCGAAAAGGTCTTCACAAGTATCCAACGCCTTAAGAAGGTGGAAGTTCGAAATGCTGCGAGCACTTCCATGGCCCACGCCGTCTTTTATCGTGATCACAACGGTTGGACGATGAAGTTTTTCTGCAATTCGCGAGGCTGCCAGGCCGATCACGCCCTGATGCCAGCCTTCGCCGGCAACCACCACAAAATGCTTCTCCGATATCCCTTCAGTCTCAAAAAGCGCGAGTTCTGTGATTCTTTGCTGGACTTGCTGTCTTTCGCGGTTGCGACTGTCGAGAACGCCGGCGAGCTTCCTGGCCTCGGTAAAGTCCCCGCATTCGAAAAGCTCGACAACATGCCTCGCCACGTCCATCCGGCCGGCCGCATTGATCCTCGGCCCTAGCCGGAATCCGATATGATAACTCGTCATATCCGAGCGGCAATCCGCGATCTCCATCAGGGCCTTAAGCCCCCAATTATCGGTTCTTGGCAGGTCGAGCAAACCCATAGCGACGATCGCCCGGTTTTCGCCAGTGAGGTTCATAACATCGGCGACGGTGCCGATGGCGGCGATCTTGAGAAAGCCCGCGACTTCGTTTTCATGGCCCTTTGCTCTTAGGAGAGCATGGGCAAGCTTAAAAGCAACGCCAACCCCGGCAAGATTCTTATCGGGATATGTGCAGCCGGTCTGATTCGGATTTACAACCGCAACAGCCGGTGGATTGCCGCGAATCTCATCAGAAAGATGATGATCCGTCACGATAACGTCCAATCCATGGTCGCGGGCCCATTCCAGTGGCTCGAAACTGCGGATTCCACAATCGACACTTATAACGAGCGAGTACCCATCCTGTTGAGCTTTCTCCAACGCCGGAATATTGATGCCATAACCTTCGGTAAATCGGTTAGGCACGTGAAAGCCGGTTTCGGCACCCAGCACCGACAGCATCTTCCTCAGCAGAACCGTCCCCGTCGTTCCATCTACGTCGTAATCTCCCCAGATGAGGATCTTTTCGCCTTTCTCGATCGCTTGTTGGATCCGGTCGACAGCTTCTTGCATCCCTTTCAACAAAAATGGTTCGTGCAGATGTTCTTTGCTGGGATTGAGAAACTGAAATGCTTTCTCGGGGTCGTCATGGCCCCGGGCGATAAGCAATGCAGCTACTATCGGCTTGACGCCAAGCTCAAGCGCGAGGCTGTTCACAGCATCGGCGTCATGTTTGCGGATCGTCCAGCGTTTCTTCACTTAAATTAGAATCTTCCTATTCAACAACCGGACTGATGACACCCTGCCACAGCAAAACAAGTATTACGGTGCCCAAAACAATTCGATAGATAATAAAGACAGCGGTTGTGTTTTTTCTAAGAAACGCCAGCAGAAACCAGATCGAAAGGTAGCCGACAATGCCCGCCACTACGCTGCCGACGATAAGAGGCAAAAAGCTATCCGACGGAAGTATGTCCAAAGCTTGCCGCAGTTCGAGAAGTCCGCTCGCGCTTATTGCGGGTATCGAAAGAAGGAATGAAAACCGGGCTGCCGTTTCTCGCTTCTGCCCAGCCAGCATTCCGCCCATGATCGTCGAACCCGCACGGCTTGCACCGGGCATTAATGCCAAGACCTGTGTCAGCCCGACGATAATAGCGTCAGAAAGCCCGAGTTGGCGCATGTCCTTTCGCTGGCTGCCTACAAATTCCGCGATTGCCAGAAGCACCGCGATCACGATAAGCATCGTGGCGATTACCCAAAGGTTCTTGGTCGTCGGGCCCTCTATAAAGTCCTTAAAGACCAACCCAACAACGCCGATCGGGATCGAACCAAGGATTATCAGCCACCCCAGCCATGCGTCGTCAGAAAGCCAGATCGGCCTCACGCCGTCGGTTCCCGAGAACCTCATCCCCCGCTTTCCCGTGAGCAGTGCGAAATGATCGCGAATAAATGCGCTGGTTATGCCCAATATGTCGGCGGCGAAATAAACAAAAACGGCCGCCAGGGTTCCCAACTGGATGACCGCCATCGTGGCTGTTATCTGTGCCGGGTTGCCGTCATAAAGATTTACAAATCGACTCGCAAAGACCAGGTGTGCCGTCGAACTGATCGGAATGAATTCCGTCAAGCCCTGGACAACGCCGAGGATGATCGCCTGTAGTAGGTCCATAAAGTGAAAATGGTTTTGGAGGCTGAAGCAAAAACAGCTCGGGACAGATTCAATTTAACATAGCGTCTGCGATCAGACTATTCTCGATAGCGGGCCCGTCCGGCGATGCGGTCGTAGACCCACGCCGGCATAAATTTTCCTGCCCGCACGATCGTCGCAAGCTGCCAAGGGAAAGCGGCAAATTTCTTTTTCTTCTCGATCGCCTTGATAAAAAGCGGGATGGCGGCATCGAGGTCCATCAGGAACGGCATCTTGCTCGACCTGCCGGATGTCAAAGGTGTCCGGATAAAGCCGGGCTGTATGATAGTCACGTCGACTCCTGAATGCTTGACGTCAAGCCGAACGCTTTCGAAAAACGCAGTCATTCCGGCCTTGCTGGCTGAATATGCCGCCGATTTAGGCAGCCCACGAAATCCCGCCAGGCTGGATACTGCCACGATCTGGCCCGAACCCCGCTCGAGCATTCTCGGCAGTACAGCGTAGACGGAATTGACCGCACCCATCAGGTTGATGTCGATCACCTTCCTCACCGCAATAGGATGGAGAGCTCTCGTTTCGGCATCGTTTCCGCCGATACCGGCATTGGCTATTAGAATGTCGATTCGATTAAATTCTGCGAAGAACTCATCAGCGGCGTTCAAAACCGCATCTTCGTTGGTAACATCGCAGGCAAAAACCCGTGCCGTGCCGCCGGCCGCTTCACACTCTGCAGCAAGCTTCACGAGGAGCTCTTTTCGTCTGGCGATCAAACCAAGGATGGCTCCTTTCTTGGCCATTGCGATCGCCAATGCCTCGCCGATCCCGCTCGACGCTCCGGTAAGAAATACACGCTTATCTTTCCAGTTCATTGACCAGCTCCGCAACCCAACTCATTGCGACACCTTTTGAGTAATAATCCTAGAAGGATGGCCGCTCCGGCTCCGGCAGCAACGATTCCAATTATTGCGCCCGTGCCAAGCCCGCCACGGTGACGCTTCAGTTCACCGATCTCCGAGAATGATATCGTCGCTGGCGCCTTGGATCCATCTTGGATCAACGTGACCGAGTCATCGCTGATGGTCTCAAGATATCCTTTGAGCCGCCTTCCGTCGCGGAGCTTCACTTCGACCTTGGATTTGCCATCTGTACCGATCTTCGCGGCTGTTTCCCTCGCCCGGTCCGCCCGGGTGTCTGTGGCTGTTTGCGCGACAGATGCATGAGGAAATAAAGCGAGCAACATAAATACGATCAGAAGAAAACTAAAATATTTATTAACGACTAGCATGTGATGTTCTCCAATTCGGTCACCTTTGACCTTAAAATACTAAGTAATTGATCGACGCTGTTCAGGTGCGTCCGAAATGCCAGACACGCAAATCTCAGCGTAAAATTGCCATTCAGCATCGTCGACGAAATAAAGATCCGGCCGTCCGCAACTACCGATTCTAACAGCCTTTTATTAAATGCATTGGCATCGCCCGTGCTCGGCAGCCAGCGGTAGGTGACTACCGAAAGCTCCGGATCCACGCTGCTTTCAAAGCCGAGTTTCCGGACCTCGTTATAGAAATATCTCGCGAGCAGCAGCTTTTCATCAAGGCACGCCCTAAACGGAGCCAGGCCGTGCAGCTTGAGCGGCAGCCAGAGCCGCAGGCCCCGGAAATGCTTGGTCAGTTCCGGCGAGAGCTCAGCTGGCGAAAGCTCATCAGGTGCGGCGAAGGCGTCCTGCATATAACTTGCATTGAAACGAAATGAGCGTTTCAGGTCCTCGACGTTCTTTACTAAAACCACTCCCAGCCCGTAAGGCAGGAACAGGCCTTTATGAGGATCTATGATCAATGAATCCGCGAGATCCAGTCCAAGGAGCTTTTCCTTTCCGCTTTCTGTGAGTATAAAGAATCCGCCGTAAGCGGCGTCGATGTGATACCAGAGCCCGTGTGTTTTGGCGACGGCTCCGATCTCAATAAGCGGGTCGATGGCTCCCACATCTGTCGTTCCTGCTGAGGCGACTATGAGGAAAGGATTCAGGCCCTTGGCTTTGTCTGCCTCGACCATCGCCGAAAGCTCTGAAGGCACCATTTTGAAACGCTCGTCAAGCGGAACGTGGCGGACGATGCACTCGCCGAGTCCGGCGACCCGGATCGCTTTGTCGATCGAGTGGTGGGTCTGTTTTGAAAGATAAATGACCGACCGTGGGATGTCAGCCGACTTAATTCCCTTTCCATCACGTGCGACGACAATCGCGATCATATTGGCCAGGCTG
>JBGTCF010000128.1:0-6446 GCA_041748975.1 Pyrinomonadaceae bacterium
TCGTACACGAGTCTGGCCTCGTTGCCGGCGGCGATTATTTCCGAGGGAGAAGCTTTTTGCTCGAAGTACATCTCCAATATCGGATCCATAAGATCATAGGCAGGTAAGCTGTCCTGGTCGTATTGATCTGGGGCAAGCTCAGCTGAGGGACGTTTCTCGATGATCGCATCTGGAATTATCTCGCGTCCGGCGTTCTTATTTATCTGCCTGGCGATCTGCCAGACCTCGGTTTTCAGGACATCGCCAAGCACAGCCAGACCGCCATTCGTGTCACCATACAGCGTGCAATATCCTACTGCCAGTTCGCTCTTGTTGCCGGTTGAAAGCACTAGACTGCCCTCTGAATTTGAAATGGCCATTAGTATTACACCGCGGATGCGAGACTGCATATTTTCAGCTGCGAGGCTCTCACCGCCTTTCTTCGGCTTCTGTAGATCCATTTGCCGTAACAGGACCTCAAAAGTGTCGGAGATCGGTTCGATCCGGCTCTGACACCCCAGGTTTTCCACCAGAAGCTGTGAATCCGTTACGCTGCCTTCGGAGGAAAAAGGAGAGGGCATCATGACACAAAGGAGGTTCTCCGGCCCGATCGCTTCCGCGGCCAGCGCCCCGACCAATGCAGAGTCGATCCCGCCCGAGAGTCCTAGAACAGCGGTCTTAAAGCCGTTCTTTTGGGCATAATCTCGGATGCCAAGAACAAGGGCTCTTCGGATGGATTCGATCTCGTTACCCGTGATCCCGCGTGCATCAGGTTTGCGTATATCAAGCTCGACGGTTTCGACGAATTCTTCGAATGCTGTTGCCTGCAGGATGATATCCCCTTCTTCGTCTGCTATCAGGCTGGCCCCGTCAAAGATGATCCCATCGTTTCCGCCAACGAGGTTTACAAAGATTATTGGTTTGTACTGAAGCTTAGCCCGATGGGCAACCATGTCGCACCGCAGCTTTATCTTTCCTTTGTTATATGGAGAGGCATTGATGGAAACAATAATATCGGCACCCATGGCGATGACCTCGTCAGTGGGATCATTCTCATAGAGGCGTTCCTTCCAAAACGTTTTGTCGTTCCAGAAATCTTCGCACACGACAACACCGAGCTTGATGCCGTTTATTTCGAACAACCTCCGATGAGTAGATGGTTCGAAGTAGCGAGGGTCGTCGAAGACGTCATATTCAGGCAAAAGCGTTTTGTCCGCAAATCCAACAAGCTCCCCGTCGTGTATGACGGCAGCCGAATTGTACAGCCGTCGCCCGTCAGTGTCCTCATTTGGCCTGATAACGCCAATGACAGCCGTTATTCCCTTTGTGGCGGGAATGATATCTCGAAGCGGGTCGAGAGCCGAAGCGATTATGTCAGAATCCTGGAACCAGTCTTGCGATGTATAACCATGAATGCTGACTTCCGGAAACACGATCAGATCCGATCCGTCGCCGCGGGCCTTTTCAATTGCCTGTATGATTTTTCGAGTGTTTCCGGCAATATCGCCGTTGGTGGTGTTGATCTGCCCGATGGTCACCTTCATAGGTGAATTATAACTTGGCCGCTAATAAATTCGTCATCGAGACTCTACGAAGTTCGCCAACCGAGCGTTTATCAGAGAGAACCTCGTCAAATTTTTCAACCCGCTAGTTTGGGGTTCGCGGTCTCACTTTTCTTTACCATTGTGAGCCGGTTTCCTCGTTCGTTGTAAATCACTTCATCCATTATGTTGTAGATAAACAACACGCCCCGGCCTGATGACTTAAATAAGTTGTCAGGATCAAGCGGATCCGGAACATTGGCAACATCGAATCCTTCGCCCTCATCCTCGATAGTAAATCTGGCTTCCTGTTTAGAAACTTCTGCCGTGATCCTGACCAGTTTTTGGGTATCAAACCTGTTTCCATGCTTTACTGCATTCACAAAAGCCTCGTCGAGAGCAACGAACAAATTTGACTGTTCCGGGTTGATAACGCCGAGCTTTTCTACACGCTTTAGTAAGTATTCGAGCACGATATGCATCAGGGAGATCGCCGTAGGAAGCTCGAACTCTATGCTCTCGCGCATTCTTTGCACAACGGTCTCGGTATCAACGAATCTGATCTTATAGTCTAGAATAGTAGCCACTAGATTTTTAAGCTGATCCTCGTCAAATTCGTTGCGTCTGAAATTTGCGGCACAGAGCTTAAAAGCTTTAATATGTTCAGTTTCGTCAACCGGTCCTATCTTTGGAAGGCACACTTCGCCATTAAATCTTAATGCCGACGCAGGGCCAGCGAGATCCGTTAGTACCAGATCGTAAGCTTCCAATTTACCGATCGATAACGCCTGATCGCGGTTTTCGGCAATCGTCACCGTGTGACCCATATGGGTAAACACCTGTTCGAGAGCAGTCGCCAGATCATCGTGATCGTCGATAATTAGAATTTTACGGTGCATAAAATTCGCGGGCAGGACAGGCAACCTTACTTACGAAGGGTATAAGGCTGTTGTTGCAAATAATACCTTAACTTGGTAGTTATTTCTAACTGTGCAAAAACCAATCGGCAAACATTTCAGCTTTGCTCCGCTAACCAAATACCCGTGGCAGAGAAGACTGGTGATCCGGTCTGCCGGTCTGGCGGGTTACATACTAACGGCCTTGCTGGGAAGACTGTCGCGATTTGAGGTCGAAGGATGGGAACGTCTCGAGGGGATCCTTGCCGCGGGACATCAGCCCGTTCTCGTATTTTGGCACGACAGGATATTGCTTGCAACATATTATTTTCGGCAACGGTCCATCGTGGTATTGAGCTCGAAAAGCTTTGATGGCGAATACACCGCAAGGCTTATCCAGAGATTTGGCTTTGGGGCGATCCGCGGATCATCCAGCAGAGGCGGTTCGGGAGCGATCGTCGAGATGATCAAGATGGGAAGAAATGGCTATCTGGCCGGGTTTACTGTGGATGGGCCAAGAGGACCGCGATATCAGGTCAAAACTGGGCCTGTGCTGGTCGCTAAGAAAACCGGAAACCCAATGCTCCCATTCATGGTCGAGGCCCGGAAATACTGGGCGTTGCAGAGTTGGGATCGTCTCCAGATACCGTGGCCGTTTACGCGTGCAAAAGTGATAATAGGTGAGCCCATTTATGTCGACCCAAAGGCGGACGATTCCGAGATGGAGATAAAGCTCGCGGAGCTTCAAAATGCGCTCGATGACCTCGTAGAAAGAGGGAGGAAATGGCGAGAAGGATCATGATGAGGCGACCATGTCGACGGTCTTCTCAGTTCTATCGGCTGACAGAAACGCCGCCATGAACAACACAAGTGAGATCCATATTGCGTCTGCTAAAAAGAGATGTCCCAACTGCATCAAGATTGGTGACAGCATGAAAAGCGTGGCCGAACCGAATGCTAGTTGAACAAGAATTAGGATCGATAAAATATTTGACCATCTCGTTACTGATTTTTCATTACCCGCTGCCTTTGCCATCCATCCGGTTAGAAAGATCAGAAAAACGCTGCCTAATATAGCGGTGATCGGATGAAGAAGCCTCAGGCGAAGCAGCACGTTTGACGTCGGCGAGAGATCCTTGGCCAACCCCTCGGCGAGCGTGCCGGATGGAAAGATCATGTTCGCGAGTGCCGCGATCGAACCGCTTAAAGCAATTATCAATACAGCTAACCCAGCCAAGGCTATCGGAACCATGAATTTCTTTCCTACATCCCACCGGAGACGTTTTCCGCCGCTGGCATATCTGGCGGTCAGGGTCAAAAAGGCCAGTAGAATGAATGTGTTAATCAAATGCCCCGCCATCCAGAAGGGTCGTGATGCAGTAAGTGTCTCCGCGGTGTTTCCTGTTAGAACAAGCCCGGCGCCCACAGCGGCTTCGGTTATGATAAAGATGAACGATAAAACCGCCGTCGTTCTGATCGGATCGCCTTTAGCAAATTTCTTGTAACTCCAGATCAGCAAAGCGGCCACAAGAAAAAACGCGATTGCACTGGTAATACGATGCGAAAATTCGATAACCGTCTTAAGCTCAGGCGCGGACGGTATAACTTCACCGTGGCATGTCAACCAATGCTGCCCGCACCCGTCGCCGGATTTTGACGCCCTTAGAAAAACACCCCAGAGAACGACCAGCAGATTAAATATGACGACAAACCATGAATACTTCGCGAATGTCGACAACTTAGTTTCGGTTCCCATTGCGCTAGAATATCACTTTAGTCCTTTAGGAAAAATGAAACGGTACAACGCCACGATCTTCCTGTTATTTGCATTGATTGGAACTTCCTTTGGTGCGGGTTGTGTGACAACGTTTTGTTGCCATGCTGGAACGCTTTGAGATGAAGAAACGTATCGATAAAGCGCTTGTCGAGCGTGGACTCGTCGACTCACGAACCAGAGCCCAGGCATTAATTATGGCAGGAGTCGTGCTGATCGACGAAAGGCGTGCTGAAAAACCGTCCGAAACTTTAGATGAAAACTCCGTAATTCGAATCAAAGCCATTTCAGATGAAATCAAATATGTTGGACGAGGCGGACTGAAACTTGAAGCCGCTTTAAAGGAATTTTCTGTTGATCCAACCGGGATGAATTGCATTGACATAGGATCGTCCACGGGTGGTTTCACTGACTGCCTTCTGAAGCACGGTGCCGCGCGCGTGACCGCGGTAGATGCCGGAACCAACCAGCTTGTCTGGAGCCTCCGAAACGACGAAAGGGTAGAGGTGAGAGAAAATACGAATGCTCGGTATCTCAATTCAGGTGATTTCCAACATAAGTTCGATATCGCTGTCATGGACGTGTCATTCATCTCGATAACAAAAGTCATTCCGGCCGTCATCGAATTGCTCAAACCGTTTGGCCGGCTGATCGTACTGATCAAACCGCAGTTCGAGGTCGGTAGAGGAGAGGTCGGCAAGGGCGGCATCGTGCGCGATGAAGAAAAACATAGAGCGGTGCTCGAAAAGATCGAAAGCTTTGCGATCGATTTAGGGCTACAGTCCGGCAATCTGATCGAATCGCCCATAAGGGGAGCTGAGGGTAATAAGGAATTTCTGGCGATCTATACTCGCAGCTAACTGTTATAACAGGTGGATTTCCAAATCGTTAGGTTTCCATTCTGACATATACGTGTCAGCCAATATGTTCTCTTCGGACGCGGATGAGGCACGGTCAGTGTTAGCTGCCATTTCGAGTACCGGCCGCAGGTGGTTGACCTTCGCCCCGTTTATAGAATTGAGGGTAGTCGACAATACCAGCTGTATTGCCGGATCTGACTGAGAATCTATTTGGTAATATACCCATTTCCCTTCGCGCGATGTTGAAACAAGGCCGGCATTGCGGAGATAGGCAAGGTGACGAGACGTTTTCGGCTGGCTCTCTTTTAGCTGGTCGGTCAGAAATCCGACAGACACTGGCCCTTCCGCCAAAAGTGCCAAAAGCCGCAGCCGGGTTCGATCAGAAAGAGCCAGGAATAGCTTTTCGAAGCCCAAAAGGTTTTGATTATCAGACATAGGTGTAGGGTCGATCATCAACATATTACTCTATCCGTATATATAATTCAATAGCCCTCTCGTATTGACGATCTAAGCGTCGAATTGCCCTTCGCCGATTTTGCGATTACGATATTCCGAAAGAGCATTATAAATATGGAAAACAAATCTATGTCGACGCTTTCGGTCCACGCCGGCGAGGATCACAGCAAGCATTTCGGAGCCCTTTCGGTTCCGATATATCCGGCTTCGGTCTATGCATTTCCTGACGCTGACGAGGCATCGGCGATCCACAATGAAGAAAAGCCCGGCTATTATTACGGCCGATTGGGGAACCCGACACAGCAAGCCCTGGAACAAGCAATGTGCCAGCTAGAATCGGGCGAATCGGCATTGGCTTTGGCATCAGGAATGGCGGCGATCTCAGCGGCTGTTTTTTCGATCGTCAAAACCGGCGATCATATTGTGGCTCCTGCCTCAGGATATCCGACCACTACCAATTTCCTTCATCATATCGCGGAACGATTCAACATTGAAACGACCTTCGTTGATGCAGCCGAGGCCGAGAACTATGCGGCGGCCGCTCGTCTAAATACAAAGCTTTTTTGGATCGAATCGCCCTCCAATCCCGTCTTGCGGATCACTGACATTGCCGCAGTCGCCGCTATCGCTCGAGAGAAAAGCATCAAGACAGTGGCGGACAATACATTTGCGACACCGTACAATCAGCGGCCCCTTGAGTTGGGGGTTGATGCAGTGATACATAGTGCTACCAAATACCTCGGCGGCCACAGCGATCTTACCGCAGGCGTAATTGTGGGAAACGGCGAGATCATTGATGCGATCCGCCACGGGCCAAATAAATTCTATGGCGGTAATATTGCACCACAGGTGGCGTGGCTTGTTTTGCGTGGAATCAAGACGCTCGCTTTACGAATGGAACGTCACAATTCGAACGCATACGCTATAGCGAATATGTTAT
>JBGTCF010000129.1:0-3820 GCA_041748975.1 Pyrinomonadaceae bacterium
GAAAATCATCGACGAGGCCGACCTCGTTACTGAAATGCGTGAGATAAAGCACCCTTTCCACGCCGGTATCTACGCTCAGCAGGGAATTGAGTTTTGAATCATCACTTATTTCGATGAAGGCACCCGTAGAAAAACGCAAACCGCAGGGCATTCTCGATCATTTGTCTCTGGCGCTCACGACTTTTGGGGTTGGGTATATTCCGGCAGCTCCGGGGACGTACGGTTCGATGGTCGGGATTGCGATTTATCTTGTAGTAACGTCGGTCGCAGTTGGAACCGCATTCGCATTTGCCCCTTGGACTCAACCGGTGCTACCCTTTTTGGCGTCTCATCCGTCCTATATGATTCCCGCGACGGCATTTGCATGGATCCACGTTTTCGTTCTGATTCTCTTACTCGTGTTTACCTTAGTCGGAATTTGGGCGTCGTCGCATTCGATTCCGCTGCTTGGCAATACTGATCCATCAGAAGCCGTGGTAGATGAAGTTATAGGGCAATTGATAACGTTTTCCTTTGTGCCGTTTGGCATTGACTGGCCGCTAATCCTGGCCGGATTTCTGTTATTTCGGTTATTCGATATCTGGAAGCCTTATCCGATACGAGCATTGGAGGTATTGCCCGGCGGTCTCGGAATTTGCGCCGATGATATCGTTGCTGGTGTGTATGCTGGCATTTGCCTCGCCATACTCTATGCGATATATATGGCCATATGATCTACCACGTGCTGCCCGGCGATTCCCTCGTCGGAGAATTCAAGAAAACAAACATCAGGGGCGAAGTGATCGTTTGCCGCGAATGCCTTGTTGTCGGTGATGTTGACGCTGATTCGCTTCCCGATCTTTGGGATCATCGTGCCCGTTTTATTTTGTCCGAATACGGCGAGGACGAGATCGGTTATCACGAAGGCGTCGCCGCCGAACTCGCACGGCTTCTCGATCTCGACGATATCGACGAAGTCAATCTTTGGTTCGAATACGAACTTTTCTGCTCCGTAAATATGTGGTTTTGCCTCTGGCTCTTGCGCGAAACCGGAGCCGCCGTTTTTCGCGTCGAACCTGTGGTATTAAAAGACGATGAACGCTGGGACGGATTTGGCTATCTCGATTTTGCTGAGCTGCAAAAGTGCTACGGGCGACGCGTCAGATTCACCCCAAAAGAGATCGAACTAGGTGCTGATCTATGGAATGCATTTAGAAAAAACGATCACGAAAAACTTATCGAGCTTTCAAAGGCCGAACAAAAATGCTTTCCGTATCTCGCCGAGGTCTGCGAAGCCGCAATCGAGCGCGATACCCGGCCCGCCGAAATAATTGCCGAGATCCAGTTCGAAGGCAAAACCGAACTCGATGAGGTTTTTCCCGAATTCAAACGCCGTGCCGGCGTTTATGGGTTCGGTGATCTGCAGGTCAGCCGTCTGTTAGATCAAGTATGATCCTCCGTTTGCGGGGTGGAATCTGGTTTTTCAACCGCAATATCTTCTTCCCATTGAAATATCCATCCGCGGCGCCAGAAATACCACAACAAAATTGCGGTCAGAAGTCCCATAAAACCAAGCGTCAAAAAATAACCGTATGGTGTCTGAAGCTCCGGCATGTGTTCGAAGTTCATTCCGTAGATACCCGCGATCAGCGATAGCGGGAGAATGATCGCCGACACGACCGCCAGAGTTTTCATCACGTCGTTGGTCTTACTGGCGACGACCGAGAAATGGATCTCAAAGAGACTACTAACAAGATCTCGATATGATTCTGAAACATCGGTGATCCGGACTAAATGGTCGTGAACGTCACGATAGAATGGCAGCACGGTCGATGGGATTTGCGGAAACTCGCCATGTGAGAGCCGGTAAAGCACCTCTAGCTGGCGAGCTGAAATTCGCCTCAATCGGGCAACGCTCCGCCGCAGATCCATTAATTCACCCAGCACCGCGTTACTCGACCGCCCCATTTCAAAAACACGATCCTCAAAATCATCTATCGACTTATCGAAATCATCGACGATCGGCATATAGTGGTCGATCAATTCGTCCAATACGGAATGGAGCAAATAGGCCGCTCCTCGCTCGCATATAAATGAACTGCTGCGGATCTTTTGCTTAACATTCTTGATGCTGAGGAATCGTTCAATATGGAACGTTACTACAAAGTTCAAACCGAGATAACAATCAAGTTCTTTAGTCGCAAAATTCGTAGGCCCGGTTTCGCCCGGCTTAATTCCATGCACGATCATAAAAAGATAGTTGGGAAAGGCCTCGATCTTCGGCTGATTTCGTATCTCGATGCAATCCTCGATCGTCAGAGGGTGAAAGCCGAAAACATCCAGAAGTGTGCTTTTGGTGATTTCGAGATGGGCCTCGGTCTCACCCCGGATATCTACCCAGACAACATTGGTCTCATCAGAAATCAACGCGGGCAGGTCCTCGGGTTTGAAGCCATCCTCGACGCGGTCTGCACCTTCTCTGTAGACAAAAATTTCCATTGATCCTTTCGAAACGACGTCTGCAGCGATCTACTGAAAATGACTCTTTCTATTTGGTTTCATTATCCATTAATTCCCTTTGTCCACAAGTCCGGCATTCCCTGTAAGACCCCGAAGCGATTGTGCTCATGGATCTTTTGTGATCGCGGAGTAAATGTGTCCCTGGTTAGGTTTGACCTTGGCGACGGCCGTGTGCCACTCTTTTCGTACAAACAAAGCGGCCTTATGTACTTGAATATCCTAATTGTCGGGCTGGGCGGTATGGTCGGAACGGTCGCCCGATTTCTCACGGTCCTAATGGTCGCCCGGGCAGTCCCCTCGACATTTCCTTTGGGCACGTTTGTGGTAAACGTTTTAGGGTGTTTTGTCATGGGAATAGTCTTCGGGCTTGCCCACCGATTCGAATGGCTGACCCCTGAATGGCGGTTCTTTTTGGCGACTGGGTTCTGCGGTGGATTTACGACCTTCTCTGCATTTGCCTACGAAAATTTGATGCTGATTGAGAATCGAGACTATATTACTTTCGCGATGAACACGATCCTGAGCGTAGTGATCTGCCTGGCGGCCGTTTTTCTGGGCCTTCTCTTAACTCGAAGCTGATCCGAATCGTGACAAAGGTACCACCGTGATAATCTTATTTACATACTGTTTGAGAGAATTATTCGATTATGAGTTTGACGGACGCTACATTGAAGGTTGAGAGGGTTCAAAAGAGCTTTGGCGAATTTACGGCCGTCGAAGGGCTTAGTTTCGAGGTGTTTCCGGGGCGCGTTTTTGGGTTTCTGGGCCCGAACGGTGCCGGAAAGACCACGACACTCAAGATGATGGCTGGCTTACTGCATCCCACGAGTGGCAATGTGGAGGTAGCCCACTATACTCCGAAAGAACGACGCACAGATTTTCTTAAGTTGATCACGCTGGTAATGGGCCAAAAGCAACAGTTATTGTGGGATCTTCCTGCATTGGATAGCTTTCTGGTCAATCAGGCGATCTATGAAATACCATCAGCGCAGTTTGCGGCGACGATGCGCGAATTCAACGACATCCTTGATCTCGAAGGGATCCTGAAGAAGCAGGTACGCAAACTGTCGCTTGGCGAACGCATGAAGTGCGAGCTTGCGGCCGCGTTGTTGCACCGTCCCAAAGTGTTGTTCCTTGACGAGCCGACGATTGGCCTTGATGTCAACATGCAGGTTCGTATCCGAGCCTTTATTGCCGAATATAACCGGCGCTTTGATGCGACGGTGATTTTGACCAGCCATTACATGGCCGATGTGACCGCGCTTTGTCGACGCATCATCGTCATCGACCATGGCAAGATCATCTTTGATGGCGATCTTTC
>JBGTCF010000130.1:0-10840 GCA_041748975.1 Pyrinomonadaceae bacterium
CCGAAAATATCTCCCCGGCCCTGCCTTTCAAGTTTGCGAAACAGTTCCATCAAACCACGGAAGTCCGCCTTTCTTCGCGAGCCAAACGGCAGATTAGCGATCACGGCTTCGTACCCTGTCAGTCTGTTTGCCAAGGCAAGGAGCCTCTCAGCTGAATTCGTCGCCGCTTTAATTAGAGTGTCGAGGGTCTCGACCGCTTTCAAAAATGCGGGACGCCCCCGGATAGCTTTCCACCAGCTTCCTCCGGCGACAGAAGGTACCGTTTCGTAAAGATCCAGGTCGCTTACGGCAAAGAAGGGGCTTCGTAAGACCGCGACCAACGGAATATCTTCGGTCGGGTCGACTAGAAAGGATAGGAGCGCGTAAACATCCTTTGCTTCGCGTGTATCCAGCAGGCTCCCGCCGCCGGCGTGTACGGCCGGAATTCCGCTGGCGGATAAAACGCGAAGGTAATCCTCAAGCGGCCTCCAGGTGCGGGAAATTATCGCTATCTCCCGAAACGGCACAGCCTGCTCGTTATGGAGCCACCCGATCTGATCTGCAATGTACCCTGCCTCGATCATTTGTTGGTGGCGAGGTAATGCACCCTTAACTTCTTCAACGACAGCGGATCGAATGTAAGGAGCTGGAAGTGTGGTTTCCGTCCTTTCCGCTTCCAACGCCTGATGAATTTCTCCAAGCACAGGTTCAAAGACCCTGTTCATTTGTTCGACCAAGCCATTATGCGCACGAAAAGTGCGATCAAGGGGAACGTCTAAACCGTCAGCCACACCCGAGATCTGCTGCCGTACCCTTGTGAATACATTCGCATCAGCCCCGCGAAAGCCATAAATGGCCTGCTTCTCGTCGCCGACAATTGTAAGTGCGGCATCGCGTGTTAAGAGTTCAAGGATCTCGGCCTGGATCGGGTTTGTATCCTGGAACTCATCTACCAAAAAAGCGCGCCAGCGAAGTGCAAAATGCTGCCTCGCTGATTCGTGCTCCAGCACCTTTAGCGCGTAGTGTTCCAGATCGGCGAAATCGAGGACACGCTCTCTCACCTTCTCCGCCGCCATAAAACCCCGCACCTGCTGGAATGCTGCCTTTAGTGGTTCAATACGTCGGGCTACTATTACGTCATCGGGTCCAAATGCGAGCGAAGCGAAATCAAATACTTCCTGTGATGCCCGCTTTAATGATTTGAGACAACGGCCGACGCTTTCCTTGCCGCCGGGGGGCCAGTTCGATGCTTTGCCGAGATGGGCGGCGAGTTTTGTGAGCACTTCGAGTTCCGTCGCAACGTTTTCGCCGGCCGAAATGCGGTCCATAGCGTTTACGGCGGCTATGCGGGCATCTTCGAGGCGGTCGCCCGAGCTTCCCTTACTACTTCTAACTGTTGCCTGGGCATCAGCCCAAGCCACGCAATTTAGGAGGCTTTCCAAGGCAGCGGAGCTTTCACGTTGGACAAGTGCTTCCCAGTTTGCAGATCCCAGATCAAGTGCCCTTTGAGCGGTATACGGATCATCGAGAAACTCCCTCAGAGTCGCCGTCAGCCAACTAAAACCGAGATCATCGATGATGCCAGGATCGACTGCCGAAACAGCTTCTTCAAACTTTTCCGACATCCAAACGGGCGATTCGGTCTGGTCGAGGACTGTGAAATCCGCTGGAATACCCGCGAGGTCGTAAAAATCGCGAGAGATACGCGCGGCAAGCGCATGTATCGTACTTATCTGTGAGGCTTCAACTTCGGCGATGGTACTTTCGGGCTGTGCAGCTTTATGCAGGGTCTGGCGGATCCGGGCACGTAGCTCGTCAGCCGCTTTTTCTGTAAAGGTAACTGCGACCACAGAAAGAGGCGAGAGCCCGTCGACCGTCACGTGGTGAAGATATCTGGCGGCAAGCATGCTTGTCTTGCCGGTTCCCGCCCCTGCCGTGACCGCGACGCTTCCAGGGGCCTCGGCCGCCCGCTTTTGACTGGGCGTGAGCCTCATTCCTTTATCCCCTTTCGCTCGAGCCTCGGCCCCTTTCGGCATAGAAGCTCAAAATCACAATAGGTACAGGCACCCTCGTCAATGTCGGGATCGACAGCGTAGTTGCCCGATTCCATAGATAACTTCAGGTTGTCTATCAATTCCTCCAGTTTTTCGAAGTCTCCCGGCTTTTCCGAGCGCAGCTTTTTGCCCTTCGTCAGCGAATAGTAAACGCTGTTACCGAGATCCCCATCCGGATAAAGCTGCCTGAGCGCGACATTCGAATAGAGAGGTATCTGAACATCGATAGACAATTTCCCGGTCTCATCCTTGGCTCCTTTCGGCATGACGGAACTGGTCTTGTAATCGATAGCGATGAGCCCGCCCGGCGTCTGATCGACCCGGTCGATGTACCCTATGATCTTAAGGCCTTTCCAATCGGCCTCGAATTTTTGCTCCAGGCCCAGCACTTTTGCTCCCTCGGAAATAAAGTCAGGTGCCTCGATCGACTTACGGATCGCCCGCAGATGCTCCGATCGCTGAAGCTGCCAGTTCGAGATCATCGGAAGCTCGATATCGGGATCCGATTCGGCTTCGGCAAATGCCTCGTCAAGATGCTGCAGAGTCGCGGCTCGTATGTCGGGCTGATCCTTTGCGCGGGAAACCGCCAGCTCCAGAACTCTATGATAAAAGATCCCCCGCTTGCCATAATCCATTCCCAGATCGACCTCTTCGACAGGCGCAAGCCTTAAAACTCGCTGTGCAAACCAGCGAAATCCGCATTGGCTGATCGTAGTAAGCTGGGAAGCACTCCAAGTGCGTGAAGCCGGGTCCAGCCTGACACCGATAACGCCATCATACTCATCATGGGGCGAGGCACTCTCGCGCAGCGATTCGATGCGAAGGTGTTCGCGGGCCTCTATTGCCACCTGATCGTCCAGAAACCGATCATCGCGAAGCAGAACCGAACGAGCCTCTTCACGACTCGACACCGAAACAACCCCCGATCGCTCAGGTTTAATTCCGAGCCGGTCGAAAAATGGGCTTGGGATCCGCTCACTGTTCTCAATTACTTCGGGAAAGCTGAAACTAACCGACTTTCGGCCCGCAAGCAATGTGAAGTAGAACGACAATGTTTCCCAGCGGGCGACCTCGGCCGCTTCTTCAAAATCGATACCGTACTTCGTCAGGGTCTTTCGCTCGAAGAAATCGAGGACAGGGTTTTCCCTGATTGCAGCCGGAAAAACGCTCTCTGCCAGCCCAACGATATACAGGTGGTCATAGACTGCGCCGAGTATCGTGTTCGGTTCGTGAAGCTCAATGCCGGACGCACTTGATTGGTAAGGCACAGTCGACTCACCAAGAATCTCGGCTAGCGAAATGGAGAACTCCTTCAGCGTGATCGGGCGCTCGCCTTCCAAGATGTCCAGTTCCGCGAGTGCTTCATTAAAGGCATTAAACGCCAGTATTTCGCGAGTTTGGGAGGCGGTCTTGTTTCGAACGTCGGCAAGTTGAAATACCGTTCGGACAAATCCTGACCATAAAGTAAATGGCTGCCGTTCCGGCCATGCCAAACCGTCAAATGGAGCGCCCGCAAGCGTCCATTCGTCCCGATTCGACGGGCGGCGGCCGCGGGCCCTGGCCCAACCACCAGGCTGAAGCCCCATACCGAATGGGTGCAACAACATTCGTGCGGTAGCCTCGTATGCCATGTCCATGGCGAAAGCATCCAGAACCAAACGTACAAATCCGCCAAACATCGTCGACCCAAGTTTTATCCTATGCCTGATGCGGACCGGAACACCATATTCGGCCGCTATCGACGCGATCACAGGTGCATAAAGGTCCTGATCGCGGGAGACGACCGCAATATCATGCAAATTGGCTCCGTCGAGAATTCTTTGTTTGGCATTCGCCAGAATACCGCGCACTTCTGCCTCGATGTTTGCATATTTTGACGCCGACGGGGGCTGGCCAAAATTGAGTCCGCCCGAAAAGGTCGACGCCAGATCCCGCCCTTCATTAGAATGCGAGTCCTCCGGGCCCTCAGAAACGTTTTTCAGAGTCCATTTGCGAGATCTCAGCCACTCGGCCCATTCATTATTTACTGTGAAGGCATCATCGTTAGGCTGTATAGGCAGAACAAATTCGCTTGTATTGCCGGCGATCGCGTTGATGAATAAGATCTCTTCCTTGCGGGCTCGAAAGTGGCCGTAGATGTACAAAGGACGAGGTTCGGGTCTGTTATTCGCCGCCCACAAGAGCAGTTCTGAGCGATCTATAAATCCTTTCTTCAACAGGTCGGCCCTGTACGTTTTAATAACCTGCGCCAGATCGCTAACCCTCGGCGAACTTCTCTCGATCAGGGCGTCCACATCTATCCCCGTACGCAATGTAGTCGCAAGGATCTGCCCTAAATTCGATACGAGTGACGAAAAATCTACGCCGGGTACGATCCGGGCGGCAGCGCGTTTGAGAATGTGCCGGCCCTCGATGACCGGTACGACATCCAGCCCCTTTTTTCTCAATTCGGCTCGAGCCAACCTGGGAAGACTGTAATAAGGAACCTTCAACGCATCTGCCGCCGCCCTGTGCGGCGTTATGACAAGAGCATCCCGCGGTGGCGAGGGGGTCGGGAATCGGCTTGTGTTCAAGAATCGGGCCATATTCGATGGATCGTTAGGACAAACAATTACCTCATAAATTGAGCATATCGGGAGCGACTCGAACGCCGACCGGTTAATTCGATTCCGGTTGTTCGGGAGTATCGGCTCGGAATAGATCGACGAATTATTATCTCACTCCGCCTTCGGTTTCTTCAATCAATCGAAAGCCCAGACATGAAACTGGAGCCGGTAAGCTCCTATCCCGCTTTTCTCGTCGCTTATTGAGTTTTTCTTGTCTTAGAAAGAAGTTTTACGTATTCTCTAAGAATTCGCATGTAAATCGAATTTTTAGCACAGTCGAATCAATATGGTGACTTTGAAGGATTCAGAACAGGGGGCCGGATTTAAATGAAATCAATCGGAATCGTTTTGTTTTTACTGATCCTAATGCCGTTGGGGGGAATTGCATCTACTCAGACCCTCCGGCCGCATCAACCTGCGGTGTTTCTGCCAATACACACGAGATCCTATCATGCAGACGGCTTCAGGCTGTTTCGATCAATCGAGGCCGTATTGCCAAACTCCTCTGGCCTTGCTGTCGACACTGGCATAAAGGAGATAGTTCCAAAATCGTTTCGAACAAGGTATGACAAGTGGAAATCGGAGTTGCTTGCTACCAAAATCGGCCGGGAACTGTGGGACCAATATGCGAAGGATCAACGGTTCACGCTTAAAATAGTCGTTACGAACGAGAAGAAATCAGGTGCTGGCACCGACGAGTATAAATGGAACGACCAGGGCGAATTGGTGGGAGCCACCATATTCCTTGGCAAGGACCTGGACCGTGGATTTCCCGACCCGGTGTACTACCCGGTAATGAATTCCCTGGGCATCGCAAACGGGGCACCCAATATCAGCGGAAACTTGCTGGCCTCGACTAAAATGGCACACGAACTCGGGCACGTCAGATTTACATCCGAGGCAAACGGCAAAGTGTTTCAGCGGCAAAATAAGTTGATCGCAAATTACTATAATATTTTCCTTAAAAATGGACACGATACTTCTGACCCACGGTTGGTCACAATGGTCGAAGAGCTAGGTGCACGGCCGATCGAGATCTGGGAAGACCGCGAATACTGGAGCGAAGTCGTCGCACTTCGATACCTTGTGGAGCGGATGGACAGAGACTCATCCTTCTGTAATGTGCTCCGGAAGATCACGAGTAATCTAAACAACTATGCAGCCGGTTATAAGGAACGTTTCGAGCAGCTTTATGGCGCCCACGCACAAAGATATTGCGGGGGATAGACACTGCTCGACCGCTTCTTACAGTCTGAGCGGCTGATGCTCAGACTTATCCCACCTTTCCTCCAAATGATCGGGGACCCCCCGTCGTACAAATTTCCTCATATTGGTCAAACCTTCATTTGGAGTGTGCGACCATTGGTCAAACTCCATGAAGACTTATTTTCTTGTAAACATCGTGTGAATTATCCTGTTTTACTGCCACAAATACACCCGAAGTTGAAAAAAATAAAAAAATGCGAGAAAAAATAAAAAATAGACTTGCATAATTGGTATTACCAATTATAGAATGTAGCGAATTTGAACAAGTGGGGGCAAATCACACCATTCAGGAAAGGACGAATATTATGTTTAAGAATCAAACTCGTTGTATTTTGGTTATCTGCGCAGCTCTTCTAATACCGGTTTTTGCCGGAATCATATCCGCTCAGGAATTTAGAGGGACAATTTCCGGTACTGTGACCGACCCTAACGGCGCGGTTGTTCCCGGAGCCGGTGTCACGGTCAAGAACCTCGGAACCAACATTACCGGAAACGTTACGACCAATGAGTCGGGAGCTTTTACAGTTCCGTTTCTGGTTCCGGGCATGTATACGGTGTCCGTCGCCGGTGACGGCTTTAAGACCTCCACTCGCGAGAATGTGCAGGTCTCCGTCGATGACCGTCTCACGCTGGACTTCAAACTTGAGATCGGTACAGCGGCCGAGGTAAACATCATCGCCGATCAGGACGTGATCGAACGTGGTTCCGTCACAACGGGTGTTTCGGTCAGTCGCCGACAGATCGAAGAACTTCCTCTCGCCGAAGGCGCTGCTTATACGCTAGCAACACAAGCTCCGGGAGTCATTTATACAGGTGATCCGAACTTTCAGGGCCCTACCGCTAACGGCAACCTTGCCGGTTTTCGAACAAACGGCACCGCCGGCAACCAGATCAACCTTGATGGAACACCAAATTTGGCTTACAGCGGTCAGGTGGCCTTCACTCCTCCGTCTGATGCAGTTCAGGAATTCAAGGTCCAGACCAACAGCTTTGATTCGCAGAACGGTTTCACCGCTGGGTCTACTGTCAACGTTGCTTTGAAGACGGGCACTAATCAGTTTCACGGATCCGGTTATTGGTTTAATCGCGACAAGAGCCGCACGGCAAACAACTTCTTCAACAATCGCCTCGGCCGCGAAAGGCCGGACAGAAAATATGACCGATACGGGACGACTGTTACTGGCCCGATCATCAAAAATAAGACATTCTTCCTTTTCGCTTTCGAACGTCAAAATGACAATGTTGCGCAGCCGACAACTTATTCTGTTCCGACGATGAAGATGCGTAACGGCGATTTTTCCGAGCTTATCGTGGATCGAAACAACATTGGTGCGACTGCGAATACGGTAATTTACAATCCTCTCGCGGGAACCGCTGCCGGGCAGACAAGACCGACTTTTGGATGCAGCGTACCGAACAATACACCGGTGCCCGCAGATTGCAACATCCTGCCAGCTAATGTCATCTACACGCCGGCTCTAAACTTTCTACGATTGTTCCCTGAGCCGAATCAGCCTGGGTTAGTAAATAACTTCATTACGGATCAGAACCTGCAGCGTCCGTATCGGTCCTTCCTAGCAAAGGTCGACCACAATCTGAATTCTGATCACAAGATCTCATTGACATGGGCGAACAGTAAGAATACTGAAGATCGTTATAATTTGACCCTGGAACCAGACTCGATCTTTCGCGGTTTCGAGGATCGCCGAAATGATCGTTTGCATGCGAACTACACCGGGGTTCTACGGTCGAATTTCATTCTGGACCTTCGTGGTGGATGGAACAGGTTTCAACTCAAAAGATATCAGGTCGACCAGCCTACCGCCGCCGATCTTGGCTTTACCGCCGTTCCCACTGAACGCCAGAACCTGATCTTCCCGCGTTTTGATTTTACGAACTATATGACAGTTGGGGCGCTGAGATCTGACTATAATAACGGTCAGGATCGGCCATTCGACCTATACACGGTCCAACCTACGTTCACACAGATCCTCGGCAACCACACACTCAAATATGGTTATGATTACCGGTATCTGCGTGAAAGGTTCACAAGCTTGGGAAATGCTACAGGAAGATTTTCGATAAACGGACAATTTACGTCGTCAAGTTCATCTACTGCGAGTGCTCAGCAGAATGCTCCGGGCCGTGACTTGGCATCTTTCCTTCTGGGTGTTGTTACCGGCGGCAGCATCGACCTTCCGACCGTATACGATGCATCTGAAAATTACCATGGTTTCTTCGTACAGGATGACTGGAGAATTTCTCAAAATGTTACGCTCAATCTCGGTATGCGATATGAGCTTGAGGGCGGCGTACGAGAGGCCAATTCCGCGATCGTAAGCGGGTTTGATCGAACCGCACCCAGTCCCATCGCCGCGCAAGTTCTGCAAAATTTCAACGCGCTGCCCCCAAGTCAGGTGCCGATCGGATCTTTCCAAAATCTGTTAGGCGGCCTTACTTTTGTCGATGGAGCAAAGGATCCAAGCCAGGCGACGGATAAGAATAATTTCCAGCCTCGTGTTGGCATTTCCTGGGGCGTTAACCAGAAAACTGTCATCCGAGGCGGATTTGGTGTATTTACTTCACCTTTCCAGATCGGGGCAATTTTCCAGCCGGGCTTCGCGTCGCCGACTCCATTTACGGCATCGACGAACAACGGCCAGTCCTTTGTAGGCAGACTCAGCACAACTTTGTTCCCGAATGGCATCAACCCGGCAGTCGGGTCCAGCTTAGGGTTGGCTTCGGCTCTTGGCAGCAATCTCGCCGGAACTGCGGGTGCACAGGGCCCAACCACTCCGGTTCTTTCATTTGACCGAAAGAATTCTAATTTCTATCGTTTCATCGGAAGTATTCAGCGCGAGCTGCCCGGCGGCATCGGTGTCGAATTTACCTTTGTTCATTCGGCCGGCAGGGATCTCCCGGTCGCGAAAGATCTCAACTCCGTGCCGAAACAATACTTGGTCGATCCAAGCGCCTTCAGCGATCCGGCTGCTCTCGTTGCGGCCATAACTGCTGCAAACTCCTTTCTCAATACTACGTCTGGTGTGAACAACCCTTTCCGGGGAATGACCAACGTGTTTCCTGGAAATACAACCTACACGAACAACACCATCCAACGGCGGAGACTCTTATCGCAATTCCCGCAGTTTGCAGCTCTTTCTGTTACGGAGTACAACGGCACATCGAGCTACCAATCGTATGCGCTGCAGTTCGTTAAGAGATTTACCGAAGGGCTTTCGCTAAATGGATCTTATACGTTCTCGAAGGATCGCCTCAAGACTCAGTACCTGAACCCTCAGGATACGGAGATGACGGAAATGATCTCGCCATTTGAACGCCCGCATCGCTTTACTTTCTCGAGCATTTACCAATTGCCATTCGGCAAGAATCGCAAATTTGGCTCGAATTGGAATCGCGTTGTAGACGGCATTTTAGGTGGTTGGCAGGTCCAGGGAGTTTACGAATGGCAGAGCGGCGAACCGCTTCTGCTAGGAAACGTTTACTACAACGGCGACATTACTCAGCTAAGATCGAGGGTTGGTGAAACGGACGACCAGGGCCGACGCTACGGCGTAGATATTCCCGCATGGGATGTTTCCGGCTTTTACGTAGGCGGTGTCCCATTAGCGGCGAACGTTCCTGGATTCGGAAATAATTTCCAAACCAGCACCGGCAACAACAACGTGCTTCGTAATATACCGTTTACGATCGACGGCTTACGCAATCAGCGCTTCTTGAAATTTGACATGGGTGTATCGAAGAATTTCAGGATCCGTGAGGGGATGAAGTTCCAAATCCGCTTTGAGGCGATCAACTTCCTTAACACCCCATATTTCGGTGCCGGAATTGGTTTGGCACCGGCCACAGTGGCAGCCTTCGGCAGAGTGACGAGTCAGCGTAACCCGCCGCGTGACATCCAAATAGGCGGAAAGTTCACGTTCTAATCTTGTGACGTAAGGCATTCGGTTTTCAACCGCACAGCGTCACATAAAGGACCGAGCATTTTCAGGCCAGTTATGTGACGCTTTTTTCATCTAAAATATCGTGAACAAGGCGTTTTCAATATTCTTTCTGATCTTCGTGTTTACAGGCTTTCCGGCGGCGGTGACGGTAGCTGACGTAACCGTCGCGGCTGATGGCAGCGGAAATTTCCGTTCCGTTCAAGAAGCGATCAACAAAGTTCCTGCGAATAACAAGAAACGTTTTGTCATAGCGATCAAGCCCGGCGTATATAAAGAGCAGATACGCGTTCCGGCCAACAAGCCATATATTTCGTTCATCGGTAGCGAGGCCGCAAAGACCTTTCTTACTTTTAGCCTTTCAAATAAAGAGGCCGGTTCAACGTCGGCGGCATATGCAGCATACATCGGCGGGCATGACTTTCATGCTGAAAATATAACGTTCGAAAATTCATACGGACAAGGATCGCAAGCGGTTGCGATACTGGTCGAGGCAGACCGGGCGGTGTTCAGGAATTGCCGATTTCTCGGCTGGCAGGACACGCTCTATGCCAAGAACGGGCGGCAGTATTACAAAGATTCGTACATCGAGGGCAGCGTCGATTATATTTTCGGTCAGGCGGCGGCGGTCTTTGAGAATTGCCGTATTCACAGTAAAGGCGACGGCTATATTACGGCGCCGATGCGTTTCGCCGCAAACGAGCCAGCGGGATTTGTTTTTAATAAATGCCAATTGACCAGCAGCAACACTGACAAGGGCATTTATCTCGGGCGGCCGTGGCGAGACTACGGCCGCACCGTTTTCATCAACACGCGAATGGACGCGGCTATCCGTCCCGAGGGCTGGCATCATTGGGTGTCGGAGCGTGAAAAGACTGCCTATTTCGCGGAGTTCCGCTCGGCGGGAAAAGGAGCTGAAAGTTCAAAGCGTGTAGCCTGGTCGCGTCAGCTTACCGAAACGGAAGCTGCGGCGTTT
>JBGTCF010000131.1:0-5716 GCA_041748975.1 Pyrinomonadaceae bacterium
GGCGGAACAAAACTCGGAACAACCCACCAGACCATCGACGATGGAATGCATTTCTTTAAGATGAAGGGCAACGAGCTTTTTAAGGTTGCCGTTCGGTCGATGGCCGATATTTCAGCCGAAATGCTTGAAAAAGCTGGATACACGGTTGAGGATGTTGATCTGGTTATCCCTCATCAGGCAAATCAGCGGATTACCGACGCCGTGGCCTCACGCCTTGGCGTTCCCGAAGAAAAGGTTTATTCCAACATTGCCGAGCATGGCAATACGTCTTCGGCATCGATACCGATAGGCATCGATGAATGCATACAGTCTGGGAAGATCAAAGAGGGAAGCCTGGTCCTGTTGACCGCGTTCGGCGGGGGAGTGACTTGGGGCGGAACGGTTATACGATTTTAGAAGGTTGAGTAAGGGGTTTGTTGAGCAACCTTGAATGTTACGCCCTTGCTGACGCGCGGGCTTCTGCATATGGCGAAAACCGCATATCTTTTTCCGGGTCAGGGATCACAATCCGTGGGCATGGGAAAAGACCTGTTTGACAATTTTACTGCCGCCCGAGAGGTGTTTGAGGCGGCAGACGAAGCCTTGGGATTTTCGATATCGGAACTGTGCTTTTCGGGCGATGAAGCTGAGCTTCAGCTTACCGCAAACACGCAGCCCGCAATATTGACGGTGTCGGTTGCCGCCTATCACTCGGCAAGGGCCGAAGGGCTGCCGGAGCCGGACTACGTGGCCGGACATAGTCTTGGCGAGTATTCCGCACTGGTTGCCGCCGGGGTAATTGAATTTGCAGATGCGGTCCGTACTGTACGAAATCGCGGAACGTATATGCAGCAGGCTGTGCCCGTCGGTGTCGGTGCAATGGCCGCTATACTTGGCCTTGATGGGGATGAGGTGGCGGCCGGTTGTGCGGAGGCGGCTAATGGGCAGATCTGCAGTGCCGCAAATATCAACTCCCGCACACAAGTTGTGATCGCAGGGAATACCGAGGCTGTTGAAAGGGCATGTGAGATCCTGAAGGCAAAGGGGGCGAAGAGGGCGATAAAGCTTAACGTTTCTGCCCCGTTCCACTGCCAATTGATGCTGCCGGCACAGGAATGCCTGGCTGCGGATCTGGCCACGTTGGAGTATTCAGAATTTTTGTTCCCGATCGTACACAATGTTGACGCGGGGATAAGCGATAATGCAGTTGATGTAGCGGACCGATTGTCCCGTCAGGTTTCGTCTCCGGTCCGGTGGCTTGAAACGGTTGAAAATCTCAGAGCGGCTGGTGTAGAAAAGTATGTCGAGATAGGCCCGGGAAAAGTGCTCTCGGGGCTCGTCCGCCAGATTGATAAAGAAGCCGGATACGCTAACATTGAAAATACCGAAAGTTTAAGAAATACTTTAGAAACGCTATAAGAAAAAGGGAGATAAATTAATGTCAGAAGTTCAGGATAAGATCAAACAAATAATCGTCGACGAGCTTGGTGTCGATGAAGCAGAAGTAACGGAAAACGCTCGGTTTATCGAAGACCTGGGTGCGGATTCGCTCGACCTCGTCGAATTGGTAATGCGTTTCGAAGAGGAATTCGATATCGAAATTCCTGACGAAGATGCAGAAAAGATCCAGAGCGTTCGCGATGCGTACGCCTATGTTGAGCAGCATAAAGCTGCCTAGTTGATCGTGGTTGGTTGATCGTCGTTCGTTGCCTGGCTTAGGTGCTGGCAACGGACGACGAACCATGATCGATCAACAGATCCTTTATGAAACGAAGAGTAGTAGTCACTGGTCTTGGGTTGGTTACGCCATGCGGGAACGATGTTCCCTCGACTTGGCGCGCGATGATGAACTGCGAAAGCGGGGCCGATTTTATCAAGAAATTTGACGCTGAGGGCTATTCGGCCAAGTTCGCGTGCGAGGTTAAAGGGTTTGACGCCCTAAATTTCCTCGATAAAAAAGAAGCCCGGCGCATGGGGGCATTTTCGCATTTCGCAATTGCTGCCTCTGACGAAGCGGTAAAGCACAGCGGTCTCGTGATCGACTCATCTAACGATGAGATGGTCGGCACGTATATCAGCTCGGGGATCGGCGATTTCTGGGCCATAGAGCGTGAGCACGAAAAGCTGCTTAATTCCGGCCCTGACCGCGTTTCGCCATTCTTTATCGTTTCGGCCATCGTTAATCTGGCCGCCGGAAATGTATCGATCCGGCAAGGTTCTAAAGGGCCGAATTCGGCGACTGCAACTGCGTGTGCGGCCGGGGCTCACGCAATCGGTGACAGTTTCCGCCTGATCGAACGCGGCGATGCCGACGCAATGATCTGCGGCGGAGCCGAGAGCGCCATCACACCAATGTCGGTAGCAGGGTTTGCCTCCATGCGTGCACTTTCGACGCGTAACGGCGATCCGAAGCATGCTTCGCGGCCATTTGATCTGGAACGCGATGGTTTTGTGATCGGCGAAGGGGCCGGGATCATGATCCTAGAAGAACTCGAATTTGCGAAAGCCCGAGGTGCAAAGATCCACGCAGAGATCGTCGGATACGGTATGAGCGGCGATGCGTTCCACGTTACGATGCCTGACGAAACCGGGTCGGGGGCCATTCGTGTCATGACACGGGCTATAAACGACGCCGGTATTTCGCCTGAACAGATCGGGTATATAAATGCCCACGGAACATCGACGCCGTACAACGACAAATTCGAAACACTCGCTATAAAGAAGGTGTTCGGCGATCATGCCGATAAATTGGCTGTAAGCTCGACAAAATCGATGACGGGCCACGCACTTGGTGCGGCCGGCGGTATCGAGGCTGTTTTTTCCGTTCTCGCTATGACTGAGAACAAGCTTCCGCCAACCATTAATTACGAGTTTCCTGATCCTGATTGTGACCTCGATTACATCCCTAATGCCCCACGCGATGCTAAGGTCGATTATGCACTGTCCAATAGCTTCGGCTTTGGCGGTACTAATGCGTGCCTGATATTCAAGCGTTACGAAGAATAGGCAGTGGCTATTTTATAGCTTTCGGGCATTGATACGTGCATTTTCAGAATGAATCACGATTCATTTTTTTATCCATATGAAAATAATAGTTTTGATGAAACAGGTCGCTAACAAGGACGCGGTCCTCAGGATCGCGGGCGACGAGAAATGGATCAACGAGGCAGATGTTGCGCAGCAGACCAATGAGTCGGACGGCTACGCCCTCGAAGAAGCACTCCGTACCCGCGAAGCGAAAGGCGATGGCGAGGTCATTGTTTGTACTCTCGGTACTCAAGGGGCTAAGTCGGTTATCAAGGATGCCCTGGCCCGCGGAGCAGACCGGGCGATCCATGTGGTAGTCGATGACACCAGGAGCCTGTCTGCCTACCAGATTGCTAACGCTATCGCCGAAGCGGTACGCCAGGAAAATGCGGATCTCGTCTTTGCCGGCCTCCAGTCAGATGACGCGAGCCATGGCCAAACCGGCGTTATTCTTGCGGAGCTTCTCGGAATTCCGCACGCAACGATCGTAATCGAGGTTGATCGCGAAAGCCTGAGCGATACATTGAAGGTCAAGCGCGAGCTTGAAAGCGGCTGGTACCAGTGGTTTACCTATCAGATGCCCGCGTTGCTGACGATCCAGTCGGGCATCTCACAGATCCGCTATGCGTCGCTAAAGGGCATCATGGCCGCCAAGAAGAAGGAGATCCGGGAGGTAACACCGATGATCGAGCCATTTGCATCCGCATCGAAGATCGAGAAAGTTTATATGCCTCTTAAGACAAAGCAGACCCAGATGCTCGGCAACGGTGATGCAAAGGCCGGAGCGGCAGAGCTTGTCGAGAAACTGCGGACGGAGGTGCGAGTAATATGATCTTAGTATTTATCGAACACAAGGACTGCGTTCTTAATCGTGTCTCACTTGAGGCAGTTGCTGCTGCACAATCTATAGGCAAGGACCTTGGGCTTCCGGTGACCGCCGTTATCCCTTGCGACAAAGATTGCGCACTGGCCCAGGAGATCGGGGCCTATGCTCTCGAAAAAGTGATCGTCGCCAAAAACGAGAAACTGTCTCAGTACACGCCCGACGCTTACGCCGATGCCTGGGAGCATGTGATCAAATCGCTCAACCCGCAGTACATCGTGATGTCTCACACCTATCAGGTGCGGGATTTTGCACCCAAAGTAGCGGCGAGGCTCGGCCGCGAAGTTGTGGGTGATTGCATTCGCTACGCGGTCGCTCCGACCACCCCGTCCGCCGAAGCGGCGTCCACCGCTCCTCAGGCAGGAGGGGAGCCGAAGATCTTGCTTTCGCGTCGCATCTTTTTGGGCAAGCTAGACGCGGATGTCTCACTTGGGGGCGATGCTCCATATTTCATAACTTTCCAGAGCGGTGCATTCCGAGGCGAAAATGCTGAAAAAGGAATCGCTAAAGTCGAGACAATGGACGTGAATGTGGGCGATATTCGCATGACTCCCGAGACCCCGTTTCAGGAAGCAAAGGCTACTGTCGACCTTACCAAGTCGGAGATCATCGTGGCTGTCGGCCGCGGCATCAAATCACAGGAAAACATTGCCCTGGCCCAGCAGCTTGCCGATGTGCTCGGCGCCGATTTGGCGGCGTCTCGGCCGATCTGTGATGCCGAATGGCTGCCCATCGACCGGCAGATCGGGTCGTCGGGTCAGACGGTCGCTCCCAAGCTCTATCTGGCACTCGGTATCTCCGGTGCGATCCAGCATATTGTCGGGATGAAGAATTCGGGCACGATCGTCGCTATTAATAAAGACTCGGAAGCTCCGATCTTCGATATTGCTGACTATGGCATCGTCGGCGACCTATTCGACGCTGTGCCTGTTCTCGTAGACGAGATCAAAAAAGCGAAGGGGTGAGTGCGAACTCTATTGGGTACTGAGAGTTTGGTTATGTTTAAATCCGATAACGATTGAGGAAGGGATCGAATCCATCAAAAGGCCGTCAAAGTATAAAACTTTGACGGCCTGTCGTTTGGACTAACATTTTTACAACTTCACTTACCTGCGGATGCCGCAATCGCTTCATCGAATATTTCGAGAGCCACGTCTACGTTTTCCTTTGCGAGGATCAGCGGCGGTGAGAACCTGATGGAGTTGCTGCCGCAGCCGAGGATGATGAGACCTCGGTTGAAGCAGGCCATTTCGACGCGGTCGCGGAGCTCGGGGTCGGGGTCAAGCGAGTCCTTGTCGGTGACGAACTCAACGCCGAGCATCATTCCGAGGCCGCGGACGTCGCCTATGCAATCGTACTTGTCCATTAGCTGTCGCAATCCGTTTTCCAGATAGGCTCCGACCTCGCGAGAATTGTCGATGAGGCCTCCCTCGAGCAGCTCAATTGTCTTGAGGGCCGCCGTCAATGCGACCGGATTGCCGCCGAAGGTCGACGCGTGGGCACCCTTGTGCCAGTCCATAATGTCGGCCTTTGCTGTGCAGGCTCCGATGGGCATTCCCGAACCCAGGCCCTTTGCCATGCAGACGATATCGGCTTTGACGCCCTCGTAATGATCTAACGCGAACATCTTACCCGTGCGGCCCATGCCGGACTGGACCTCGTCAACTATGAGCATAATGCCGTGTTCGTCGCAGATCCTTCTGAGTTCCTTGACGAACGCTGTCGGGGCCGGAACGTAACCGCCCTCGCCCTGCACGACTTCAAGGACTATGCCGGCGACCTCTTCGGGCGGCGTCGTTGTCTGGAATAGCTTTTTCTCGATCCAGT
>JBGTCF010000132.1:0-1962 GCA_041748975.1 Pyrinomonadaceae bacterium
TAGAAGCATGGGACCGGAACGAGGTCCATTTGTCGTATACAAAGATCGCAGATACCAGAGATCGATTATCTGAAGTTGAGGTAAGGATCGATTCGCGGCCTGAGTTCTTCAGTGTCGAAAGCGATTATGACAACCGGAAGATCATTAATAATGACCGGTGGCGGAACGGCGGCAAGCTCACGGTCGAATATCGCCTCATGGTGCCTCGCGGTGCGGTACTTAACGAGGTTGAAACGGTAAACGGCTCGGTAACGGTGTCAAACTTCACCAATGTGACACGGGTTTCTGCAGTAAACGGCTCGGTTAGGGCGTCGAACATTCGCGGAACGGCACGGCTGTCGACCGTCAACGGCGAGGTGGCGGCCGATTTTGATCGGCTCGAAAGCGGAAGCAAGATCTCGCTCAATACGGTCAACGGCAAGGTAAACCTTAATATCCCGTCTGATTCAAACGCGACGGTCAAGGCGGACTCTCTGAATGGCAGTATTACAAATGACTTTGGCCTTCCGGTGAGAAAAGGAAAGTATGTAGGTCGCGATCTTTACGGGAAATTGGGCAACGGCGATGTCGAAATCAGGCTAAACAGTGTTAACGGCACTCTCTCCATCGGCAAGAAGAGCGATGGTAGATCGGTTTTGCCTGCGACCAATTTGCTTCCGCAAAAAGAGGCCGATGATGATAACTGGAACCAATTCGACATCAATGTATCGGGCGTAAATTCGGCCAAGATCAATAAGGAAGTGGCCAAAGCGGTGAAAGATAGTGGGGTGCTCGCGCACAAGGAATTGGCAAAGACACAAGCAAAGTTGGCGGAGATGGGCCCTGAGATTGCACGGATTACCGCTGACGCGGTCGCTCTGGCGGCAAACGAGCTTAAATACGAAGAATTAGCCGAAAAGATGGCGGAGGCCCAGATCGCCAAACAGGATATCATGGGCCGGTTCGGCGATGCGTTGTTCTTTCCGACGATGCCGAGGGTAGAAAAAAAGAGTGCGTCGTTCCCCGTGAAAGGGGTTCCGATGGTCAGTGTTGACGCTAAGGGATGCTCGGTAAGTGTTCGCGGCTGGGACAAGAATGAGGTCCAATACCGAGTTACGCAATTTTCCGCACGGGAAAACAAGCCGCTTGATATTGAAGAATCGCACACCGATTCGACGGTCAACATAACGGTGACAAATGACGACAAAGTCTCACCAGGTCGGATGAACCAAAACCGAGTGCGTATCGAGGTGTTCGTCCCGAAGAAATCCAATTTGAAGATCGAGGCCAGCGGCGAGATCAGGATCGAAGGAGTATCTGGTGATGTTGAACTCGCCGGATCGAACGATTCCATAAACGTCCGAGACGGTGACGGTAAACTGCGGGTAAACAGCAGTGATGGCCGAGTTAGAGTGATCGGATTTACCGGGGACGTTGATGTCAAGTCATTGGAAGGCTCAATAAATCTTGAAGGCGATTTCCGCACGATAAATGCGCGGTCGGACGACGGGTCGGTCGTCCTTACAGTGCCAGACCAACTTTCGGCGGAGCTTGATGTCGTTGGCAGCGAAGTCGTCGGCGAAGGAATAACTGTCACAAGGATCAGCGGCGATCTAAATCGAGCAAAATACCGGTTACGTGATGGCGGCCGCCTTTACAAAATTGTGACCGATGGGCGGATCGTGATCCGCAATTCCAATGCGATTATGGATGTTTACTGAATTGGATTCGGAGAGGCCCAGTTCTCCTGGCCTGTTTCCAAAGACTTATGGCGGATCTTGCGATCCGCCATTTCTTGTTGATTAGGTTACAAAAGCTATGCTCGGATAGTAACGTCTGTTCCAGTTCAAAGATAATCGGCTGAGCTTAAGCACATGCTAAACTTCACTGCACGACACATACAGAAATTAATAAAAGAAAGGTCTTGTAAAATATTAGTTATTGATGTATAAACATATGCAGTTATTCATACTTCCTTCACAC
>JBGTCF010000133.1:0-3133 GCA_041748975.1 Pyrinomonadaceae bacterium
CGTATTATATTCTTATCGTTCGCCTTTTGAGGCGATTTTTGTGTCCGGTTCGTCTAGGGGTTAGGACACCGCCCTTTCACGGCGGCAACACGGGTTCAAATCCCGTACCGGATACCACTCCACCATTTATTCCCTTAAATAGCAGAACGATGCGTATGCCCTAAGGTTTCCAAGGTGTGCGGCCGCATGAATGTAATTCCCCGTTCGCACCGATTTAATTCGGTGATAAGGGCCGCCAAATGGAACCGTCGTCAAATTCCACGCTCCTGATAATGATCTGCTCGATATAGAGTTCAGACGTTTTTTTGCCGGCAGTTCTTGCATCGACCGCTCCAGTAGGAGGCGAGACGAGTTTGCTGTTCATGGTTTCGGCCTTCCCCGGCCTGATGTTTACTTTGCTATTGATGCGGTGCCGTCCGACCTCTTGTTTTGTGTCAGGATCTAAAAAGACGTAGTCCCAGAAAACGCGTCTGATCGTTTTGTCATTATTATTCCGTACTCGCATCTCGTAAGAATAGGTCATCGTTATTTTTAGGGATTTTTCCGAACGGGCCGGCGGCTCTGTAGTTTCGGGCGACGACGACGCGACCCGTGGCACCCCTTCCTTGTTTCCTTTCGACGTCGTTACAGGCGTCCGCATACCGCGATTGCTCACTTCGATCGCTTCAAAAGGATCCTCAAGAAGGACAGAATTAGCTGGAACAACGGGGGTTATTCGCCACTGTTTTTTTACGATGGACAGGCCGGATGGGTCCGGCAACGACTGAGACAATGTCGCGGTTGAAAAAGCGGCCGCAAAAGCAAAGAAATATAAATATTTCACACTCGCCCTCCATCTCGAATTGTTTATGGGTAAATCACGAAGATAATAGTCTCAATCACGCCAATAAGCAAGCAATTTCTGAATTAAGACGTAGGTTCCCGATCTCGGCGAGATCGAGTTCTTCCAGAACCATCTGCCATCTCAGTTTGACGCGGGTGCATCAAAGTATTTAAATCGAATTCGCTCACGAGGGGCGAATTTCTTTTTTAGAGTCCGATCTATGCCAAAAATCGCCTTATTTATTTGTCTTTTATCGCTGCTTTTTGTCTCGAATGTTATTGCTAACACACGGCCCGCAGCGGCGGATGTAGTATTGGTGTTGCCGTTCGAAAACACATCCGGCAATCAAGAGTTCAACTGGGTCGGTGAAAGTTTTGCCGATTCGCTATCGGGCCTTCTAAAGGTCCCGACGCTCAATGTGATATCGAATGACGAAAGAAAGATAATCCAGCATCGGCTGCGGATCCCCGTGACAACGCTGCCCAGCCTCGCCACATCGCTCAAACTTGCACGCGAAAGCGGTGCCACGCTTCTGATCTCTGGCCGTTACAATATCGTGCCCGCTGGCGAGGACACAGCTGCAACGATCACGGTTACCGCAAAGATCATTCGTGTCAACGAAGGCCGCTTTATGAGTGAGATCCTGGATGGGCGTCAGGTAACGCGTGACATCAGCCTCAACGACGCCCTCGGCAATCTGCAGACGATGCAGGGCCAGGTTGCGTATCACATCCTCTACCAGCGCGACAAGGCATTGCCATATTCTCAAAATCAACTGATCGAAGCGGCGAACAAGGTTCCATCCCGAGCTTTTGAGGCATATATCAAAGGCCTGCTAACTCCTGTTTCAGAAGCCCGCGAAAACTTTTTTAAGAACGCATCGCGTCTTTATACCGAAGCCACGCCTGATGCGACGTATATCGAGGCCGAACTCGAGCTAGGCCACCATTACCTGGGACAGAAGAAGTTTCCTGAGGCGATCAGTTCGCTGGAACGTGTCATAAGTGCAAGTCAGAAATGCCGCGAAAAGGCTCGTGCGGAAAACAAACCCGTGCAGTGTAATGATGTAGCGTTTGCCGAGGCTTCGTTTTACATTGGGGTGATCTTTTGGCAGCAGGGAAACTTCGACGGTGCCCTTGCCACGCTCCGGCCTTTGACCGAGGACCTTAAGCTTACGACCGTTTATAATGCTCTCGGAGCCATCGCCGTTCAAGCCTCACGGGCGGAAAAGAAAGATCACGGCAAGGCGGCGGCTCTGCTCAACGAGGGTATCGGGCTCTTAAAGAAAGCTTCGGAATCCGCCCCCGAAAACGCCGATATTCGGTTTAACTACGCAATGGCCCTGTTTCGAATGAACAATCTGACAGATGCTGCGGAGCAGCTTCGCCAGGCGATCGCCGTCAATCCGCGTGACGGGGAAGCGTATTATATCCTTGCCAAATCGCTGGATTCGCTCAAGGAACCGACGGCAGTGGATATGGATGATCAGGCACGTCGATTTCTCACGGCAAATAATCGATATGCTAACCTCGAAAAGGAATGGCTCCAATCGAAGACAGTCGGCGATATTCCGCTGAGGGTTGAACAGCCGGCGCGACGTGATTTCGTCTCTGTCGTTTTCAGCCGAAGGCCTGCGACCGCGACGGTCGCGCCAGTCAGCGAAACGGAAACATTGCTCGCTCAGGCACGGACCCTTATCAAGAACGGCAATGACGACGAGGCGATGACAACGCTTCGTCGTGTACTCGCCAGCGAACCGATGAGCGCCGAGAGCTATCTGCTGCTTGGCAAGATCCATCTCCGGCGCGGCGATATCGACCAGGCGATCAGCTCGTTTAAAACATCGGTCTTCTGGAACAACCGTATGATCGAAGCTCACGTTTCGCTGGGCAAGATCTACGTCGAAAAGGGTGATTGCATGCAGGCTAAAAACTACGCCGCCTCGGCTCTGGAGATTGATCGCGAGAACCAGGATTCCCAGGCATTACAGAGACTGTCAGAGCGATGCTCGAAATAGTGAGTTCAAAGTCGTGAGTCCGAAGTCTTGAGCAAGACCTCCGCACGGTTTACATTTCTTTACGTCCGCAGAAGGCCCGCCCATTCGGGCTTTTCTTAATGCCTTCGACTCCAGACTCCCGACTCCCGACTCCTGACTAATTCTGTGGCACGCAACGTGCATTAAGGAATTGCGGCTAGCTTGATTAACCTTAATCAAGACCCCGCCGCCATCACTACTCCGAGCGCGGTTTGCCACTGTGCTTTGACACCTTCCGAGCGTTCCTACAGTTGTCCCTCCTCTTAAGCCCGGCC
>JBGTCF010000134.1:0-17848 GCA_041748975.1 Pyrinomonadaceae bacterium
TGACCGTCCAAAGCTTCCTTGGTCTTGAGCTTAACAAGCTCGCAGGAGAACTTTTGAAAATCACCGAGCGAATATAATTCACGTTCAATGCCGGGCGACGAAACCTCAAGAACGTATCGCGAAGGTATAAAATCCTCATCGTCGAGAACTGCCTCGACATCCCGCGAGACCGCGGAGCAATCTTCTATCGTTACACCGCCCTCTTTATCAATATATATCCGAACGACCGCATCACGTTTCGTGCCGCCAATATCGACATGGACAAGTTCGATATCGCTTGCCGCAGCCGCACGTTGGGCAATACTGCGAACCCGTTTAATTATCGACTCCTTTTCCATTACCCCGCTACCAAAACAAAAAGTGGGCACGAAACCCACTCGACACGTCATCCCGTGCATCTGTAGCAAACAGGTATATTACTTTAGATCGTTGTTTATCGCAAGCAGAAAGGTCATATGTACAGAAAGAGGCATTGAGAGCCCGACTAATGATCCACTTGGCGAGGCCATTGACGTCCTTAGCCTCAAATGCTATTCCATTCCCACGAAATCAATATTTGCGAGATTGTCATTCACGGCCAACTGCCTGGTATCGAAACGAAACCGTCTGGAAGCTACCCGCACAGTGTACGTTCCCCCAACATGGACATTATCAAATGAGTAGAATCCTAATGAGCTGGTCGGTACGGACCGGGTTACGTTTTGAGAACTGGTGATCGATACGACTGCGTTTCGCAACCCCCTACCCGACGAATCCAGCACTCTGCCGCTGACGGTCGCATTGGAGTCAACGGTAAATTCTTGTTCATACGCCGTCGAGTTAAAGACTGCCCGGAATTTCCAGATACCGTTTGGCGGATTTGGTGGAATCGTCCAGTTCCAATACCAGTAAGACGCGGAATATGTGTTCGGACTCGTGTGTGTCCAACTCGCAAAAACCGAGCCGTCTGCCCGTAAAAGTGAATATAACGTTTGTTGACCCACCGTTTGATCCCGATAATATGCTGCGGTTGTAAGTGCCTGGTTCGGGCGGAATAATGTTTTTTCGTTGGTTGTTTCCTGATTTGGACATACAGGAAATACCGGAGCACCGGATTGGGTCATCAAGCGATTTATCCGCGTTGCCCTATACGGCTCCTGTTGAGCCCACCACGTAAATGCATTCATTGAGTTACAAGGCCCCTGGAATGGGTCTTGGAGTTGGCCCGCCGAATTGTACAACTCAAAATGAAGGTGAGGTCCTGTCGAATTCCCTGAGCTTCCTACTACACCCAATCTCTCTCCGACCAAGACGGTATCACCAACCGACTTTGCTGTAAGGGAACCATTCTTCAAATGGCCGTACCATGCGACCGAATTATCCGCATGCCGTACATAAACTGCGTTCCAGAAATTCGCATTAAAGCCGCAGCTCCTATCAAAATTCCCGTCATGCTTGGCAATAATAGTTCCGTTAGCGGCAGCTACGACCTCGACCTGGTCATTGTCCATTTTCTTCCATGTGAAGGGCCACGTAAAAATATCGATCCCTTTGTGGTTATAGCCTGATGCCTGGTCATATGTCCTGGTTCCACAATTCCAGTCGATCACTGAACTCGGAAACGAGGGATTATGATCCACATAATTCGATATCGCATCAACCCCGAAGTCAGTCACGCCGGAAGCTTTCCTTACGGGCCACGATAAAGCGACAAACTCCGGACTCGCTGGGGCCAGCAAACCTTGACTTTCCAACATCGCGATATTGTCCCGTATCTCAGAATGGATCCGAGCACGTTGCTTTTCAATGATCTCGTCACTTGGAAGTAACGGCGCTTCACCGCCGCCAGCGGGCTCAGTAGTGGTCCTAGTCTGCTGCGCCGCCCCCGACAATGGCTCAACGATAAGAAAACAAGTGGAGCCCAGCAATGAAAAAAAGAAAAGTATTGACGATGCTATTCTTCGACTCATACGTTTTTCATGATTTATGCGGCATGAACGGGAGAGAACACAAATCTGTACGGAATTATAAGCAGTCAACTATGAAACAGGCAAGAAAAATCGTCGGGCAGATAATTAATGGTGTTCGGCCAACGACAAGAAGGCACTACGAGCTACCCCTAGCAGACCGGCATTGTCGCGCAGAGAAGAGCGAACCAATTCGACTCGGCTCGCAGGCGTACTGAATGCCCTTTCGCTGACCTCTGCTTTCAAAGGCCCGATAAAAGCCTCCCAGCCAGCTTCCATTCCGCCACCGATAACGATCATCTCAGGGTTGAATACATTTATCAGGCCGGCGAGTGTGATCCCGAGATACCGGCCCATCGTTACATAGACTTTTCGGGCTGCTTCATCGCCGCTCCCGGCGGCAATGTAGATCTCGTGAGCGGTATCGAATGTTAACCCGAATTCCCTGCCCATCCTTACTATTGCCGTAGCGGAAGCATATTGCTCGATGCAACCGCGACTGCCGCACCCGCAAGGATGGCCGTCGGGCTCAACGCATACATGACCGATCTCCCCAGCCGTGCCATCAATTCCGCGATATGGCTCACCATCGATTATGAGCCCGCCGCCTACCCCGGTCCCCAGGGTTACCATTATGGAATTTGGGACATTTCTTGAGGCTCCAAGCCAATTCTCCCCTATTGCAGCAGCCGTAGCGTCATTCTCCAACGTCACGGGAAGCGAAAATCGCTCATGAAGAGCCGCGGCAAGGTTCATACCGTTCAATGAAGGCAAATTAGGGAGTTTAGTAAGAAAGCCGTCACCCTTTTTCGCTGCGGGTGCCGGCGACCCGAAGGCAATACCTCTCACCAATGCTTTTTCGGGAGCGTGTGCGATACACTCCTGCGCGAGAAGTTCAGTCAAATCGACAAGTTGAGCAGGAGAAACATTCTCGGGGGTCTTTCGTCGCGCAAGATGATGGATTGATCCGTCGGGCGAAACAGCCGCCATTCTTATGTTTGTGCCGCCGAGGTCGACAGAAAGAACGATCTCATTCATCCTTACAGTATTGCTTACGGTCGTTTTGGACGGTCCGCCTCCGGGACATTCTTATAGACATCCTCAAATTTCGCATATCCGTCTTTTATGACCGTGTCCATCAGATTCGATTTTTCGACCGCCGTGACTTCGAGCAGTATGGCCCCGATCTCTTTGCCGATCACATCATTCATGAACGGCTTGGTTTCAAGCTTCTCCTTATTTGCAAGCTTGATCGCAGCCTCAACGGCCTGGCTTGCAAGCGGAACGATCGGTTTATAAACGGTCATCGTCTGTTTTCCCTCTGCTATCCGCTGCAATGCGTCGAGGGCAGCATCCTGTCCAGTGACCACTATTTTGCCCGCAAGTCCCTTTTTTTCCAGTGCTGAAACGACCCCGCCCGCCATGCCGTCATTCGAGACAACGAACGCCTGAATGTTGTCGTTGTTTCGAGTTAGAGCATTCTCGGCCATCTTGAGGGCTTCATCCGGCCGCCAGTCAGTAATAAAATTGTCCGCTACGACCGTTATGTCCTCGTTATCGATGGCAGGCTGGAGCACGGCAAGCTGTTCCTTTTTCATAATGACGGCATTGTTATCGGTGGCTGCCCCATAAACCATCACGTAATTCCCTTTAGGAACCTGTTTCAGAGCGTATTCCGCGATCTTTCGTCCAATAACGGGCACTTGATGCGAGATATAAACGTCGATCTTGTCTGAATTGATCAGTCGATCGTAACTTATCACTGGCACGCCCTGAGATTTGGCTTTATCGACCATTGAAGCCGCCTGAAACGCGTCGTGCGGAGCGATCACAAGAACGTCAACTCCCTGGGTAAGCAGGTTGTCAACATCGTTGGCTTGCTTGTCAGCCTTGTTGTCCGCCACTGTGATAATGCAATCGACCTTCATTTTTTCACAGTGGGCTTTAAAGGCGTCGTGGTCACGCTGCCATCGTTCTTCTTTAAGCGTGTCCATTGCAAAACCGATCTTTAGGCGTTTCTCTTTCGATTCGCCCATGCACGACGATAAAAGCGAAACGCACAAAAATATCAATATAAGCTTCGTTCTCATGTACTCTTCTCCCTGCTCTAACAATTGTCTCAACTGAGCCAATTAAAACAAAAAACCACTTTTTCGACAATACGCAGGTGAATTCATTTGAAACAGTCATCAAATATGTTATAAATGCCTCTAACGGTCGGTTACGTAACTGATTCGAATAAAAAAGAGAGTTTTCGTTTTGATCGAAATATTGACATTGATGGTAGGTTTGTGTAAAAGTTTGATAGGTTTGCATTTGGAACCGTTTCATCGGAGTTGTACAGCATGAAATCTATGAGATTGAAAGAGTTTGCGAAATGCGGCTTGTCGTCGGTATTGGTATTGGCAATAGTTGTTACCGGTTCTATGGTTTCGCTGGCTGCTTCAAGCAAACCGATTGGAGAGTTGATAGTCGCCGGCGGCTCTAATAATGCATCGGTTACTGTTAACGGCGAATCTGCAAAGAGTGGCCGCACACTTTTTGCGAACAGCACTATATCAACCCCGGAAGGCATGAAGGCGATTCTTAGCCTCGGCAAGACGGGCAAACTGCAGTTGGCCCCTAATACGACATTCTCGCTCGCGTCCGACGCCGGAACTGTAGCGGGTAGCCTCGTTTCCGGCAAGATCACCGTCCTTACTAGTTTAGGAGGCATTACTGTAAACAATCTATCTGGTGAAACGGTAACGCTCGTTGCTGGTGAATCGATAGAAGCTAACGCCTCTTCGGCTGTGAGGCAGACGGGGGGATCGGGTGGACTGAAACCGTGGCATTGGGCCGTTATCGTCGGTGCCGCAGCTGCGGTAATCGTTATAGTCTTGGCCTCGAGAGGTGACGACGATTCGACACCGGTAAGCCCAATACGATAAGTTGCTTGTATAAAGGCCTTCAGAAAGGTTATTATTATTTTTGATTTGAAAGGATTGATTCAGGAGGAGATTAAACTAAATGGTCGGCACAAATATTGTTCGTAAATCTGTTACATCACTTACGCTGGTTGCGGTATGGTGTGTATATTCTATGGTTGCCTTCGCTTTGCCGAAGGATGTTTCGGGTGAGATTACAGTTTCCGGGCAAGTAACCGTTAATGGACAGCCTGCTGTTTCTAACTCGACAATTCTTTCAGGTGCTGCAGTTAACACTGCTCCGGGATCGAGCGCAGTTGTCAATTTGGGCAAACTCGGCCGCATCGAGATTCAGGAAGGCACGACTGTTACTTTGCGTTTTTCTGAGAGCGGAATTATAGCAATGCTGGATTCAGGAAAAATACGCGTTTCTTCATCAGCGGGTATCGCGTCGACTGTGACGACCAAGAATGCGACGTTTGTCGGCGATATGGCACAGTCCAATAACTACCTTGTCGAAGCGGAATGTTCGCATGCACACGTAGATACCGCTAGCGGTGTCGTTACAATGAAGGAAGGATCAAGCGACAAGCAAGTCGTGGCTGGTACTTCCGCAACGGCGGGCAATCTCACCCAGACTGGTTGTGCACCGTGCCTCCGTCCGGGTTCGACCCCGGGACCGGCGATCGCTGGATGGCCGTGGCTACTCCTTTTGGTTGCAGGAGCCGCTGCAGCGGGCATATATTTCGGAACCAGGGGCGATGATCGTGACTTCCCGGGTACCGGTATTGTCGTCAGTCCGACACGTTAAGTTTAACCTCATTAACTGAAATATGCGGGCCATGCGTGGCCCGCATAATTTTTGTCTGTAATCCGTTGTTATTAACACTTTAATAAAGTTTCGCGATAGCCTTAGATACTCATATATATGCACATAGCGGTTGTTGGCACAGGATATGTTGGTTTGGTCACAGGAGCATGTTTCGCCGAGTTCGGCGTTGACGTTACTTGCGTCGATGTTGACAGCGAAAAGGTCGAAAAACTGAATAAAGGCATTATTCCGATATATGAGCCCGGCCTGGACAAGATCGTCGAGAAAAATTCAGCTGCCGGCCGTCTTCATTTTACAACGGATATAAAGAAAGCGGTCGAATCTGCCTTAGTTGTCTTTCTTGCCGTAGGCACGCCGCCCCGGGATGATGGATCTCCCGACATGAGCTATTATCGTCAGGCCGCCAAAGACGTTGCGGAGGCGATGAATGGCTATAAAGTGCTTGTGACCAAGTCGACGGTTCCAGTCGGGACCGGTAAATGGCTGCAGGCATTTGTTGCCGATAATCTTAATATGGATACGGAATTCAGCGTCGCATCAAACCCGGAATTTCTTCGCGAGGGTGCCGCGATCGCGGATTTCATGCGTCCTGACCGGGTAGTCATTGGCACCAGTGACGAGCGTGCGGTCGATGTGATGAAGGACCTCTACAGGCCCCTTTATTTGATCGAAACGCCGATCGTGATCACCTCACTGGAAGCTGCTGAACTGATCAAATATGCTGCCAACGCTTTTCTTGCGACCAAAATTACCTTTATTAACGAGATAGCTAACCTTTGCGACGCGATCGGTTGCGACGTGCACGATGTCGCCCGCGGTATGGGAATGGACAACCGCATCGGTCGTAAATTCCTTCATCCCGGCCCAGGTTACGGCGGATCCTGCTTTCCGAAAGACACTCGAGCCTTGACCACTGTGGCCGACCACTTCGGCGTCGAGACCAGGATAGTTGACGCAGTCGTCGAGGCGAACGAGCGGCAACGCGAGGCGATGATTCCAAAGATCGAAAAGCTGCTCGGTAGTATTAAAGGCAAACAGATCGGCGTACTCGGGTTATCGTTCAAACCGGAAACCGATGACATGCGTGAGTCACCCGCCATAAACATCGTAAAGGCCCTTACAGACCAGGGTGGCCGCGTCAAGGCTTTTGACCCCGTCGCAATGGTGGAAGCTCGTCATTATCTGCCGACGATCGAATATGCAGAGGACGAATACGACGCAATAAAAGATGCCGATATACTCGTGATAATCACGGAGTGGAATCAGTTCCGCGCTCTTGATATGGAAAAGGTCAAATCACTCCTACGATCGCCCAAAATAGCCGATTTGCGTAATATCTATGAGCCCGAAGATATGAGAGCAATGGGATTTGAATACGTTGGCGTCGGTCGATAAGATAGGAATTCAGTTTCGTTGGTAGTTTCAGAAAAATGGCGATCACTTCAAAAGTATTGGTAACCGGCGGTGCGGGATTTATAGGTTCAAATCTTGCGGATGAACTCCTCCGGCAGGGAGCCCGTGTGGTCATATTGGATAATTTCTCGACAGGATTCAGGGAAAATCTGGAAGAGATCCATGGCAATTTTGATTTCATAGAGGGCGATATAAATGACGAAGACTCGGTCGCTAAGGCGATTGACGACGTCGAAGTCGTTTTTCATCAGGCAGCATTACCGAGTGTTCCTCGATCAGTCGAAAATCCGGTCGAAACTCACCGCGTATGTGTTGACGGGACTTTCAATCTCCTGAACAAGGCTAGGAATGCCGGCGTAAAAAGATTTATATATGCGGCTTCCAGCTCGGCTTATGGCGACCAACCAACGCTCCCAAAGATTGAAACGATGAGGCCCGACCCGCTATCGCCATACGCTGCGGCCAAACTGACAGGCGAACTTTATTGCCGGGCTTTCAACAATGTATACGGGCTCGAAACTTATTCGCTCCGCTACTTCAACGTTTTCGGGCCGCGACAAAATCCGGAATCGATGTATTCGGGGGTGATATCGAGATTCATAGATGCCTTAATGACCGGTAACGAACCTGTGATATTCGGCGACGGTGAGCAATCTCGCGATTTTACGTTCATTGCCAATGTTGTCAATGCGAATATTAGAGCCGCTCAGGCGGCAACGGGCATGGGAGAAACGATGAACGTCGCGAATGGCGACCGAATCACACTAAATGACCTCCTGGATGTTCTCAGATCTATAACTGGTAAGACTGAGGTCGAACCCCGATACGAAGAGGCACGAAGAGGTGACGTCAAACATTCGCAAGCTGACAACCAGCGCGCGATCGAATGTCTAAGTTACACCGAGCTGGTCGGATTGGAAGAAGGCCTCAGAAAAACGATCGACTGGTGGAAGACCAGCCGATTCGCTAAGTAAGGTTATACCCTCGCAAATTATTGAAGTGCAAAAGCAGCATCTTCGATCGGCGAGTTGATCTGGATCGTCTTGGTCTTAAAGCTCGCGTAGGCGGTCATCGACCCGAGATCAAATCTTTGTGAATAGTTTTTCGGCACCGTTACTCCATCGACGACCTCGAAGGCTTTGATCTCAACCGAGGTGGTCACGATCCGCCCGCCTACATCGTAGGCCGAATCATAGCCTTTTACCTGATTCGTTTTTTCGTCAACTATAAAATCCGTATAAAATCCCTCAGGCGTAGTGATCCGGAATCCTCGCTGTTTCTTCTTGGATTCCAGAGCCGCAATAATATATCCTTCGTCTCCTACCCTCGGCAGAAGCGGAAAACCAAGACTGGTAACAGGCGGCAGCGAGAATCCCTGGATCGATGAGTAAGTATCCTGACCGTTATATACCTGCTTCAGCCTCTGCACCGCGCTTACAATTTCAAAAAAATACTTGTCGCCGCTGATTGCTGTCGAGAATGCTCCGGGCATCGTCTGGTTGAAAACATTCAGATCGACAGATCCTTTCATTACGAGCGTTCGGACTTTCTTCAACTTATCCCCGCCATGGGCAGCGAGCGTTGCTTTTGCCAAATCCTGTGCCGTATCTGCTGCGGATCGGCTTGGCGGTGGAGGCACTGAGGGTTTGGATCCGGTACTTCTTTGTCCCGATACACCAAATGTAAAAATCCCGATCAGAGCAATCATTAAGATGTTTCTTCTCATAATACTTGTGTCTTGAACCGTCAATGAATCCTCAAAGAAAAGAGATGACGGGTTAAGGCTATCATCTCTTTTCTCTTTTTCTAAGGAGGAATCTACCAATTAAAGCGCATCTGAAGCTCGATCCGACGGTTTGCGGCGCCACCACCACCACCACCGCCGAATCCGCCGAAACCGCCAACTGTCGACGTGTACTCGCCAAAACGGCTGGAGGCCATATTGCTTACAGGCGGGGCAAAGTTCACATTGTTGAATAGGTTGCTGATCTGGACATTTACATTGAGGTTATACGGTTTGCGATTATCACCGCCAAATCCGCGACCGCCGCCGCCCATGCGGCCCATTCCGCCGCCGCCCATCATCCTTGGACCGCCGCCGCCACCGCCACCGCCCGCACCCGCGGTCCGCTCGGCAGCAGTTTTTCCAAATCCAAAGTTCTTGCCGATACGCATGGTTACGCTGAAGAACGATGGGCCTTCGCCGTAATTTCTCGGGATAATGGCATTTGGATCATTCGATCCGATATCACAGAACGAATAACTCAAGCCAAGCTTATTACACGTGCTGCTGAGGTCGCCGAAAGTCGGCCTCTCATTCAGGATCCCGTCGCCATTTGCATCGATACCGCCGCGAGTAATATTGAACGGACGTCCTGTAGAAAAAGTAATGATCGGACTTAGCGTAACACCCCATGGGGCGTTGATATTATTAAAGATATTCACCTGATGGCGAACGTTCCCGCCAGCTCTTCCATACTCCCCGTCAAAATCATAGGAATACGCTGGGAAACTGCCAAAGCCGTCAGCGTTACTCTTCGACGATCCGAAACTATAGTTGGCAAACATTGTGAAACGCTGGCTAAAGTTTGTCTGAAATCGCACAAATAGCCGGTTATCATTTCTTATCCCGCTGGCTTCGTACTGATAGATACTGCCAAGTGTCGGTTCAGGACGCGGAGCGTTAAAACAGTTTATCTGTTCGGGACAAATAGGAGCATTGATATTTCTTAAGCGTCCAACATGCAATGTCCTTGAGGTTGTGAAGAAAAAAGAGATACTCGATCTGTAAGGCAACTGCCGATCTATGCTCAAGGCAGCCTGCATCGTATAAGGAGCCTGCAGATTTGGATCGATCGTCCTGATTGTGTTTGACTGGGGAAGCACTGCCAAAACCTGTTCGGCGGTTGGCACATTAGTTACCCCGCCTAACGTGAATACCGGCTGAGCCAATAATACTAGTGAAGCGGCACGCCGTATCGGGTCCGGATCGTTAGCTGTCACTACCAGATTCACCTGGTTTGTTCCGTTAAATCGCGTGGCGTTAAGCACATTGTTCTCTCCGAAACGCTCGTAGAAGATGCCTGCTCCGCCTCGGAAAACCGTCTTCGGCGGGGTGGCTCCACCCGTACCCGGAGACCACGCGAATCCGAAACGTGGGGCAAAATTAAGATTGCTATTTATATTGCTTTGGTTCTCGTATCTCAGACCAAAACTCAAAAGGAGCGAAGGCCTTACGCGCCAATCGTCAGTTACAAAAAGGCCTGCCGTGGTTTGCGATACCCCGACGAGCGGATTGCCTGTGGTGATATTGAATTGGGTAGGATTCAGTCTCGGATCAATTCCACCCATTAGCTCACCGCGATACTGTTCGAGCGGGGCTATCGCAGGGCTCACAACAACACAAGTTGGAGGATTAACCGGAGAACAACCCGCGGGCGATCGAACTTCGGGTACGCCTGCGAATGTAAACGTTCCACCAAAACCACTCTCCGACCGGTCATCGATACTCACATATCTCACCCGCGCGCCAAACTTGACGGCATGCTGCGAGCTACGGCCAAAGGTCGTCATCGTGCTGTTATTGATCTCCCATACTTTATTCCGTGTGTAACTGTTGCCGACCTGTGCTCCGAAACCTGTGAATGCTGCAGAAACGTTGACCGTGGGGATCGAATTATCTCCGACCCTTTCATTATTATTATCTGAAAATTCAAATCGAGTTTCGTTGACAGTCTTGGCATTCAAGATAGTGGTGTAAGTAAGTCGCAGTTCATGCTCCCGGCCCTTCGAATCAAACGCCACGGATGGCAGGCTAACACCGCCTACTCCTTGATTTTCAGCTTTTCTGTTACTAAAACTGTAGCGTGTGACAAGGGTATTGTTAGGGTTAATAGCATGATCGACCCGGAGAGATGTTTGAAATACACGCGTCGGGACAGTAAAGTCCTGCCGGAATCCCACAATATTGAATGCAGGATCGAGGACCAGAGCATTTACGATGGCGTTGTTATCGGTATGACGATTATTAATGTCAAAATTGAATGATGTCTTCCCTTTACTTATGGGTCCCCCAACGCTGCCGCCGAAAGCTCTAAGCTGTGTCGGTGCACGGTTCAGGGCAAAAGGGTTTCGCGAATTCAGGCTTTCATCGTTAAAGTTGCCAAATGCTGAACCACGCCATCTTTCAGATCCAGGACGCGTGAGGATCTCAATACGACCCATGCCGAGCCTGTCGAATTCTGCTGAAAAAGGATTTTGATTTATACGGATCTCGCGGATCGATTCCTTCGGCGGAAGCTGCCCGCCCGTAAATCCATCGATATAGATCTGACCGCCGTTTGGGCCTGCACCGGCACCTGCGAGGGCCTGAAGGGCGGCCTGCAGTTCGTCCGGGTCATCTGGAAGCGCATCGAGATCCGCTCCCTTTAGCACCGTCGCACTCAAGTTTTGGTCGGGATCGGTCGAGATCTGCTCGTTGTTTGAGACCTCCACATTTTCTTCGACACCCGAGACCGTGAGTATCACCATCAGTTCGTTCCGCTCGCCCGTAACTACCAGTACTTCTGTATTCTCATAAAGAGCAAAGTTGGGTGCAATGGCCTTGACCGTATATGTACCTGACGCCAGGCCGGTAATGGAATATTCGCCCCTGACGTTAGTAATAGACTGCTTTTGCTGGCCTGTCGGGTTAACCGCTGTAACGGTGGCACCGACAACGATAGCACCGAGGCTATCGGTGACGCTGCCCGCGATACTGCCCGGAGTTTGCGAATATGCCGCACCGGACGCGAGCGAAAAGATAGCGAGTAAGAAAACGGATCGTATGAGTTTCATAATAAATAACCTTTAATATACCGAAATAAAAAGGCAGACCATTTAAGGTTCGAATGCTCTGCGGGGAAAGATCTTCTTAGGGGCCCCCGATACTGTCAAGGCCTGGTATGGTGAAGCTACCGTCAACGCCCTGGCCCCGACGGCCTCCGCTGGATGCCTGAGCCATACGTATGAACGGTTCGACACCGGCTAAAACTTTAATCGCCTTCACGCGAAGGGCATTGCCATTTTTGCTGCTCGAAAATGCGATCATATCGCCCACCGTAAGATCCGCAGCCGAAATAGCTGGGAAACGGTCGACCATGTCATCTATGCTGCCGGCTGTTCCTGCACCGCCCGGCCCTGATCTACCGCCAGCGCCTGGCGCCCGCTGGCCTCCGGGAGGCGAAACAGGCCGGACCTGCACATTTCCACGACCGGCAGGCCTCGCTCCGCCACCGGGTCCGCCCATCATTTGGGCTCCGGCCAATCGCTCCGCCATTTCCTGTGGAAACCGCTTGATCACAGTGAAATCAGAGATCGCAACGGTCATATCTTTATTGTCCTGGAGGTTTTTAATGACAATCTCATTCTTTTCCGCATCGACTGACGTAACGGTTCCGGCGATCGTCTGAAACGCTCCGGTTATCACACGCTCAGCGGCAAAACTTGTTCCGTCGGAACTCTTATCTCCCAGAGCACGAAGCATATCGCCAACATTGACTTCAGCAAGCGAACTCGCTACAGCCTCGTCAAACCTAATGGAATCAGGAGCATACTTTAAAAACTGGGCTCCTTCTTTAGGTGTCAGCACCGTATTTGTACTTCCAATCACTCCGCGAACTTCGATTGTCAGCTGCCCGGTCTGCGGGTTTACATTAGTTACTTTTCCGGCGACCCCACGTCGACGCCACTCTTCAGATTCCTTGGCGTTTTTACTCGCAATGTCTGCTTTAGTAATAAAATAGACCGTCCGAGCCGGTATAGACTTTCCGTCTGTAGCTAGAAAGCCCGTAACGGTAAGCTTGTCTCCGACACCGATATCTGTCACGGCCCCGTCCGTGGCGCTCTTGAAATCCGGATTAACAGCGGAAACTCGCTTGAAAACCGTTTGATCTGTAAAGACAACATTGACAGATCCGGTCTTAGTCGCTACAACGGCCGTTTTATCACCAAGCGATGAAACATCGCCGGCAACAACAGACGGCTTGACCGCCGTTAATGGAGTCTGGCCCGCCACTGCGTTTCCAATGGCTGTGAATAGTAAAATTAATATAAGAAATGCTGTGTTTCGATGCATAAGAAATCCCGATAAAACTGCGGACCCGCACAAAATAAATGCCTTACTACAGGCTTAAGACGTTAATTCTATCAGCAAGGTTCGGAGCTATTTGTAAAGAAATGTAAAAATCTGCAAGCATTCGCTTTACGGGTTTTGCCATCTATTCGAAGGCCGGCCCGTTAGGATCAAACCAATGCCGACTACGAAGACTGCAAAAAGCGCGAATATCCAGATATAAGGAAGCGAAAGTAGGACTGTCCAAAAGACGACCCCAGCGAGGATCGCCAGGGTTTCCGAACGGTTGTTCTCAGGGAAGAGGTGCTTCTGAATGAGCTTGCCGACACTCACCTGCAGTGCGACCCGCCCAAACACATAACCAAGCGTGAGCAGAAGTATGCCCATGAAAGCCAGGGTTACACTCAGATAATCCGGAAGCAGCAAGGCCCCGCCTATTGCGAGAATAAAGATGCCTACAAATACCGCGGATCCGAGGGCGGAGATCTTGAGGCCGGACAACTGCATCCTGGCGACCGCCCGGCTTACCGCCCCGGGAGCGAGAGTTGCCATGACCAACGATATGATAAACCAGAAAAGGGCCAGGACCAGCCGTTGGGCAACAAAAGCGAATGTAAACGAAGGAGCGAAGATCTGCGATGGATTCTGGCCCAAATTTCGCATTTCTTCCTCAAAGACGCCAAACGTCACCGTCTCCCTTCCCTCTTGCCGAAGCGGATTTGCGCTTTCCGGCTTGTAAGAGCCGCCAAATACGATTATGTCGCCGCCGATATAGGCGTTCTCTTTTTGGATAATGTTGCCCCCAATAGTTGCGACATCTCCCTCAATACGGCCTTCGACAATAACGTCGCCGCCGACAGCCAACACGCCTTTTGCACTTTTATTTACTATGACCGATTTTCCGAAAACGTAGACTTCCTGATCCGGAGCATCGTTGATTATTACAGTGGACTGGTCGTCTGACGTCGCGATCTCAATTGTGATCGCAAAAACCGGCGATGCGAGCAATAGCAGCCCGATCAAGATCATAAACGATCGAATGGGCCCGACTGAGGTGAGCAGCGGTAATGATTTTATGAGTGTAAGGTCGTTCACGTCGGCTGGAAAAGCTTTAGACACGGCGAATTCGCACCGCCTTTTTGGAGACGGCGGTCAGAGTAAGAATAACTAATGAAAACAGAGCCAGGAGCGACAATGAGTTAACGCTTCCCTGAGATGCTACGGCACGCAGTACAATAACAACGCCCAGAAATAAGGAATAGACCAAATGCCCAAAAAAGCCCGCGACTGCAGCAAACTGATCTGCAAGATGGGATATACCTACGATCACCTTTCCGGCGTCCGGACCAACCGCGATCAGCACAAACAGGCCCAAACTCAGGCAAACAATGAGTGCATAATATCGCTCGCTCGGCCGCCTTAACCCGCTGACGGAACTTTCGGCGTTGGCCACAACTACTTTGGTGAAGTTAGTCGGAAGCTCAAGATCATTTTCGTAAAGGAGACTCGACTCAAGCTCGCGAAGAAAACGCTTTTGTCCGTTAACCTCAGAAAAACATGATCCGCACGCCGCAATGTGCATTTCTAATTCGATCTCCAGTGCAGGAGAAAGCTCGCCGTCAATATAGGCGGCGATATCTTGTGTGGGGCACCCCTTTTTAGATTCGTTGACCATTGTGCTCATCTAACCGCCCTAGACTCCTGTGAAACCTCGCTGAATAAACAATTCCCGCATCATCTCGCGGGCACGAAACAGTCGGTTCTTGACAGTTCCCAGGGGCAGGCCGGTGACTTCGGCGATCTCATCATAACTAAGATCACGCGAATGCCTGAGAAGAATCAGGTCTCGGTAGACGGACGGAAGACATCTGACGACGGACTCGATCTCTGTCCGCCATTCACTTCTTTCGCGCTCCTGCTCGGGCGATGCCGCATGGCTCTCTAACTGGATCTGAAAGCTTCCATCTGCGTTTTCCACCTCGATGCTCTGTGTCGTTACAGAATTTCGCCTCAAGTGGTCAACCGAGGCATTATGCGCGATCCGATATATCCAGGTGGAGAACTTATAATCGAAGCTGTACTTATGAAGTGAATTGTAGACTTTAATAAATACTTCTTGCGTGACATCGAGCGATGATTCATAGTCACCAAGCATGCGATAAACATAACTGGTGATAGGACGTTGGTAGCGACGAACAAGTTCCTCAAACCCCTCGGCCTGTCCGGCCACGGCACCCTCGATCAGCTCACCATCGGTGAGCTTCCTGATTCCATCCAGAGAGATCGCAGCAGATGTCATAATCGTGAAGTGTTACGGTAGTTTTATTCAAAAAGTTTCACTTCTGCAAGTCGAAAAAATCAAAAGGCCCCCGGAGAGCCTTAAAAATATCGTCTAACCAAACGAAGTACGATCAGAATCCGAGTCTTGCTAAACCGGCGGGTGCGGCGAGATCGCTAAAGCTCAATCCGCCGCCAGGCAGATCCAGTCCTACTTCTTCAGGCATGAGCACCCTCAAATCGCTGCCCAGAGCTTCCGATGCGATCGACTGGACACGTCCCGGCACAAGGCTCTTGCCAATGACCAACATTCTCTCCAGCCTACCGCCGCCCGCCAAACGGGCAAACCTATCGTTATAGAACATTACCAGGCGGTATATCTCGTCATCTATCTCTTCGGGAGTACATAGGACAGACCGCACCACTGCCGGCTCCTTGCCGCGGAGAAGCAATGCCGTAAATCCAGAATCATTACCGCTGATAAGCAGCGAATCAGCACCATTGGCTCCATTCAGAAGCCAGTTGGCCTCACCAACGGCACGAGGGAGTATCAGGCCGGCCTGCCATCCCATTCGTTCAAAATGTGACTCGTATTCATCGATCACGGTGAGTTTGACGGCAGTGGCAAAGTATCTCGACCTGCCATCCTTGTCAGGCGATATCTTTTGGCGGGCAATACGAAGATGTGCTGCCGGAACACCGAAACTCTGTTCCGCCTTCCAATCCAATACCTCTTCGGCCTCCGATTTAGACGCGGGCTCGCTGTCAAGAGCGAGGATGGCTGTACGGGCGGTGTTGCTTGGCAAAGTAATCGACCATTTCTTTTGCGAAAGCAGACCGGCGATCTCGACCACTTCTTTTAGAGACGCATAGAATTCAGCATCATCAGAAATATTCGAATCCACGAAACTTGGCGTAACAAGTCCCGGCACCAATTCAACGGACGCTGCCTGCTTAACAGCAAACTGCCCTTTGCCCGAAGATTCCAGGGCTATGGCTGAAATGCCTGAAGCTTCAATACCCAAAGCGGCCTTTGGAAAATTAGGTTGAGTTAACGAAGGAAACATATAGAAACAGATCAATACTCTTTGAAAGCAACACCTTCGGAATCAGTGCCCTCGGCCGTGGATTTAACGTCGATCAAGCCTTGTTCACCGTCGGGCGACAATGAATCTTCTCCCATTACCTCATCCCATTCAGCCTTTTGCTCGATCGGATCGATCGGCATTTCGTGAAGATATTTGGCGCTTACGATGTCTTCCAGCGATTGTGGCAATCTACCCTTATCCGCCGCATACTGATCGATCGCACGCCGCATCTGCCAAAGATTTTCTCTCAGAACAGTCTCACGGGCATGGCGAACGCTCCTCTGGTAAGTCGGGACCGCGACCGACAGAAGGATGATCATGATAAACATCGCGATCATCAGTTCAAGCAGCGAGAAACCTCTCTGGATTCTGGATCTACCAATCACTATATTTCTCTCCATTGAGGGCTTCGAGATCTGACGAGGATCTGACGTCAAAAACATTAATATCGTCCCAACTCTCCGAGTCCGCAGTTTGATACGACGACCGTATGTTCCAATCAGATTCGCCGGTGATAGGGTCTATTGGCAGTTCGCGCAGATAGACCTTATATACTTCTGTCTCCTGATTTAACTCAGTCGCCTGCGGATCGTTGTCTCTGATACCGCTGCCGCTAAGAAGATTCAATCCCCTTGCCTTTACGCGCACGCCACTGACCAGAGTATCGAGCGATGGCGGATACCGGTCAAGATTTTCCGTGTCAAAGATAGTACAGTCGTCGATAACCACCCGGGACCTGGGGTCCATAGGGGCACTATTGGTCTGAGTTGTTGGGTTAGTCGTTCTAATAGCACCCTGCGGGCATGCCCCGAAGGTATCCCGTTTGAAAGCATCGATAGCCTCGCGAATATCACGGAGGGTCTCACGAAGCTTCATTTCCTTTTGGCGCTTTACTGCGTTCTGAGCCATTGGGATCGTTCCCATTACGAGGATCGAGAGCACGCCGAGGGTCAATACGAGTTCCAGCATGCTGAATCCACTCGAATCGACCTTCTTTGATTTGAATGATCTGATCCTCACTTATAGTTAGTCCTTCAACTTGACCGCAAAGTTCTTGCCATCGGATGTGAGGAAGTTCAGCACGTCACGATCAAAATTGAGCTTTGGCTTACCATTAGCAAGGGCTTCGATCTCAATAAATGCCAGCGTTCCTGTCGCGGGCAATTCACTTCCGTTTTTAGAGATCAGCGAGACGTACATTTTCCCGTTTTGATTTAGAAACGGCGTCGCCGGCGAGTTGGCGATCATTGCCCCAAATACGTCTCCGTAACTAA
>JBGTCF010000135.1:0-20762 GCA_041748975.1 Pyrinomonadaceae bacterium
CGAGAGCTGGTCACGCTCGAGCGCGGTACCGATCTGATCGGCGATACCCTCGATCAGGGCTATATCGTGGTCGGCGAACGTGCTTTCCTTGCTCCACACAAACCCAAGCAGTCCGAAGGCACGTCCGGCGACATTCACGGGCGTGACCAGGGCAGCTTTGCCACGAAGCTGGGTATTGAAGAACAATCGGATACCCAGGGGAAGCTCTGAATCTGCCAGCCTCAATGTCTTTCCATCCCGAAGCAGTTGGCCCAATGCCGCAAACGAATCCACAGCGAGAGACTTGTTATGCTGCTCTATCAGCTTCAACATCTTTCCCAATTTGATGCCTTCGGCTGATTTGAAAGAAGCGAGGGATATGCGTTGTTCCGATTGGTCGAGCACCCCTAAAGCACCATAATCGGCGCCGACAAGATTGATGGCCCGCTCCATAACCCGCTCGGACACCTCTTTAAAATCGGAATGCGAATTGAGCGTGTTAGCGATCTCTAAAAGGGCGTTAGTGCGTCGACTCTCTTGCTCTTGCGCTACATAAAGGCTCGTGTACTGATATCCGATCGCCAGCTGTCTCGCGATGGATTCGAGAAATGCGATCTCCTCATCGAGCCATTCCCGAGGTTCATGAGTATCGTGCAGACCGAGCAGGCCGAGAACATTCTCATTTAGAATGATCGGAATGATCAGTAGGGAACGGGTCTCGAGTGCTCGAGCAAAGAATTTCAAGGTCGGATCTTGAGCTTTCGAGGTATCGTTAATGCGGATCGGCTTGCTCACATCAAACCGCTCGGCGAGCATCTTCGCATCGAACGGGATCGTCGTTCCCTGGCTCTTGGGAACCGATTTGTCCTTACGCCATTCATGACTGATCACCAGGGCCTGACCATCGTTCAACTGAAGCAGGTCACAGCGATCAGCGTGCAGCATACGTCCGATCTCTGAAACCACCACGTTTAAGAACCGTTCGAGGTCGATATCGGTCGGCAGGTCGCGGGCCAGTCGATCGATGATCGCTTCGCGGGCCTCGTGCATGCTGATCCGGCGCTCGAGAGAAAGGGCATTACCTGATTCGAGAACGATGTTCATAGCCAATCAACTCAACGCTATTTAACCCAAGCTTAATTTGTGGCTTCCGCTTCAGAATGTCAAGTTGACACACTTCACCGTAGACGTGTGTTTTTTCGCATCACGCCTACACTTACTATTTAATCCTGTTGCCTGCGGGCGTAGGCTTGCGCGACGGATCTACGGAAGGCCTGCTGTTGGTATTTGTCGGCCGGGGCGGAGGCCTGGTGTTGGAGTTAGAGTCTATTTCAGAATTGGAGCTAGAGTTTGCATTAGTAGCCGGCTTGTTAGCATCCGGTTTCGGCGAAACGTAATCGAGCCGCTGTCGTCCGGCCTGTGCATCCTCGAGAAGGTCTTCGGCCCGTACATTCTCAGCATCGAGTTCGATGGCCTTTTTTAGCGGGGCGATCGCCTCATGATATTTAGCTAGTTTTATCAGGATCGCTCCAAGTTCCGTCTGGTATTCGCTGTCCTCAGGCTTGAGTTTGACCGCTTCCTTAAATGCCTTCTCGGCCTCTTCGTCCTTAGTCAGTTTTGAATAGGTACGGCCAAGATTAAAATGGGCCGCGTCATCGTCTGGGTTTGCATCGAGCCATTTCTCATACGCAGTGACAGCACGCTCGAAGGACCTTTCTGATCGCGGCTTTGTACGTCCTGTATTGGCATTTGACGGCGTCTCGGTGACTACGCCTTCCTGCTCGTACTGCATTTCGAGCAGTGAGAATGCGATCCCGAGCTTGAAATGCCCTTCGGCGAGATCCGGGTCCAATGATACCGCGTGCTGAAGGAATTCGATCGCACTTTCCGTCTGATTTTCGTCGAGGAGCCTTGTCCCCTCGGCAAGAGCAACCTTCGCATCCGTAATATTAGCTATTGACAAATCAGAAACAGCCTCGGCGTTAGACGATTGTTCACTATTATCCCCGCCGTCCATCGAGCAGCCGGCGGCAAGGGCGGTCAACACTATGATGGTGAGCAGCAGCGATATATGTTTCATGAATCCTTCGAATACGATGTCTCTTACCCGGGAGGAAAGACAAACTGACGGCCGGCCAGTAAATGAACGTGTAGATGATAAACGGTCTGCCCTCCGTCTTTATTGGTGTTTATGACAGTCCGGTAACCATCGTCAGCAAAACCTTTGGAGCGGGCGATCTCGGCGGCGGTCAACAACAGATGACCAAGGACCGATTTTTGTGTTTCGACCGCTTTGTCTAGGGATTCCACATGGTCTTTCGGAATGATCAGTATATGTGTCGGAGCCTGCGGATCGAGATCGTTAAACGCAACGCAAAGATCATCCTCAAAAGCCTTTTGAGACGGGATGCGGCCATCGGCGATCTTGCAAAAAATGCAGTCTTCGGAACCCATATTTACTTTTTATTAGAGCATAGCCCAATAATTTTGTTAACTACTCGCATCTGCCTTAAGGCCATCCTCCAGGTCAGCGGAGTTCGAACCGTCCTTGATACGTTCGATGTCGGCACCGAGGGATCTTAGTTTTTTGACAATTGTTTCGTATCCGCGGTCTATATGATAAACCCGCTCGATCGTCGTCTCACCCTCGGCGCATAAGGCCGCCAGAACAAGGGATGCCGAGGCCCTAAGATCAGACGCGAGGATCGGTGCACCCATGAGGCCTGTTCGGCCTCGGACGGTTGCAGTGTTGCCCGAAATCGTAATATTGGCCCCCATTCTGATAAGTTCGGAGGCATGCATAAAACGGTTCTCGAAAATGGTTTCAGTAATATGCGAAACGCCTTCAGCCTGTGTCATCAGAGCCATGTATTGGGCCTGCATATCGGTTGGGAAAAGAGGGTGAGGCTCCGTCGTTACATCACGAGCCTTGAGCCCGCCTGCTCCACGTCTGACCGCCAGAGTGCTCTGATTTATTTCCTCGATTTCCACGCCTGCCTCGCGCAGTTTTTCGATGACAGCGGTCAGGTGCTCCGGCCGGCAGCTTTTGATCTCGAGGTCGCCGTTTGTGATCGCCGACGCAACGATGAAAGTCCCCGTCTCAATGCGATCCGGGATAATGGTGTGCTCCGCTCCGCTCAGTGCCTCGACCCCTTCGATCTTTATGATGGACGTGCCGGCTCCCTTGATCCTTGCCCCCATCTTATTCAAGAGTTCGGCAAGGTCCTCGATTTCCGGCTCTTCAGCGGTATTGTGAATGGTAGTTTTCCCTTTCGCCAAAACCGCCGCCATCATGACATTCTCTGTACCCGTCACCGTCACCTTTTCGAAATTGATCGTGCGGCCCACGAGGCGACCCTTTGGAGCACTGGCAACAACGTCCCCCGATTCCAGTGAAACAGTCGCCCCTAATTGCTCGAATGCCTTAAGGTGCAAGTCTATCGGTCTTGTACCGATCGCGCACCCGCCAGGCAGGCTAACTTTAGCCTTTCCGAAGCGTCCGAGAAGTGGCCCCAATGCTAAAACACTTGCGCGCATCGTTTTTACGAGGTGGTAGGGAGCCTCGAAAACTTCAATATTACCGGCGGTGATCTTATGTGTTCGAAGTTCCGGCGTCAGGACCGTCGCCCCGAGATCCTCAAGCAGCCTGCGTTGGGTTATTAGGTCCTTTACGTACGGAACGTTATGAAGCGTGACGGTTTCAGCCGTAAGTAATGCGGCAGCAAGGCAGGGAAGAGCCGAATTTTTAGCCCCGCCGATCTCTACTTTTCCTTTCAGCGGTTTGCCGCCGCGAATCGAGAATTTATCCATTTTAAGGTCGGGCCCGGCGAAAAGATCGCGTTAACGCAAAAAAAAATTATACATATGAAAGAAAAATGTTATCATATGAACGCTTTAGCTGAGTAAAAGGGGCGACAACTAAAAACGGCTGATTTTAGTTAAGACAGGCCACTTATTCTTAAGCAAACTAAGCATGACTCGCTGCCATCAAATTGACAGCTTCAAACAAGCCGAAAGTCAGTTTGCTATGATGATCAGTTTGGAGTGTTACCCCGGTTAGATCACCCTCCTTCTAACCGGGGCTTTTTTCGCCCCGAACTCGCTCCAGCAGCCTTTCTATTTGCCTTGTATGCCTATACTCGTGGCCGCCGGCTACGACCAGCCACTCGACCGCAGATATTGGGCCAAAATAGGGATGAGGAAACTTAGGTTCGGTCAGATCATAAATCTCGAGCTCCTGCCGCATTGAGTCAAAATTGACCTGGTTGTCATTAATGCGGTCAATCGACTCGGAAACACTAACATTGCCCGTCGGCTGCACACGCTCAGGGGCCTCAACTTTCACATCGCCGATCTTTTCTATCAGCTGCTGAAAGTTCCCTGAGATCGCGATCGAACCATTTGACGTCTTCCCCGTGGCTTTTGCCTCAATCAGTAATTTCTGACAAATACGCGCAGCCCCCTGGTCGACCATTGCCAAATGTTCGACGATCTGTCGTATCGACCATTTCTCGCCGTCGGGCACAATTGCAGCCTCCTCCTCAGAAATTCCAGCCACGGTGGCAACCAATCGTTTACGAATCTCCTTGTTTGCCGAAAAGATATCGGCGATTGTGTCATATCTCATAGATCTTCACCTTGCGGGAGTCGCCTGAGCCGAGAGAATAAGTCGATGCCATCGGGAAAAGCTGCGGACACTTTCGGCCTCATTTTTCATCCGTCTCAAATACGCCGTTTGCAGATAAAGCAGTTCGTCTGACGTCCACGCGATCTCGACAATCGGATTATATGAAACCAACAATTTCTCATCAGGCAATGTCGACAACGGCTGTTCAGCCGAGGGCTCCGGCTTTGGATCGCCATTGGTGTCATTTGCTCCATTCGCCGTCTGTAGCGTTACCTGCTGTTGCCGATCATAGGCCTGGGACGAGATAAGCAACTGATTGCGCAGGGGTATCGCTGCCTGTGTCGGATTGGTACCGGTCGCGTCATAGATCCTGATCTGGTTTTCGAAAGCAGTTGCGACCTTTGACGAATCAGGCGACCACACCGGCCGCACGGACGTGAGATTGTCATCAAGCCGGCGTTCGCGCCCATTCTTCTCGATGACACGCGGTCGACCCTGAGGAACGAGGACCTCTCCCTTGCTGCCGGCAATTACCTCCAGATATTTCCACTCGCGGGCTGTTGCCGACAATGCAACCAGCATCGTACTGTCCGGCGACCATGAATAGTAGAAGTAGATCAGTCCCTCGTTGACTGTTACAGGCTTTACATCGGCTCCGTCGGCACCGCAGATATAGATCTGTTCGGTGCGGAATGTCAGTATTCCGGTAGGAGCGGCCGGCGTGGAAGCAGTTTGCGTCGGAGTGTCGTCAGCAGTAGGCTCAGGGATCTCAGTGTTTCCGGCAACCTGGGAGTCCGTTGTCGGTTGGGGAGTCGGTGTCGATAGATCAGTCGTAGGCGAACTCTGCGGTTGGAGAACTCTGATCATCGCGACAAAAGCGAGTGTTGTGGAATCCGGGGACCAGACGATGGTATCCGGAAAATGTACCGCCATCGTATCGGAGGTTATCTTTCTCAGAAGTTGGCCATCAGACGAGTACATATCGAGGCGATACTCGGATGGAAAATCCGTAACTCGGTAATATACGGCGACGACGCGCTGTTTATCTGGTGACAGGATTGTTCGGTCCAACAGCTCTTGGGGACGGTTCACATCAAAATCGGCCTGTACGGCAGCGTTTCTCTCCTCAGCTTCAACGCCTGCGGGGTGAGGTGCCGGAGCGGGAACATCGGCCTCGTATCTAAAACTTAAACGCACTGCAGGAGTTTCATTCATGCCCGCCGGAGGTGCCTCCGACGGCTGAAAGATGTTGTTCTGGCATCCCTGGAGAACTAAAGTTCCGAGCAAAAACGTAACCTTGAAATATTTTATAAACAGCATAGACCTATTTGCCGCCGCCCAGATACTGGTTGAAAAGCCGTTTCTGTTCGTCGGTGGCGTCCGGCATAGGAACGAGGCTATATTCCTTTCTGGTATCGCTCCCCAGTTTAAAATCGACCTCCCTCATTGTGTCGAAACGAAAGATCGAAAGTTTTACTGTATCACCAGGTTTCCGCTCGTTTATATAGCTCTGCAAGAAGCTCTGGCTGGCTCTGTAGCCATCAACCGCCACGATCTGATCGCTGGCATTAAGGCCTTGTTCGTAGGCTGGGGTGCCCGCCGGGAGCGATCGAATAATTAGCCGGCCGCTTTCTTCGGCGAGATTTGCTCCTATATAAGCATTGCTCAGATTGTCTTGCCTTGAGATCATTCTCAGGCCCACGGCGCCGACAATAGAGTCGTAATCGATCTCAGCTTTTCCCCGGACGTAATCGGAAAAGAAATCGTTAAGATTCTTTCCAGCCATTAACTCGGTGGCTTTTTGAAAGTCTTCCGAAGTGAAGTTCTTGTCTTTTTTGTAGAATTCGTCATGGAGATACCGCATAACGTCATCGAGAGACTTTGCCCCGCCGGAAGCTGACCGGATCGTTATATCGAGCATCATGTTGACGATCTCGCCTTTGTCATAATAGGAGATCTGATTATTTATGGCGTTCTCGTCCTGACGATAGAATTTGATCCATGCATCAAAGCTGGCTTCTTCGAGACTCGTTTCAAATCTGCCCGGGCGCGCCTGCAGCTGCTGAATGGCCAACGCCTTGCCACTCAGGAACTCGCCTACAGTGATCAGTCCTGCCCGCAGCAGCAACAGGCTGGCGTAATATTCTGTCGTCCCCTCGGCGACCCATAATAATCGAGTGTAGTTCTCGTTCTCGTAGTCGAACGGTCCAAGCACGTCCGGACGTATTCTTTTTACATTGTAAACGTGGAAGTATTCGTGGGCCACGAGGCCAAGAAATGCCTTGTATCTTGTGTCGGAGCTAAATGCGAAACGATTCGTTTGAAGGGCTGTTGAATTGAGATGCTCCAGTCCACCGCCGCCTCGCAGGTTAACGATGATCGTATAGTCTTCGTAATCGATATCACCGAAGATCTTATAGCAGGCCTCGATGATCTTCGTTGTATCGGCGGCAAGCCGCGGCAGATCGTAATTTCCCTCCCCCGTGATCACGATCCTATGTTTCTTACCAAGTACATCGAAGTTATGCTCTTTGAAATCGCTTACTTCAAACGGCGAATCGTAAAGAATGTCGTAATTTTCGGCGCGGAAAACATTTGTTTCGCCGGCAACGGCCGGGAGACCGGTAGCGACACGCCAATTACCATAGGGATTTACCTTCAAAGTTGAACTGGCCCCTAATTGGCCTTTAACAAATAAAAGAAGTGCTGTGTTATTCCAAAAAGCGTGCTCGTCATTTAGCTCGTTGGTTCGGACAGTTAATTCATTTGAATAAACCTTGTAGGCTACGACGATCTCGGATCCTCCGCGAGTGTCGACTTGCCATGTGTTCTTGCTGGTCTTGCGCCACGGCAGTTCGGCTCCTGTACCATTCTTCACTCCGAATCCCTGCACGTGGCGGGCGTATTCTCTGACAAGGTAGCTGCCGGGTGTCCAAACCGGCATCTTGAGTTCGGTTTGGTCCGGCATTTGCGACCACCTGACCCGCATTTCTACCTCGAGGAGGTGGGTCCAGGGTTTCGACATTGAGACAGTATAAGAGATCTCAGGGGGTACCTGTTTGACCGCGGGCTTGGGTGTCGCCGTCGCGCTAGGGCGTTTCCGCTGGCCGTAGGTGTCAAGGTTCATAGCAAAAAAGACCGTTAGTAGAAGCAATATTATAGCGTTTGACTTATATTTTTCTTTCATCGAAATTCTGGAATCTTCCCCTAGGTGATAAAGTTGTTTCCCTGATATTACTATAAATTCACGATCCTGGCAGTTGCCGAATGGAGTTGCCGAACCACATGAGCCAGATCAAACCTCCTGAACCCATCGACGAGAATGTGCGGTCAGAGAAATTATTCACAACACCGCTGATCATCATTTTCGTAACGATCTTTATAGATCTGATCGGATTCGGGATGGTTATTCCGATCCTGCCGTTTTACGCCTCATCGGAACAGTTCATGGCCACTCCGTTCGAGATCGGCCTGCTATTTTCTGTATATTCGTGGATGCAATTTTTCTTTTCGCCTATCCTCGGACGCTTATCGGACAGGTATGGACGGCGGCCGATACTGTTTATCAGCCTTTTAGGGTCGGCGGTCGGCTATTTTGTGATCGGCTTCGCAAATACGCTTGTCCTGGTTTTCATCGGGCGAATCATCGGCGGAATTACCGGCGGAAATATTTCAACAGCGCAAGCCTATATAGCCGATGTCACTACCAAGGAGAATCGGGCAAAAGGCATGGGACTCTTTGGAGCCGCTTTCGGGCTCGGTTTTATTCTTGGGCCGGCCCTCGCCGGCATACTCAGCAAGTACGGTGTCCATGTTCCTTTCTACTTTGCCGCTGTATTGTCCCTGGCGAATGCCATCGCCCTTTACTTTGTTCTCCCTGAATCGCTTAAACCCGGCACTCACGCTGCCCACGAAGGCCGAAAAGGCAATATTGCGGAGATCTTGGATTCGCTGAAAGATCCTCGATTCCGTACGATCGCGGGCATTTACTTTCTGCTGATAGCGTCGTTTTCGATAATGACCTACGCTTTTGTGTTATTTACAAATTTCACTTTTGGCTATGATGCGGAACAGAACGGCTATCTCTTTGCATACGTCGGCTTTTTGGCAATCGTAATGCAAGGCGGTGTTTTTGGTGTGGCAGCAAAGTCGTTCGGTGAGGCACGCCTGGTGGCGTTCGGCTGTATTATGCTCGTTCTGAGCCTTTTTGCGATGCCTTTTTCGTCACCGGAATTTGGAGGACTCGCAGGTCTACTGGTGATCGCAGGGTTTCTTTCTTTCGGCAACGCCTTTGCTTCGCCAGCTCTTACGTCTCTTGCATCAAAATACGCAGGGGAACATGAGCAAGGCAAAGTGATGGGCGTCATGCAGTCAGGTGCGGCTTTGGCGAGAGCGATCGGCCCGACGATCGGCGGAATTCTTCTGAATAACTCGGTGAATAAGGTAGACAGATTCACGGTCTTCCGAACCTTTTGGGTCGCTTCGGCGATCATGTTCGTCGCTTTTCTGGCCGCAGTTTATTTGAAAAGGATGGTAAAGGGAAAGATCACGGCGTAGGAGTGAATTAGCTTACGGCCCGTTTCCAGTCAGACTTTTGGGCGTCCGGGAAAAAAAGCTTGAATGTCGTGCCCTCACCGGAAACACTGCTCACCTCGATCGAGCCCGCATGCTCCTGAATGATCCCGTATGAAACCGCCAGACCAAGTCCGGTCCCGTTACCAACACCTTTGGTCGTAAAAAACGGATCAAAGACCTTTGTTAGATTCTCAGCCGGGATGCCTTCGCCGGTATCCCGCACTTCAACTACCACACCGTTCGACTCATCGACCGAAGTTGTAAGAGTGATCGTCCCACCGTCGAACATTGCATCGCGGGCGTTTAGGATAAGGTTTGTAAATACCTGCTGCAGTTTGCCGCTGCTGCCGAGAATCGATGGCGGTCGCCTGGCATAAAATTTCACGATCTCTATCTGCGATTTTCTGAGCTGCGGCTCAAGCAACTGAAGGGTGTCGTTCAGCAGTTTGTTTATCTCGATCTCTACAAATTCGTCAGCACTGCCGGTGCGCGAAAAGTTGAGCAGGTTTCCGACAATATTTGAGGCCCGATCCGTTTGCCGCTGCATTTTTTGCAGCAGCGCATGTTTCGGGTCTGTCTCAGGTATCATTCCCAAAAGCATTTGGGTATAACTGGACACCCCTGTCAGCGGGGTGTTTACTTCATGGGCAACACCGGCAGCCAGCAGCCCAATGCTGGAGAGCTTCTCGCTCTGCTGCAGCGTTTCTTCGAGTTTGACGCGGGACGACACATTCTCCAAGACCAGGATCGCCCCTTTCTGCTGATTCGAAACTGACCGAAGCGGGGCGACGGCAATGTTGAGGATCAGCGACTTTCCGCCCCTGTCAAATGCATGGAGCTTATAGGCATTACGTACCTCAGTAAGATGCCATCGCGACTTGCCCAATATACTCTCCAGGTTCGCCGCAAAGCTTTCATCAAACACTTCATTGACAAGCTTACCGACGGCCTGCTCACGCTCCAGCCCCATCATTTCGTCAAATGGCGAATTGCTCCTGATAATTCGCCCTTCTTCGTCGACCGCCAAAAGGCCGACGTTTACTGACTCAACGATGGATTCGTTAAACTCTTTGAGTAATGCGAGTTCTTCGGTATGCTCCTTCTGCTTTCCATAGAGACTGCTGTTCTCGATCGCGACGGCAATATAGCCTGAAACGGTCTGCAAAATTTCCAGGTCCTCAGACGAAAGCAGCGAACCGTCGCTCGCCCGTCCCAGGCCGATGACGGCCACCATCTTGCCGCCTACCACACAGGGCACAAAATAATGGAGTTCCTGCCTTACGATGGCATTCCCTTTACCGTTACCGTTGCCATTTCCGTTCAAACCATTAAGATCAGAGTCGGTTAGATCGAATTCATCGGCCCGTACAACGCCCTTCGCAGCCGATTTTTGGCGAATCATCACGCGAAAATCGTGCGGGATAACGTATGCCTCGCTCAACCCGACCGATTTTGCGATCCGGTAATGTTCGACCGCAGTTTCGTCTTCAAGGAAAACGGCTACTTTTTGAACATCAAGGACCTGGCGCAACCGATCGATCAATCCATCCAAAAGCGGCTCGAGTGCAGTGGTCGCAGAGAGCGTTTTGCCGAAATCCAGCAGACCCTGACGAAGGTCGTATCGTTCGCCGTAAAAAAACCTGTCCGCACGCTCCTGCAAGAATTTCTTTAGGGGCTCGGTCAGCATTACGATTGCCCCCATGGCGACGATCGCAATAATTGCCCGAAGGGTGATCTCTGTGGTGGAGAGGTCGTTACCGACCGCGAGAAATACCAGACCCAGGGCAACGGTCCCGATCATCATCGCGATGGCCAATGTGGTAATCGCGTAAACCAGAGCACGCCGGACAACAACGTCGACGTCCATCAGTCGGTAGCGAACGACCGAATGGCCGAAGCTCAGAGGGATCAGAGCCAGGGGTAGCGTCGTTATTGCTGTGCTGAAATTATCATCCGGAATCTGGATCGCGAGCCTCTCTACGAGCTGCATAATGACGACCGGAACGATCGCCGCGATGGTGCCCCACATTGTCCATTTGAGACGCTGTCGTACGACCGGCTGCCGGTTCTTAAAGAAACGCCAAACCAGTATCGTTGCCCCGATCGAAACTCCCGCCACAAAATGATAGAAATTTGCTCTGTAGAGGACGCTGAAAAGATCAAACCGATCCATGATCGAAGCCAATAAGGCCGTAATGCCCGATTCCGGCCAAAACTGCGGGACAAGCGAGAGGATTACCACGATCAGCGACAAGATTGCAGCCGGAACATATAGCAAATAAGTTCTCCATCGCTCGTCCGAAAAAACCTCGCTACGGACTGGGTACCGGATACAAAAATGAACAAAAAGCGGAACGAAAAAGGCGAGGGCAATAGCATCCAGCAGATCAACTGCCAGATCGAAATCCCGGCCAAATCCGATAGACCGGAACACATGAAAAACGAAAGCAGCTAAACAGACGGTTGCGAAGTGAAGAACAAAGGGTGAAGTGCTTCCCTGCTTGAACAAGACGAAGACTCCGACTCCCAGCCAAATCAAACCAACAATAGAAAGGAAAATGATCGACGGGGTCCACCTCGGAAGAGGATCGATGTTTCTAAGATCGGCGAAATAGTAGTTATCTGCGAAAGAATATGCCGGCTTTTGATAAAAATAAGTGAGATTCCCATTGACGCCGGCCGCTTCGAGATACATAGCCACGTCTGCCGGTGACGTTATCTCTTGCGTTTTTTCACCGTCAAATCCAATGCCGATCAGCCGGTCTCCTCGCGAGATGCCGGCGCGGGCTCCCGCAAGACCCTGTGTCACCTTCTCAGCGTAAATGCCGTCGGCTCTCTGGACCCAATGGACTCCATCAGTGGGCGGCATGCTCTGATAAGCCCGCTGAGACAAGTTAAGAGCACCGGCTGCGATCAACAGCACGCACGCTAGGAGCCAGACCAAGCTCCAACTTGTCAGCATTTTTTCCTTCATTCCGTCAAGGCATACTTCGCCAACATTTTAATAACGCAAAAAACGTTCCACTCATCCGAAATTCAGCGGCCTTTCGAAAATTCGCAAAAACCAAGGCTTAAAGCATTTCGTACACATATAACCGCCAAATTCTGATCGAACTTATTCAGCTTTTCGCTCGATATCCGAGATTTTGGACAAAAATACACCCGACCGAATCGGCGAATTACACCAATCTCAGCGAGCTCCAGCTAATCCGCAAAACTAAAATCTAACTTTTATGCCGCCACGGACCAGTCGGCCCTGATTGTTTAACCTGAGGCCGCCCTCTTCGTTTGAGGACCCGGGAAAGGAATCGAAGAGATTGCGAGCGTCGATGACGGCTTCAGCTTGAAAAGGCATGCCAAGGCTGGGCAAGTGCTGCGTTATTAGAACGCTCAGTCCCGGATCATAAATTGCGAGGCTTCCTTTGAAGGGATCGATAGCAAAAACAGTCGCATCGGGCGACAGGCGGTAAACCGTGCGAACACTGGTTCCAGTTTTGAGGTCCGCGACTAACTGACCGAAGAACGACGAGAAAAAGCTGTTTTCGAAAAAACGCGATGGATCCGTAATTCCGTCTGTGGAAAGTTTTTGGCCGTTTCCAAATGAGTAACCGGCGGATGCTGAAAAAGGACCGCCCAATCGCCTAGTATAAACAACTCTGATGCCTTGCGCTCGGCCCTGTTGATCAGCAACAAAATCTCCGAATCCGCCACCGCCAAGGGTATCGAAGGCGAATGCGTTGATCCCGACGCCGCGAGCAGACGTGGTATCAAGAAAAATATTTGCGTCGATACTGGATCGGTTATCAAGAATTCTCTCAACACCAAATTCCATTCGACTCGACTTGTTCATTCGCGGCTTTTCATCGACAAGCAAAAGATCTTCGATAGCGACAGGCTCGCGGAACGAAACGCTGTTGCCTTCGAGGTCGATCGCATTTGCCCATGAACGCTCTTCCGTTTGGGTCGTAAATGCGGACCGAAATCTCGTCTTGGAATTTATATCGTATTGAAAACCCAATCGAGGCGTTAACGAAAAGTCATCGCCCGCTCCAATAAACCGTGAATAATCGAGGCCGACGACCAGAATAATGCCCTCACGCACCTTCCACTCGTCAAGCAGCTGAAATGAGAACTGGCCTAGAGATCTTTCTTCGAAACCTGAAGCCAGCTTTCCGAGGCTTCCGATCGAAGCGTTCATTCTCAGCTGATGGTCTGCCGCTGGCAGCATTTTCAGGCCCACCTCAAGACGTTGAGGGGCATTACCTGTTCCGGTCTGTGCTGCGACCACGAGGTCAGACTTATCACCGACCGGAACGAGAGTGGCGATATTTACTCCGGCATAGCCCAGGCGGTCAGAACCGGCGTAATATGTTTCAGCAACGGTCTGACCCTTTCGTTCGCGGGAACTCCCATCAATATCATCCTGATCGGCAAGACTCTCATCTGCGGTCACAGGAAGTTCGCCTTCACGATTTTGGTAAACAGAACGCTGCGACTGAGCCGCACGTATCCTCCACTTTGAGCTGTTGCGATCAAGGCGTTTTTCAGGAAGTGTGTTTCCACTGCCGGCGCGCTCTAAATTAAATCCGTAAGTAAGCTCGGCTGCCAGGCTGACCTGTACGCCATAAAGCGTAACCGGATTAAATCCCTGGGCGACGGCGAGCACCGTATAGGTACCCGGAACGATCTTCGCGAGAAAACTGCCGTCCGCAGCGGAAGCGACCTGTTTCAAGAGTTTTGAGGTGCCAGACCTAAATATGGCTACCGAGGCATCATTAATAGGAATACCGCTATGGTCGCGAACCACACCCTTAATTGTCCCGAGCGAAGCACTCTTTTCAATGACAACTCCGCCCTCGGCGCTACCCGGAGAAAGCGCCACCACGGAAACCACGACTGCTAGTAGTATCAAGTGCTGTAGAATGACTTTTGTTTTGGATGCAAATCCCATGACAACGGATAAAAACCGCAATTTCCGTATTTTGTTCGTTAATAGCAAGCGTGTCAAGCCAGTACGGACTTTGATAATCGACTGTGTGATGCACCAATACTTGACAAAGTTTGCCCCATTGCTAGAATTGAATCTCTGTCCAACCTGGACATTGGGAGACGTGGCTGAGCGGCTGAAAGCGGCGGTTTGCTAAATCGTTAAGGGTCAAAAGCCCTTCACAGGTTCGAATCCTGTCGTCTCCGCCATCTATTTTGGGAAAGCTATCAAATCGTCCGTTTGATAGCTTTTTCGATTTTATGCTGTTAACAGGTTTTCGGATGCGTTGGCTTCAGCTCTACCCGGCTTTAAATCCCAAGTTCGCCGTTAGCCAGATTGACTTCCCCAGCATGCCTACCTGAGGCAAGTACACAAACGCGCTTTTGCGTTCTTTACCACTTTGCGTGAAACTAATTTGCTATGTCTGTAAGAGTTAGATTTGCTCCAAGCCCGACGGGCTATCTTCACATCGGCTCCGCGAGGTCGGCACTTTTTAATTATCTTTACGCCCGAAATGTCGGCGGTAAATTCCTGCTGAGGATCGAGGACACCGATCTTGCCAGATCGACTGAGGAATCGACACGTTCAATACTCGACGGCCTCGCATGGCTCGAACTCAAACATGACGAGGAGATCGTTTTTCAATCTGATAATGCCGATAAGCACCGGGCGGCGGCGCAAAGGCTTCTTGCCGAAGGAAAAGCGTATCGCGACTTCACACCGAAGGCGGAGCCCACCGATCAGAATGTTAAGGAAGGCATCGCCGAACGGGCCCGCGCCGCGCAGGGCGTTAAGAATATGCGCGACAATCCTTTCCGTGAGCTTCTTTCGGAAGAAAGCGATCGCCGGGCCGAAGCACAAGAGCCTTTCGCGATCAGGCTGAAGGTACCGCTGGCCGGAAAGACATCATTCGACGACAAGGTCTACGGCCCTCAGGAGCGTAATTACGATGATACCGAAGACCTTGTTCTGCTGCGCTCCGACGGCCATCCGCTATATAATCTCGCGGTTGTCTGCGACGACATCGAGATGGCGATCACGCACGTCATCCGCGGTCAGGACCACCTGACGAACACTCACAAGCAGGTCCTGATCTACGAGGCCCTGGGCGTTACGCCGCCGACCTTCGCACATCTTCCGTTGATAATGGCTCCAGGTAAGGGCAAGCTTTCGAAACGCAAACATGGCGAGATCGTCTCACTGACGACATACCGAGACGCCGGCTTTGTACCTGCTGCATTCCGCAATTTCCTTGCACTACTTGGATGGTCAGCTGGTGAGGAGAAAGAGATATATTCGCTTGAGGAGCTGATCGAAAAATTTTCGTTTGACGGCATTCACCGCTCGAACGCGATCTTCAATTTCAGAGAGAACGATCCGCGACACTGGACCGATGACAAAGCTCTCTGGATGAACGCCGAATACATTAGAACCATGCCGCTCGCCGAGCTTTTGCCGCTGGTAAAGGCGGAATTGAAGTCGGCAAAGCTTTGGCGCGAGGAATATGATCAGGAAAGCATCGCACTTTCGGCGGACATCCCCTCAACCGCAGATCTCGGTGCCGATGGCCGTCCGGAAACGGTTGCACTGGACAATCGCCAGATTGGCTCCCACGGATGGTACATTAAAACCGTCGACCTTATCCGCAGCCGGTTCTTTACACTTAAGGATTTTTCATTACAGGGCCGCGCGTATTTTTGCGAAGATTTCGATTTCGACCCTGCCGCAGTCGCGAAGAACCTGACCAAATTCCCCGAACTCCGTGAATGGCTGCCGCAACTAGCCGACCGCTTCGAAGCCGAATTCGGCGGAACAGAGATGCTGAAGCCCGCGCGTGAGCAAGGGCGAGACTCTCAACCTGGGCAACTCGCTTTTACTGAAGCGTACATCGAAACCGTCATCAAGGCCTTCACCGAAGAGAAAGGCACCAAGCTCGGTGTCATCATGAACGGTGCCCGCACGCTGCTCACCGGCGTCGCCGTCGGCCCGTCGATGCTCTCGGTCTTCGAGGTCATCGGCCTCGAACGCACCATTTCGCGGCTGCGAAGCCAACTCGCGTGGAATCAGTGACATCAATTGTTTAATTCATGAATGGAAATCGAACAAATGCAAAGCTAAAACCGTGGTTTCGGTGCGTTTTGTTTGGCCTTTTCGTTTTTTCAGGATACAGCTTGATCGCACAGTCTCCAGCAAAAAGAGACTGTTCTCTCTCAGGAACGGTGTATGACTTGCAAGATTCTGTTGTACCAGGTTCTAGAGTGGTCTTCAGGAACGGAAAACAGATGCAAAAAGCACTTGTCGATCAGAAAGCGAAGTTTCAGGTCAATCTCGACCCGGGAACCTATGAGGTGCTAATTGCGAGAAGAATGGAATTTTGGAATTACATGCGAAGTAGGATAAACGTCACGTGTAAATCAGATTTGAGGGTAAACCTATACGTCCTGCCTGAATGCGTATCTTATGGATGTGAACGACTGGGCTCACATTTTGACGTTTTTACAAATGAGAAGAAATTGGCGAGTGAAAAAAAATCAGAGATCATTATAGCCTATTTCGAAAAAGAAAAGAGTGGCAGCGAGGTTGTTTACTTAGATGGAGTTCTAACATTCGATCATATGACTGTTCGGGCAAAACAGATTCTTTTTAATGTTAGAACAAATAAAATTGTCGCCCGAGACGGTTGGATCGAAGCGGGTGATTCGCGGCATTATTTTAGTAAGCACCAAATCGAAATTTCAGAATCAATACTTTCATCGGGTATAAGAAGAAACACCGTGTTGGATCGGGCAAATATTCGCATATTAAGGAAGACATTTAAGGAAATGCAAGAAGCAGGCATATTTCAATCTGGTAACTAGAATATCATATCATCTGACCTGGAACGCTCGTATCGAAGCGAGGTCCGGCCACCTAACCCTAAGAACTCGAGTCTCCATTCAAATTCAGTCTCCTTACCAACCCTTATCGTCGAAGACGTTCCATAAGATTGGCTCTATCCACAGATTTAAGCGGTCGTTCATGCACGGCGGTTCAGGTTCGAGGTTAAGGCGCTTTATCGAAAATATGGTTGCCCGAGTCTGGTCATTCTCCCCGCACTCGATCGCCGATCCTGGATCGCATCGTTAGCGGAAGGCCTCAGGCCCAGAGCATTGCTGTTCGCCAAGCTGTCTGAACCTGAATTCGAATCTCGACTCATAGACCTGTATGATAATGACAATTACAAATTGAACGCCGCGCAGTTGTCTCAACGAATGGCGGACGAGGCCGACGGAGATAAAAAGTTCGATATCATTGCAAACATCAAGGAGGAAAAATGAAAGGATTTAAATCTAACATTGAGAAAGACACACTAAAGAACAAAAATTTTCGCAAGGTGCTCTACACCTCGGCTCATAGTCAGCTCGTACTTATGAGCATCAAGCCGAAAGAAGAGATCGGCGCCGAGGTGCATAAGGAAAACGATCAGTTCATACGATTTGAATTGGGCAAAGGCCGCGTCGAGATCGACGGTAACAAATATACGGTCAAAGACGGCGATGCCGTGGTCATCCCGGCCGGTGCAAAACACAACGTCATCAATACGTCTGCCACCGACGACCTCAAGATGTACACCATTTACTCACCAGCGCATCATAAGGACCAAATCGTGCGTAAGACAAAGGAAGAGGCCGAGGCAAACGACGAGGAATTTGACGGCAAGGTCACCGAGAAGCGGGAGCGATGATAGGTACGCGAAAGCTGTTTCACACTATCAGCTATCTTCAGTATCCGCTGTTTGCAGCGGCGGTTTACTATGCGTTCAAGCCCTATGTCGTCGGCTTCGAAACCGTTTGGGCAAGTTTCAATAACGTGCTGATATTCGGCGGGCTCGGGATCAGTCTTTCAACGCTTCAGGATACGACCACGACACAAAACGAGTTTTCGCGTCGTATCTGGCAAAGCCCGACGAAGGGAAAGATCGCACTCATTGTGATCGCCCTGATGGCCTTCCTGTTCGTTTTCACAGGCTTCTTTGGTATATATATTTCGCAAAATCCGATCCTGAAGGAACTGTCACTAGGAACGATAGTCGTGGGCATCGGTGTTATCGGCCTTTTGAAAGCTGCAATCGAGATGTTTGAGAATCACCGCATTGATAAGAATCCTCGGCGCGACGAATCGGCGAAAGATCCTTCAAGCGGGAGGTCCTCGAAGCACGAAGGTAATTTCCCTACACCTCAATAATCCGCCTTCGCACCGGCGACGACAGCACAATCGTCGTCGTTGTGATCCCGTACGGTACAAGTCGGTCGATGACTTCTTGGAGATGCTCGACGGAGGCGACCGCGACCTTCATGATAAAAGAATCGCCGCCGGTGCCGCGATGGCATTCGAGAACCTCGTTGGAACCCTGAGCCACCTCGATGATGTGGCTGTAATCCACTCCGGTTATGCTCATTCGCACGAAGGCAGTAATTGGTAGCCCCACTTTCGAAGTGTCGATCTCCGCCCGATAGCCCGCGATTATGCCGGCATCTTCGAGTTTGCGGACTCGTTCGATGACCGCTGGCGTGGTCAGACCGACTTGGCGTCCGAGCTCGGTGTAAGACGTCCGTGCATCCGACTGCAATTCCTTCAAAATATTTCGATCGATTTCGTCGATCATATGGCGTGATTACATCATAAACCTGATGTGCCCAACAAACTAATATTTTAAATCACATGCCCTTTAATTCCTTATGTTTTCTATTCACGAAAATTATGATTTGCATTAAAATAGGTTATTACCAGATAACCCGACTTTTTCTTCCTGCATCGTACCAGTGAAAGGAGCCGCATAAATAATGCTTACTGAAATCGCCGCAACCACCGCCGAACCTGCTTTTGCGATTGACAATTTTCATGTTTCGGATGCCGATCTGCCGGCGTTCAAGGATATGAAGTTCGAAAATATCAACGAGCTTCACATCGACCATCCGGGAGCCAATGACGAAGAATATCGGACTAGACGCGATCACATTGCGGCGCTCGCGAAAAACTTTCGCGAAACGGGCGAGATCACTGACGTCGACTACAGCCCCCGTGAACAGCGGGTCTGGCGATATGTGGCGGAGGAGTTAGAAGAACTGCATGAGCGTTACGCGAGCCCATTTTATCTCCGAGCCAAGAACGAGCTGGGCATAAGTACGGAGCGCATCCCGCAGCTCACCGAGATGAATCGGCGATTAAAAGAACTAACGAATTTCCGGCTTGCGCCGATCGAGGGTCTTGTCGAGACACGCGGATTCCTCTCATGGCTTTCATACCGGACGATGCTTTGCACCCAGTACATTCGCCATCATTCGCAGCCCGCGTATACGCCTGAGCCCGACATCGTCCACGAATCGATCGGTCACATCCCGATGTTCACGAATCCGGCGTTTGCCGACTTTTCGCAGTTCATCGGGCTCGGTGCCAAGATCGCAAACGACCAGCAGCTCGAAGAACTTGGGCGGCTCTATTGGTTCACGGTCGAATTCGGAATGGTCGAGCACGAAGGCGACGTCAAGGCATACGGGGCCGGTCTTCTATCCAGCTTTGGTGAGCTCGAACATGCATTCTCGGACAACGTTGAGCGCCGGCCATTCAACCTCGAGCAGGTCATCAATCACGAGTACACCTACAGCGACATGCAGCCCGTGCTTTATGTCGTTCCATCGTATGCGGAACTCAAAGAAGTGACGCGCAGGTATATTGAGAGTTTTTGATGTCTTTACGACTTTTCTTCACCGCAGGACTTCTTTGTATTGGCTCGATAACTTGTTACACACAACGGGTTGGTGAGACTTATTTCCTTCGTCACAGTTTAGTTTTTATGATAGGCGAGATTCCCAAAGTTTCGTCAACAAACATCGTTTTCACGACTCAGAGTATTTGTGGCTTCTCTGAGCTACCCTATAGCGGTCCGATACTTAGCCGCGGCGAGAAAGTTACTATCGATGCGATGAACCTGCGAACGGATCCAGCGACAGTATCCTTCAAAGACAGCCGGATGGAAGTTTTTACCGTTGAGCTAAGTAACTCCGTAAATTACAAGTTCCGGAAATCGTTTGGACTAGCTTTTAGTAAAAAGTCTGAAACTTTCCAGGACTCAAACCCAAAGAGCGAAGCCGCTCTTATTAAAAACTATGGCTTTCCGATCGCTAGGTGTGCCGAGAACGGAAAGTTTTTTTATATCATTGAGTTTTCGCCTATATGTGGGTCGTTTGACGGCTGCTTGGTCCGTGTCACCAGCAAAGGTCTAGACATTAGCGGATATATATAGTTATGATCACCGAAACTAATACAGCGATTGATACAAACGTACAGGTTCAGAATCCTCTTGGCCTAAAGAAGATTCACCACGTCGAGTTTTACGTCGGGAATGCTAAACAGGCGGAGTTTTATTACCGCAAGGCGTTCGGGTTTTCGCGTGCGGCATACAGCGGACTTGAGACGGGCAACCGCGAGACGACGAGTTACCTGATGCGGCAGACGAATATCAATTTTGTGCTGACCACGCCGCTCAACCCTGAGCATCCGGCGGCCGAGCATATCAAGCAGCACGGCGACGGCGTGCGTGATATTGCATTTTAC
>JBGTCF010000136.1:0-5043 GCA_041748975.1 Pyrinomonadaceae bacterium
CCTGAGAGCGAAAGTGGAGTTTTCGCTCACCGGATACCCCTTACGATATGGAAATCCATCGACGTCGATCCCTTTGGCGATCTCTTTGTCAAACTTCAGGAATTCGTCGCTGTCGTGGACCGGTTTGAGTTCGACCAGGTAGCGAAGACCGTTCGATTCGAGAGTAACATCCCCGATCGCAATGTCACCTAGTTCGGTCAACACGACATGCTGATAAACGCCGCCCGTCCGAAACACTCCGTCGAATAAGATCAGGTCCGCGATGCGCGGCAAACGGTAGCTTTCGGTTCGAAATGAATATGACGTACCGGCACCCGGGATCTTATAGGGGCTGCAGACCTCGCTCGCAACAAGTACGTCTGCATCCGAAATGCACGAAGATTCCGCGTTAAGCTTCACGATCCCTGTGTTCTGCTCCTTCAAAAACGCCGCGTACCTGGCCAGCAGTGGTTCGGCAACAGCCAGGACCTTGACCTCTTCTTTACCCGGCTTGCGATACATGCCCTTTTTGGGATCAAGGAGCGGATGAGAGCCGGCGCGATCCTTCGGCACCATCATCTCGATAGAACGCAGAACGTCGTATTTTTCGCTATCCGCACTAACGCCTGGCAGATTGGCCTGTCGCGAACCCGGCCTCGGGGTCGGGGTCGGGGTCACGGGTATCTGCGCTATAACGGCCCCGTTTAGGAGAAGGAATAATAGAAATATCAGGTATGTGCTGTAAATCATGGCCTTTGCCTCCCTTGTATATGGCCTATAATACCACCGTTGCCGCACCATCGAACGTTAACTTTTCCCCGCCCTAGCTGGAGCCGAAAGCTGCTGTGCTCAGGTCTGTTTCAGTAATCGGCTAACGGATCGTGGTGACCACAAACGCGAGATAGAGCCACGGGAAGCTGATCGCCATATTCGAATAGATCGGCGGTGAGCCACCCTCGGGGAAGAAGATGTGGTTGTGCATCCCGACCAGGCCGGGCATGATCGTAAAGCCTTTCAGGTCCAAAACTTTGGCACCGGAAGGAAATGTCGTAGCCGCTGTCGGCCCTATAATGCTGATCTTCCCTCCGCTGATCACCACCGTCTGGTCCTCGAGCGGAGCGGCACCGGTGCCGTCGATAATTCGCACACTCGTCAGTGCGATCAGCGGAGCCTCGACCCGAATAAACTGCTGTCGTTCACCGCCCGGCCCTTGTGCCACCGCAGTGGAGACAATGCAGAGCAAAAGAAGCGTAAGGTGATCTGTTTCATAGATTTTCTTCCTGCGAAATTTTTGTAAGCGGTTTCCTCAAAAAGTACCGGCGGTTCCCCGGTGGAAAATCAGCCAGTTCTCCGTAGATCTCATATCCCAAGTTCAAGTAAAAGGGCAATGCTTGAAAACTGAATGTATCCAGAAAAGCCGAGTGGCAACCCCTTTCTGCAGCTTCGCGTTCGGCGGCCTCCATTAGCTTTCGGCCAAGGCCATCTTTGCGCCACGATTCGTCGACCCAAAGGATGTCTATATGCAGCCAGCCCCAGTAGATCTCGCCCAGCAGGCCGCCGACGACCTCGCCGTCCGCATCGCGCAGGAGGAAGGTCAGATTCTCGTAATTGTCGTCACCGGTCTGCCCTTTGTTGTGGGCTAAAAGTCCGTCCAGGACCTTACGCCGGTCTTCTTCTGTAGGTGAGTTCTCTAATCTGATAGTTGGTTCACTCATAAAAAAAGGAAAATGCCCGTGCGTGCTGGTCATAAATACAATTGCTGATAATATATCGTTTTTGATTATTATCAACGAATCATGCGTACGTCGAACTTAAACATTCCAGCAGTTGTCCGCAGTTTTATAGGCGTAATCGCGTTGGTTTTTGCTGTTGGGGGCGGACAGGGTTTTAGCCAGGCACCTTCACCTGCAACCGGGCGATCCACGTCGGCCCAGCACGGCTCAACTATTGCAAAGGCCGGTTTTAAGAATGAGGACGATATTCGTGACAAGTTTAACAATTGGCGCGAAGATGCGGATGCTCAGACGTGGCTCGCGGCGATGAATTATAAGCTCGCCGATATAGAGTCGGTACGGGCCGTTAAACCGCATGGGGAGAAGGCGGATGTTGTGGTGCGGATCCGCATGGTAAAGGGCGTGGATCAGGAAAGAAGCCCCGGCCGTGATCTCACGCAGAGCAGCAGAGAAGCGGCGAAGAAGCTGGACGAAACACTCGAAAAGGTAGAGGGTATCTCGATAAAGCTCGTGAGCTCGGCGAATGGATTTAATCAGATCGATAAAAGATGGCTGACCAACTATGCGAAAAAATGGAATATGCCCGCGGATGTGGTCGCGGCGTTGAAGCTGTATCTAGGTGAGGTTCCGCCGAATAAGCCATCGCGGGATATGCGCCGGATGTTCTTAAATGAGCTGGAACCAGCGCAGCAGAAGGCGGTGATCGATTTTTTTGCGACCAACAAGGAGTTGATCGTCTCGGACCTGATCGAGGGCGACGGTGCCGACGCTGCGGGCTGGATGATGGTGGCTTTTAAGGCGACCGATAAGCCGAGATGGGTCATAAAGTCTTCCCGCGAAGCGGTACGGCTTTTTGCCGAAGGGAAAGTCGAAATGACTCGTGCCGGCAACCTAAAGATCGGCCGGATCACGATGCAGCGAAAGGGCGGCGATGGCGGTCGCGAGACCGCTAAGATGCTTCAGTTCAAGATCAATCCGGCTAGCTTGTTCGTCCCACGAATGAATTAAGCCGAAATGCGAAGCAGGTTCGGCTTGAGTGAGTAGTTAGGGCAGTTCGCGTTCCGGAAGTGGCGCGCCGGGTGTAACGGGGTGTTTTTCAGTCGCGTCATCTAATTCCGCCGCCGCGCTCATCAGTCGGAGAGCTTCTTCCGGCTTGCCTTCGGCGTAGGCCAGCCAAGCCGCCGCCGCCTGTCCATTAATCTCAACTTGTTTAGCTCAATCGTAACCACCTTTGACTTCGGCAAGCCCTTGATGAAGGGCGGCTAATTTCTTGACCTCCTGAGGTGCCAAGGTCACATCGCCGATGCGCTCCGCCCCGATCGCCCTCGCAATATGTATGTGGGCTTCAGCCCAACGAAAGCCTTCCCAGGGAATGTTTCGAAATTCCCCGGGTGCAATGGCAATTTGGCTGCCTCATTCCATTGTCGCGTTCGAGGGCATATCGCGCGGGGATAGCTGTGAAGGACTAAGCCAATTTAAAGTTCGCCGTTTCAACTTTCCGAATTTTATATAATTCGTCAAGCACACCCAAAGCCTGTTTATCCTGTCCTCCTTGCAGATACGCATAAGCCAGATAATCCATTGCGTGAAGCCGCTCGTCCCAGGAGCCAGACATTTTGTTACTCATGGCATAATTCTTCGCCGATGCTTCAGCGTCGGAATTTGACCGTATCGCTTCCTGCCACAGACGGATTCGCGCGAAGATATGCGAAGGCATATGCTGCGCGTACGCCGAGGCGGGAGCGATCTTAACATAACTCGTCGCTGCGGGCAGCACCAGTTCGGCAAACTCTGGATAATGGTAGCCGTGAATTAAATAATGAGTCACACCCGGATGTTGCAGTTGGCGCGTCAAGATGCTATTCAAAATTTCATGAAGGTTTCATAGCTTAATTGTTTGATGGCGCATTTGAGATGACATGGGGCGAAACCACCGTCATGTCAATCGAAAAGTTGATAACGAGTTCACATATGCGAATAAGCTCACTGAAGAACAAGCATCAAGGGAATCAAAAACCTCTAAAATTCTGCAATTTGTAAAAACACGAAAGCATCGAACGGCTGAGATGACGTGGGGCGAAACCGCCTACACGCAACTCCGAGTTTAACAGACACCTCGATAAGAAAGTCGCTGTTTCGCCCTCACGTCCAATGATTTGTTCGATGCCGCCGTTATTTTCAAGACTTCTTAACTCAGAATAAAATTGTAAGTTATCGTCCAACGAAACTTGATTGGTTTGTCGCCGCAAGTTTTCTTCGGCTGATAGCTTGAAACACGCGCCGCTTGTTCTGCCGCTTGCCTTAAAAATGGCTGTCCCGAAACGGCTCGCGCATAAACAACTTTTCCGGTTTCATCTACAATAGTTTCAACTCTTACCACGCCCGAAAATCTAAGCTGTCTTGCTTGGCTCGAATAATAAGGCAAAACTACTCTGGTTGGACAGCCGTCAAAACAATGTCCTGAAACTCTGGGCAAAACTCTGCCGAAGTTTGCAATTTGATATTCACGCGCTTTCTGTTGGCACTCGGCAACTAACTTTTCATCTTCTTTCAACTCAGCGAACAATTCCTGCGTAAATTTCTTGCCTTTGTTTTGGGCAAAGCCGACTAAACAAAATAAATGTGCGATGAAAACAAAAACAAATAACTTTTTCAGATTATGCACCATTAAACATTTAGACAACAAATTTCTTAAAAAGTTCCTTGCGTTTCAAACATAGTCTGATTTCACCACGAGGCATCGAACGGCTGAGATGACGTGGGGCGAAACCGATTCCACGCAAGTTTAGGGAAACAAGACCCGTTGATAAGAAAGTCGCTGTTTCGCCCTCACGTCCATTGAATTGTTCGACGGCGCGTTACTTTTAATCAGGCTCTTCTTCCTCCAGCAACCACGAAACTTCAATTGTAAGCTCGACTTGAACAAGCGGCTGATTTCCAAAGGACTTTGCCGCAAGGTCGCGCTTCGTAAAAAAGTCAATTGTTGTGTGTTCGCTCAATTTTGCGGGCGAATCAGGTTGCTGAACAATTTGCCCGACGAAATGATACCACGCTCCGTAAAGATGTAAGCCACGCGCAATCGGAGTAATGTGATACGATTCGGCTTCTTTTCTGTGGTCAATTCCAAGCCGAACAAACAAATCTAAAATCTCGGTTGGAAAAACTTCTGGTCGCGTCAACAAGAAGTTTCGGCACAAATGGCAATCACAGGCTTCCGCTCCGCCGAAATCTATGCCGTCGGATGATTTGCGCGTAGCTTCCACATCACAATCAAATATCCAATCTCGATAAGCCAAACGCGCCATACGTTATTTATGCGAAGCCGTCGAAC
>JBGTCF010000137.1:0-19036 GCA_041748975.1 Pyrinomonadaceae bacterium
CGTCAGATCCGTGATTCGTACGGTAGAGCTGTTAGGTATATCAAAGACGCGACTGATAATCCCCGGCGTAGCTGTGTTCTGCACTGTCAGCAGATCCGCCCCCGGCCCCTGGATCGTCAGGTTCTTGTCGATCTCGATCTGACCGCTGTCGAGCTGTAGCGGACTCACAACCGTATTCATGTCGAAAATGATTGTCGCTCCCGGACATGCTTCCAGCACGACCTGCCGCAGGCTGCCCGCACCCGTGTCCGCGTTATTGATCACCGGATTCGTGGCACAGGTCAGGTTGAACGGATCCGATGTGGCACCCGTCAGTCCCGCTGACGATGCAGCAAGCGTGTAGCCGTTTCCGGGCAGGTTTATCGATAGGTCATTGAAGGTCGCCGTCCCGCTCGATGCGGCCACAGTCAGCGTCCCGCTTAGGGTGCCGCCGCCGGGATTCGTTCCGATAGCCATCGTGACATTGGCATTTGAGGTGGTTTGGTTGTCAAAGGCGTCCAGAATATTCACTGTCACCGACGGCGAGATGACATTATTGATCACAGTGTTGGACGGCTGAGTTCCGAACACGAGTTTTGCGGGTGCGGCAGGCGTGATATTGAACGCGCTCGACATTGCCCCTGTCAAAGTGCCGCTCGCGGCCGTCAGACTGTATCCCGTGCCCATCTTGTTGATAGAAAGGTTGTTGAAGGTCGCAACACCGCCGACGGCTGCCACAGTAGCCGTGCCGGAAAGCGTTCCGACGCCGGGATTATTTCCAATTGCAACCGTCACATTACTCGTATCGGTCGTTACGAGGTTGTCGAACTGGTCCAGGACCTGTACCGTTACCGCCGGCGAAATGGCCGCACCTGCTGCCGAGTCGCTCGGCTGCTGGCCGAAAGCAAGCTTAGCGGCCGCGGCCGGAGTAATGTTAAAAGCACTTGAGGTCGCTCCGGTTAATGCCCCGGCCGCTCCCGTCAGTGTATATCCCGTACCTGTCTTGTTGATCGAAAGATCGCTGAAGGTCGCAATGCCTCCCACTGCTGAAACGGTTGTAGTTCCCGACAGCGTTCCGCCTCCGGGATTGGTCTCTATCGCAACAGTTACACTGCTCGTGTTATTCGCTACAAAATTGTCGAACTGGTCGAGCACGCGCACCGTCACCGCCGGAGTGATCGATGCACCCGCCGCCGTGTTCGTGGGCTGCTGGCCGAACGCGAGCTTTGCCGCGGCTGCAGGAGTGATATTGAATGCAGACGAGGTGGCTCCCGTAAGCCCGCTGGCTCCTGCCGTCAGCGTGTATCCCGTTCCCGTCTTGTTGATCGAGAGGTCGCTAAAGGTCGCAACACCGCCGACGGCTGCCACAGTAGCCGTGCCGGAAAGCGTTCCGACGCCGGGATTATTTCCAATTGCAACCGTCACGTTGCTCGTATCAGTTGTTACCAGATTGTCGAACTGGTCGAGTACCCGCACCGTCACTGCCGGTGATATCGATACACCCGCCACAGTGTTAGTCGGCTGCTGCACGAATGCGAGTTTGGCTGCGGCAGCGGGAGTGATATTGAATGCAGACGAGGTGGCGCCCGTAAGCCCGCTGGCTCCTGCCGTCAGCGTGTATCCCGTTCCCGTCTTGTTGATCGAAAGGTTGCTGAATGTCGCAACACCACCAACCGCGGCCACGGTAGCCGTGCCGGAAAGCGTTCCGCCGCCAGCGTTCGTCCCGATCGCAACTGTAACATTGCTCGTATCCGTCGTTACTAGGTTGTCGAACTGGTCAAGCACGCGAACCGTCACGGCGGGCGAAATTGACACGCCCGCAACAGTGTTGGAGGGCTGCTGGCCGAAAGCGAGCTTGTTCGCCGCACCTGCCGTATTCGTTAGAGCAAAGTTCACGCCCGTGACTGCATAAGTCGCCGCTATATTGGCCGTGACCTGATAGGTTCCGGCAATGGTATTCGCCGCCGCCTGGACGCTGGCAATGCCGCTGGCATTGGTCGTTGCGGTATTCCCGCCCGGGAAAGTCGCGCTCGCCCCGTTACCGGCCGGAGTAGCAGTAAATGTAACCAACACGCCGCTCACCGGGCTGCCAGACTCGGTCACCGTTACCTGCAGCTGCGATCCAAAGTTAGTGTTGACCGCCGTGCTCTGAGTGCCGCCGCCGCTCACCGCCAGGGCAAAGTTTGTCTCGTATGCTCCGATATCGACCGTCGTGTTGCCGATGCGCGGGAATCCTGTTCCGCGCTGATCGGTAGCGAAGCCGGCAGCCGCCGCATTATCGCCCGCATTGATCGCTGGGCTCGCTGCCGAGAGGGAGTGCGTTCGACTTAGCCCGCCATTATCTGCGAGTACATTCAATCCCGCAGGAACCCCGTTGAGGTTATTTCCCTGGTCGGTGATCGGGATCCCGGATATGTCAGCCGGTGTAGGAGCTGTATTACCTGACACAATGCTGTTCTTGACGTTCGTTACCGGAGCCGGCCCGTTCGTCTGGCTATGAATGCCGCCGCCGCTGCTCACAGCAGTGTTATCAGTCACAGTGCTGTTTAGTAAATTCAGCGTGCCGCTCTCGTTATAGAGGCCGCCGCCGCTTGCCGTCTGCGCCGTATTGCCTGAGATCGTCGTATTATACACGTTCAGGGTCGCGCCAGGCTGGACAGCCGCGCCGCCTCCTGCAAACGCAGCATCATTTCCCGTCAGAAGCATCCCGTTTAGCGTGACCATACCGCTCGCAACGAGCAGGCCGCCGCCGCTCAGCGTCGGCTCGTTACCGCCGCTGATCGTAAAGCCCGAGAGAGTGGCCGACGTAACCGGACTGTCCACTTGGAATATTCGGAAAGCCCCACCATTGCCATTCACAGTCAAGGGACCATTCGTGCCACTCAGCGTGTTGGTGATCGTCACATCCTTTCCAACAACAAGCGTGCTCGTCGTCGTTATGGTATTTGCCCCAGCTCCCAGATTGAACGTGATGTTGTTATTCGGTGCCGGGCAGATGTTTGTAATTGCATATCGCAGGGTCCCGACCGTATTTGTATCGGCATTGCTGGTCACTACTGGGTTGCTGGCACAGGTGACGAACGTCACTGTATTATCGGTGCTTGTGGATGCGGCGCTTGTGTTCGTTGCTGCGTCCTGGGCAGCCCCGACAACGACCTGGACTATCACGTCGCCATCACCCGTCACGCCGCCAATGGCTACGTTGTAGGTCGTGCCGTCATTCGGGGCGATCTCGGTAATCGTCTTGGTAAACCCGCCCGACGCTGTCGCCGTCGTCCCAACCATCGCGATATCGGCCGCGTCATCAAAATCAGTAACCGGCTCGCTGAACACGGCCGTGAAATTGATCGGGCTAACAAACGTTGGATCCGTCTGCCCCGAAGCCTGGTTGATTGTCACCGTCGGGGCCGTAGTGTCCATTACCCACGAATCCGTCGCTCCCGTAACAAGGGCGTTCCCCGCTCCATCGGCTATGCCGCCGGGCGCAGTCAACGTCAACAAGTAGGTACCGTCCGCACCCGTCAGACCGCTCAGATTGCCAAGCGTCCACGTAATATTGTCGCCGCTTGTCAGGGTCTGAGCGCCTGTCAGGAGATTTCCTGCTCCATTGGTCAATGTCAGGTCGGAAAGGTCGAACCCGGTCACCGCCTCGCTAAAGACTATCGTGATCGAACCAACTGCAGTGTTTCGCGGATCGGGAGTGACATCTGTGATATCGACCGTTGGCGGTGTTTTATCGATCGTATAGACCGAGCCCGTGTTGAAGTTTCCGTTCCCGATGCCTGTCCCGCCGAGCGGATTCGTGGCCGCATCTGTTATCGAATCGTCATCAGTAACGTCGAGCCGTATGGTCCCGTCGCCCGAGCCAGTATTGACCGAGACCGTATAGATATTCGTGGGGCCCGCGGGCGACACAGTGCCCACTGAAGCTCCCGAAACTCCCGTAGTGAACAGGCTAAAGTCGCCCGCGTTAACGCCGCTTACGCTCTCACTGAACGTCACGGTGAAATTGACGCTCGCGGCGTTTGTCGGATTCGGACCCGCGAGAACACTTGACAGCACCGTCGGCGGAGTCTTGTCGATCGTGTATGCCTCACCCGTAATGAAAGGTTCGTTTGTAACGTCGTGAGAAACGCCGTTGTCATTGGCCAGATCGAGCCGCAGCGTGCAGCTGCCGGTGCCGGTATTCGCCGTCACGGTCCACGAAGTCGCAGGCTGTGCCGAGTCGGCAGTAACCGTACTGATCGAAGGCGAGCTGCACGGACCTGCATTGTCCAGCGTGAAGTTGCTTATAGACAGATCCGACACGGCATTGGCAAAGAGCACTGACCACGAAACTGTGTTTGCGTTCGTCGGATTCGTATCATCTCGCGTGATCGACGTAACGGTCGTATCCGGGCGATTGGCAAGCGTCCATTCGGAAAAACTGCTGATTTCGGATAGTGTCACCGCTTTGTTGACCATGTCCACGGCATCACGCCCCTGTACGGCCCAAGTGCCGCTGACCTTTTTCCACATCGTCAGTTCCGATTCGGTGTTTCCATTTAGCTCGGCGAGAGTGTCGTTATAGTGCAGCGACATCGTCGCCGAAATACCGCTTCCGCCTGTAAGGGTAAGCGTGTAGTTTCGAAGGATGGCCGTGGCAAAATCTACAGGAGCTGACTTAACCAAATTGAAGTCCATCTGCGTCGGCGCCAGCCCGGCATCGATTGCTATCGTATTGAAAGGATTGCCAAACGCTCGGGCCGTGGCTCCGAGATCGGTTCGTCTAACCGTCCCGATAACATCGCCAGCGCCGGCAGATGTGCCGCTTTGCTGCAAGATCCCGCCGACCGCAACGGTCAAATCTGTGGTCAGAGTCAAAGCGCCGGAGACGGACGCGTCAACCGCCCCAGTCCCGTTATTTAGTGTCACTCCGGCAGCGTTATTGATCGTCAAACCGGCGAAATTCTTTGTGCCGTTCCCGGCAATTGTTTGGGCCGTCGCGCCCGTAAAACTTACGGTGCTTGTATTGCCCGTGAACGTTCCGACCACTTCCAAGCTGTCGGTGGTCACGCTGTTTCCGACAATGCTAAAGTTGTGCGACCCGGCATCGACCGTGTTTGAGCCGTTGATTAGCACTTTGCCAAAGGTCGTAGTGCCATTTCCCAACAGACTGTGGTTGCCGTCCGCCCCGGTCGCGAAGGTGGTCCTTATCCCCGCCGACTGCGTGAATGTTCCGTTGTTTGTGTAGTCATTTAATACCGTTATATTGCCGCCGGTCGTATTCGAAATAGTCGCGCCCGCGTTTATCTGCAAATCATGGAAGGTCTTCGCCGAACTGCCGATGATCGATCCGGCGGCACCGGTGAAGATAAATGTGCCCGTTCCCGGATCCATTGTTGTACCCGATGTTCGAGACAGGGCTCCTGCGACCGTTGTGGTCGTGCTGCCGAATCCGATGGTGCCCCCTGCACCTTGCGCTATCGTCAAATTGAAAAAGTTCGTATTGCCCGAAACAGTTTGAGAAGTCCCGTTGAGCGTGACTGTAGCTGAACTCGTAAATCCGCTATTTCCTGCATTATTGGTCCAGTTACCAGCTACATTAAGTGAATTTGCTCCGCCGGCTAACACGGTACCGCTGCCAATAATCAGATTGCCCCGAACCACAGTGGCTCCTTGCAGCGTCTTCGTGCCAGATCCTGATGTCGTAAGGTGCCCATAATTCTGGACGCTATTAAGTGTAGCGACAGTCTGGTTCGTTCCCGAATATTCGATCGTGCTCGTAGCTCCGATCGAGTGCGTGGTAAAGTTCGACGGTACTGTCCCCGTCCCGCCGATTCGAAGTGTCGTACCATCGGCGATCGTCAGAGTTCCCCCTGCGGCTGTCCGGTTAGCGGTAAATGCCCCGAGGTCGAACACACCGTTCGTAAGAGTCAAGTTGCCCGCAATAGGCGTAATAACTCCGAGTGTCAGGGTACCCGCCGACTTGTTGATCGTTAAATTATTGAACGTCGACGATGTCGTGCCGCCGAGCGACTGAGTAAGGTTCCCGATAAATATCACGGTGCCGCCATTGTGAGTAAACACACCGCCGGAATTCGTATAATTGCCGGTCAGGTTCATTGTCCCGCTGGTCGACGTAAATGTTCCTCCGACCAAATGCAGATGATTACCACTATTGAAATTGATCGTATTCGAAGCGGTTACAGTCCCGCCTGTCTGATATAGTCCGCTGCCATTAACTGCCGTGTTGGCGTCGAAAGTGGTCCCGTTTAGCGTCGTCGCCCCGCCCGTCGATACGCCACCGCCGTTGCCCGTTGCGGTATTGTGAGTAATATTGGCATTCGCCGGAAAGATCATGGTTCCCGCCACATTACTGACACCGCCACCGTTGGCCGCAGAGTTCCCAAATCCTGCGCCGCCGATCGTGAGCGTTCCGGTGAAGGTGGTGCCGCCACCAGCAACGCCGCCCGAGTTCTGATATAATCCTCCGCCATCGCCTCCACCGGAATTGTCGCTGTTCGCCTGGTTGCTGCGCAGCGTCATGTTGTTAAGATTCGCAGCGGCAGCCGGCCCCGAAGACCCCGCACCTGTGATTACAGCTATCCCGCCACCGTGGTTTCTGGCTTTATTGTCGGTGAAGGTGACCGCACCGGCGCCTGTCATGTTCAGGGTAGAAGCGTTCCCCGCCGCCGCGCTCTTTGAAGCGTCATTGATAATTCCACCGCCGTTATTGATCGCCTCGTTTCCGACGATTGAACCGCCGCTGTTGATATTCAGCGTAGAGGCGTTGAAAATCGCAGCAGTAAATTGCGAATAAGTTCGAGCGATGCCACCACCGTCATATGCGGTATTACCCTCGCCTACCCCACTGCCGCCGATGGTCGGGTTGTTTAGATGGAGAGTTCCGCGCCCGTGGAAAATTGCGCCGCCGTCGCCTCGGTTGACCGTGTTGGCACCGATAACTCCGTCGCTGTCGGCGGTGTTTCCCTTCATGACCACATTTGTAAAAGTGTTGGTGAGCGGCGTGTTGTCATTGGCGAGCGGATCGCTCCAGATGCCGCCGCCGTTTTGTCTGGCTGTGTTGTTGCTGATGGTTGAGCCGCTGATCGTCGTCGGCGTGAAGAGCCGCAGCGCGCCGGCGTCGGTAAATGCGACGTTGGTGTTGAAAGTTCCGCCCGTGATCGAAACGCTGTCCGGGCTGCCGGCGTAAGCGCCCCCTCTGCCGCCCAAGCCGTTCACAGCGTTAGCCGTGTTTCCGGTGAAAGTGCCGTTAGTTATCGTCACCGAAGTCGGGTTAGCTGTAAAACGGATACCGGAAAACACGCCTCCGCCTTCGCCTCCGCACTGTGTCGCGCCCGTGCAGCCGCTTGCAACAAACGCGGTGGTATTGTTAGTGACGGTTAAATCAGTATAAACGAAATCAGATTGACCACCGAAAATTCCGCCTCCGTTATTCGCCGGATTGGCCGTGTTTACCTCGGTCCGGTTGTTGGTAATTGTCGAGTCCGAGATAGTCAAAACGCTTTGATTATCTACCGCGTAGCGCAATCCACCGCCGTCCACACAGGGTAAATCAGCGCGGCATCTGCCGTTTTGTATGGTAATGCCGCTGATCGTTAAATCAGGAATGCCGACAGCTGTTTGAATGGCATCGAGGACGCGGTCGTGACCGGGCTGCGCCGCCGCCGCTTCAAGAATTGTCGTTGCCTGTCCGGCACCCGTAATAGTCGTATCGAAGAACACATCCCAGTCGCCTGATGCCTGCGCCGCCGGATCAATAAGCGTATCCTGATCCGGTCCGCCCAGAGCAGGGCTAATGGTGTATATCCCGGCGGGAAGCATAATAATATCGCTGGTGTTAGCGGCATTGGCGTCGTCAAGAGCGTCGCGGAATGAGCAATTAGCATCACAAACTCCATCGTAAGTATCCGCCGTCGTGTTGACATTAAACGTGGCCATCGGCGCCGCAATGGCGTATGAGACGTCGAGACTGTTCTCGCTCAGCATTACCAATCCCGGACGGTTCATTACGCTAAGGCGCATCGGCAGGACCACGGCCGGTGCCGGTCCCTCAACAGCCAAGCTAATGGCGGCGCGGGTGCCCGACACGGACATCGCCAGCGATTCGTAGCCGCCCTCTATCTCTTCGGGACGCGACAGAAGCATCTGCACCCTTTGACTCGCTTTATCAACGAATAATAGGTCTTCGACCCCGTACGATGTCATTCGGGCAGATGAAAAGGTCGAGGCCGAGATCGCCGTGCTGCTTAGCGAGTCGGTCAACTTTATACTGTCCGACTGACTCCATTTCTCACGCGTGGTTCTCGCTTGTAGCGTCTTTTGATCCGAATTTCGCCGTGATTCTTCCTCGCGCATTAGATCACGATGGCGCAGGGAACGAGCTTTGTACTCGGCTTTAGTGAACTCTCTTTTATCCAGCTTTCCTCTTTCGAGTATGTGAACGGTTCCGTCAGAGTTTAGAAGTGCGATCTCGGCGCGATTTTCGCGGTCCCAAACAAAGTTGCCGACCAAGGCTGCTACCGCGTTTTGGCCGATCCCGATCTGTTCGAGGCGCCCTGCCGGGGCTTCGGTTACAATGCCGTCATCGGTTACGGATTTCACCGGATAGCTGCCATAGACTACGGCCGCCTGGCCGCCCCCAACCACCAGAATGTCCATCGGATCGCCATTATCCATCTGTCCGATTGCAAGCGACGAGGCCGGTGCCGCCAGGGTGTATACATCCGGTGCATCGCGGAATGTATCTCTGTCGCCCCGATAAACCAGAAGAGAGGATTGCCCTCCGTTATGAATAGCAACAGCAATATCCGGAAGATTATCCATCGGATCGATAAGACCCACCGTCATCGCGGTGACTTGTCCAGGGAGGTCGATCATTATTTGCTCGAAACGGAGCCCGTTGTTCCCCAAAAGCAGAACAGCCCGACTCTCGCCGAGTTGCATCACCACGATGTCTTTCGCTCCATCACGGTTGAAATCCCCTGAGCCGATGAAGTCAGGAGTTATTGGTATTGAGAGCATTTTGGGCTCAGGTAGAAACGGCTCCGGGAATCGGCCTTCCTTCAATCCTTCGAATACCTCGGGCGTGCGTGCCGACAGAGTATCCAGACTTCCCTGATGCACCGCGAGGAAACCGCCGCTCGAACCGTTTGAAAAACCTGCAACGAGATCCAATGCTCCGTCGGCATTTAAGTCGTCTGCTCTCACGGAAACCGACCGGCTCTGTCCGGCAGTCATCGATTCCTCAATACCAGCCTCACCGCTGAATCGGGTCCTTATCTGCTTACTATCCCGCAAATTGACCAGCGGGTACCCCCGATTCTCTGCCCGTAGCACCGTCACAGGAGCCCGCCCGCCTGGGCCTAAAAACGTTTCATCCTCAGGTTTGTCCTTTCCCTGGGTGGATTTTCCTCCCATGAGCGACACCTCGGCCAAAATCGGAGGTCCGAATCGGATCAAAGAAAACACAGAAACCGAAAGCAGCACCGTAAAGATCGCTGCAACGCGAAGGCGGGCAGATGTTAGGAACATACTAATACTCCAAGAACACGGAAGGTTTGTTTAGGTCCTGAAAGATACGAAATGTTCGAGAGTCGACTAAATCAACAACCGAAACAATTTCGCTGTCGAGACTCTACACGATGCTACGCTAGCAAGTCTTTAAGAGATTCCTAATGATTGCTAAGTATTACCTAAGGACACGCCGCTACATGCCGGGAGCCAATCCGCTGTTGAGCGCGTAAGCGGCGCGGGACCGGGCAAATCAATCGAGTCATCTGGTCAATTCAACGATTACTGCCTCAAGCTCTCGATCACTCATTTCGTCAAAACCGATCTTTCGATATCGTACTTTGCCGTCGCGACCTATGAAAACCGTCGTAGGGATCGTTTCGGCCTTAAAGTATGCCTGCATACCCATATCGTAGAGTACCGGCAAGGTAAGCTTGTACTCCGAAACGAACCGAGGTACTTTCCTACGTTCTTCATCCGTCGAAACAGCTAATATACTGACGCCCTTCACTTTGTATTTTTCGTAAAGTCGATTGAGCAGCGGGAGTTCTTCTCGACACGGGCCGCACCATGTTGCCCAGAGATTGATCACAACGACTTGTCCTTTGAGATCGGAGAGCTTAAAGGGTATGTTATCGATCGACTGCATCTTTAAATCCTCGATCGGCTCGCTCACCAGATTTCGCCGCACGGTCTGGGCCAACTCGATATCGGCCTCTCGCAAAAGCCCGTCAGCCTCGTCGTCGCGCCCGAGCTTTCGAAGGGCTGCGGCCAAGCGGGTCAGGCGTGAGACTGATGACTTTAAGGTCACAGAAGATCGTAAGGATGCTTCGGCGTCCCGAACGTTCCCCAGTTGTAGTTGTGTCCACCCGAATGCATCGAGTGCCGTCGCGCGGTTCTCCCTATGTACCTCGCGCTGCTTTTTTTCGGAAAAGTAGTTATCGAAAACGTCCTGAGGGGTGTTGGCGGTTCGCTTTGCCGGGCGGAACTCGGCGGTTGCTGCATCGGCGATTCGTGCATACTCCAGCGCTTTCTTGAGATCAGTTTTCCCTTTAGCAAGTACCAGCGCCATTTTGGCGAAGACCATCCTATCGGACGGATCGATCTTAAGCAAAGCCTGACCATATTTCACCGTCGCGGCGACGATATTAGCTTTCACGGCAATGCGAAAAATATCTTCGTAGATGATCCGACGGAGCGTGGGGTGGAGATTCGGTATCAACAGAACTTCGAGTCGGCTGATTTTGTCCTGCGGGTCAGGGCTCTCCGCTGCCTCGCGTGTTTTGTTGTAAATAACAAGTTGGCGGTTTGCAAGGACTAGATATCTTGGCACTCCGCTCTCATTGACAGCCATCCTGTTAAATCTCCATCCCCGCATCGAGTACCATCCGGGTTCGACCTCGCGGATCTTCTCTTCGACAAGGCGGGAGCTTTCGCGATCTTTCAAAAGGTCGGAATAAGCAGTCCGGATCGATGTGAGTAGACTCAGATCGGCAGAAGTCTCGGTCAGTTGATGTAACTCTTTTCGGAGCTCAGCTTTGGCATCCTCCGTCTCATTTGCCTTTTTCAGACGTAAACGCCAGAGCAGCGGAAGCGCTTTTGCCCGAAGTTCCGGCCGGGACGCAAAGATCTCCGCTGTAGCGATAGCATCGTCGACGCGGTTTAGCCGTGTTTCTTGAAGCCTTATAAGCATATAGTATGCCTCGGTAATGTACGGGTCTTTACCGATACTTTTGACTAGCTCGTCGACGGCTTGCTGTGGTTCGGTTTCTGCCACGAGTAGTGCTTTCGCGTAGTGTCCCCAGGCCCACTCAGGCGCGGTTTCAAAAACTTTCCGGAGGGCATCTTTCTTGTCCATACCGTATGTGGAGAAAAAAGCCGCCATCAAGTACACGGGATTCTCCGGTTCCTTCTTCACGAGGGAACCGTATTCCGCCTCAAGCTGGTCGAACTCCCCCAGAAAATTCCCCTTTATGTTGATGTACTCGATGTGTACCCGCAGGTAGTTAGGTGATAGAGCGAGTGCCCGTTTTATGCTGTTCAAGGCCTCATCCAATCGGTCGTCTTCCGTCAGATCGACAGCCCGTTTGACCAGGTTGCGTACTTCATCCGAGGGCGGCAAATTTAACTGCCGGCCTTTATCGGCAATAGTTTGCTGCTGCCCCATAGTTCGAAAAAGGGTGCCGGGGTTTAGTAGAAGGACAAGGAAAAAGGGAAAAAAAATGCTCTTTTTCATGGCGGCAGATTAGGTCTATAGAGAGAATAGCACCCTAAGGTGCAATAAAATTAAAGTAACATTGCGGCTCCGATCGTTTGGTCCCTCACGTCGATCGAATTTAGGTTCCGGGCATCTATGAAATCGCCTTTTTGCTTACGACAATGTGCAAGTGATCCGTGCTGTCTCGGTATTGAGGTGACTCGCAAGTCTCCGCGGCAACGCTCACTACATTCGCATATGACTCCGGATTCTCGGCCGCGAGCCTCTTCATGAGTGAACCCATGCCATTTACAAAACTCTCTGCGCCCGCGTAACTGATAATATTCAAGCCTGATTCTTTAACTTCGCCGAACGCGACCTCGGGCGTAGACCAGTAACATTCCGTAAAACCAGATAGGCTGGTTCCGGTGAACGTCCGCTCGCCTAACATGGAGCGTAATGTCGTGATGTCTCGAAACTGATCTGGAAAATCAACTATGCCGGTTTTGATCAAGCCCCATGAATTGAGATACGCAACAATTGCTACGCCGGCTGGCTTCAGAATACGAGTAAGTTCCCGCAAGGCAGTCAGGCGGTTTTCACGCTCGACAATGTGATACATCGGACCCAAAAATAAGGCTGCGTCAAAAGACTCGGACACGAGTGCGCTTAAATCCTGTGCATCGCCGACGATGAGTTGCTCTGCTGCAAGTCCCATTTCGTCCAAACGATTGCGGGCCAGCAGAATTTCCTCATTCGAAATGTCGAGCAACGTAACAGCATAGCCACGCTGAATTAGTTCTATCGCATAGCGACCAGGACCACCGCCAACGTCACAAACACGCCCCTCCTCAGGAAAGTATTTGTCGATCAGGCGTAACGTACCAGCAAATTCGACACGAGAAAGCATCGAATCAAGCCGCTGCCACTCTGCAACGGCGTTAGAATTATAAAAGTCTCTTACAAGTTGACTCATCTTTGGCATCTAATAATCATCGATTCAGAAAAGTTGGGACGTTGGCACCGGCAAGCGACAGCGGTGAGTAAGTCACGATCTTGCTCAATCTGCTTTAGATTTAGTCGTTTTACGGCGGCGATAGCCGGCATGCGTTCATGTCATCGCTCCTCATCTATTAAAGATTGGAATTTTTTCTTTCAAGGATCTGCGCTCGATAGTGTTTGCCTCTTGACGACACATGCGTCTCGACGACCCCTCCACGCAGTCGTCGAATACAGTCGAAGTTCGCCGGCATCCCCACGCCTGCCGCTGCGGCCAACTGGCTGGATAGGGGATGAAACTTTGCTCGCGTCTATCCGAACGACAGCGTCGACTGAGCCAATATCGATCCCAAGCTCGAGCGTCGAAGTGCACGATATCGAAAAGTTCTCATGCCGGCTGACCCTTGCAAGAACTCAACATACTCACGAACATCTTTGTCGACGGACGAGTGGTGCGAGAAATAATTCGGGTGACCGCCCACCCTTTGGGAGATCTTTCCCTCTATTCGCAAATAGGCAGAGTCGGGCAGGCATTTGGAATCGTCTAAGAAGGCCATTTTCAATTCCAATAAGCGATCATTTAGTCACCGCCCCCAAAGTGTCATTTACTGTCTTTTTTAGATCGACCAGTTGTTTGCCACCATTTGAGGCATATCGCACAATACCCCTATCGTCGATCAGGACGTATAGCGGAACCGCTAGCCGGTTCGAGTTCACGCCGCCAAATACCTTCCACATCGGATCGTCGTCACCCCGGCCGCGGATAGAGCTGAAATCGCCAAGCTGGTTTTGTTGAATGATGCGTTCAGCTCGGGTGCTTTCGGACGCGCTGTCGACGTTGATCGCGAAAAACTCGGCGGCCTCGTTAAATTCACTCCGCAGCTTCGAAAGGTATGGCAATTCCGCAACGCAGATGGCACACCACGATGCCCAAAACCCCATGATATATGGCCGGCCCTGCATAGATTCGTTGGAGACCCGTCTGCCATTGATCAGCTCAAATGAGAAATTCACCACTCTCTCGCCGATCTTCGCCAGCTTCAACGTCGTCGGTTCTAGAACGAGCTGTGAGTAATCCAGTGCCGTAACAAGGTAATTCTGACCGCAGATCTCAATGATCTCGTTCGTCCGCGAAAACTCCTCCCTTCCCCTGAATTTCCCATCGTTATTTCTGTCGATCTGCAGATTGCTCCCACTCTCGCCGTCCCGAAGATCAATATTGCTGTCCGCGTTAATATCATTCAGCGCCAGATTCACAGAGCACCCGGGTGAGCGAAATGTTCCTTTCATCAGAAAATGTGCGCGGATATTAAATGAATCGACGACTTTTTCGTTCTCTTCCAGGCGTTGATGAGAAACTTGGTAGGGTAGGTCCAGGAACCGTTGAGGCGAGATCTGCCGGCGTAATTCAACAATAACCTTCTCACCACTCTTAAGTCGTATCTTTCGTTCACCTTTCGCGCCACCACCGCTGATCAAATCCGTCGAGATCAGGAAATCCGTCCCGTCGCGTCGAACACCAATGGAGAGCCATTTTTCCACGCGACTCTCTTCATCCGCTGCGAGCCCACAGGTCTTGCTGGCATCGCAGAACAGCGGGCGGGATATGAACGATGAATCGCTTGCATCCAGCTGTAGGGGAATGGTGATCTGCCCGTAGGTACTCACCACCAGAACAGAGAATATGCTTAGCGATATCCACAAAGATAATTTTTTCATTTCTACAGTTCCCAGGGGCCCGCTCTAACTATAACCAGTGTTATATGCTCTTTATCCAATCCTTTAAACGTGAAAAAAAACCGGTATGGAACGCCCGTAAAGTCGAAAGATCATTCTTGCAGATAGAGGTTGTGCTTAGACCTAAGTGTTGAGCATCGGAAAGAACAATTGTCTGAATATTTTTCTTGTTTAGCTTTTCGACGTTAGCTCTTACCATCGAAGTCGGCGTGGAATCGTCAAACTCGCTGAATGCCATTAGCACTGGCCTATTATAAGTTTTCCAAATAGTGAGAGGATCAAATTCGATCTCTAATGCTGTAAACCACTGATTTTTATTTTTCAGGTCAATCTCTTTACTCAATGGGAATAGCCAATCTCGGACTGCTTTATCCGAAGAAAGTGAGTGCGTAAAGTTATCAAACTCTTCTGCATTCTTTTGATACCTAATGTAATCGAAAAAAAGCCGTTGCTGGGTTAGGGCATTACTAATTTGCTTTTGATCTAAAGTTCCGGTGCACTCCATTCGAATTTTCGTATTGTATAAATTCTGGTCGATGACCGAAATACCGCTTCCGGCCGCGCCTATGGTCAAGACGAAGTCGACACTGTCGGACTGCTCAATAGCTTTCGCAATCACCCAACCAGCCTGGCTGCTTCCGCCTAGACCAAATGTGGTTAGCTTTAAGTCTCGGCGACCTTTTAGATAATTGATGCCTGCTAAAGCGTCTTGTCCCAAGCTCTCAAAGGACTGGGTTTCCCAGTTACCCATTGAACTGCCAACCCCTTGCTTGTCATATGTCAAAACGGAAACCCCTTCTCTTGCAAAAATATCTGCTAAAAGTCGGATGATTGAAGCGTATCCATTCCTGTCTTGCGGACCGGAACCATGCACCAAAACAATCGCCTTCCCGTTTGATTTTTGCGGGTTGAATAATGTCGCTCCTAATTTTACTCCCTGCCTATTTAAGTAAGTTATTTTTTCCGTGTTGTATAAGTTCTTTTTAGACGCTTTTATTACTAATCGCTCCCCTTGGAAAATCTCTAAACCATCGGAGGTGAAAACAAATTTTTGATTAATGTCATCTGAAATTATCGCGTTGCCCGCAGTCCATGTATTAGCCTTGACTTTGTTGAGCCCGCGATATTGTTGAGTGTTCTCAAAATACGCGAAAAGTCGAATTTGAGAACGTCCTACCACAATTAGTTGTTTATCCTCAGTGACATAATCACCAAGCAAATCGTCGTAAAAATCAGCGTTGAGCAGCTCTTCTCGTTTAGGAATAGTCGGCGTATTTACATTCTCAAAATCAATGAAATTAGCATTAGTTGTCGCGTCGGTTCGGAATTTCCAAATGTTTTCTCGAAGTTCGAGAACAGCGGAAAATTTTCCATACGCCGCTTGAATAGGAGAATTTGGCGTAATTATTTCAAGTCGATAATAACCATTGTCCAATATGACATCCTGGTGTTTTTTCCTTTCTGCGATTTTGAATGTAAGTTGGAGGGTTTGTTTGCCATCCTTAAACGGCTGAAAAAAATTAGAAAAGTATTGTTTTATTTCCTTCTCGCCTCTGATGGCAGAAGGATCTGATTCATCATACAAATTCAGTAGTTCAGCGCTAGGCGTATAAAGCTCGGTAATCGAATGCGAGTCGAGTTCGGCATACGATCTCGCGAACCTTTCATAAAGTGAATCAGGATCGGTTTGGCCAAAGCAAATGCTAGAAAGGATGAATAAAAATAAGAAAGTCAATTTCATACTCAGCTGTCTTGGGAAATAATGAAGAGTCTAAATAACAGCGAAACTCTCAAATCCGCTATCGAGAATTTACACAATGCTAAGCCGGCAAGTCTTTAAGAGAGTCCTTAGGATTGCTAAGAAAACCTACGCAGGAAGCTATCGAAACCCTATTCGCTGCAAAAGCTCAGAGAATCTCGGGTCCGACCGAATAGGATCGAGCAGCGACCACACATTAAAATACGTCAGAATCGCCGATGAGTCGGCGAATGATCTTTCTAAGTATTCGAAAGCCTTGTCTCTATCGCCCAGCCCGGCGTACACCAATGCAAAGGTATGTGGTTCTACATATCGGCGGGAGGAAAGATCAGCTAGCCATTCGATTATGTTTAGGGCCATAGCCTTATCGCCCTTTAGAGCGTAGATCTGTCCCGCGACGCCTGTCGACTCCGGGTCAGACATCGAAAATTCGGGGCGGTCATCTTTGCCTACGTAGAAAACCGGCTCGTTGCCGGGTGATGGCGAGAGCGTTTCGTCGCCGGCGAACTTAACGAGTTTGGTTATCTCATGCAGCGCCTCGTCATACTTTCCTTGATCGCGATAGACAACGGCGAGGATTCCATTCGCCATGCCGAAGCCGGGGTCGATCTCCAGGATCTCGCGGCATTTCTCTATTGCCTCGTCATAGCGGCGAGCGAAATACAGAATGCGGGCGTAGATACGGTTCAGCGGGAGCGATAACGGCTCGAGTTTTTGCGCCTCCCGGATCTGGAACAATGCCTCGTCGAACCGGCCCATCTTCGCGAGGAAATTCGCCAGCCCGATGTAACCCTGTGTGTAACCCCGATCGATCTCGACCGACCGCCGGTGGTCGGCCTCGCCCCTCAGCCAGTTGCGGTGAAAGTTTATCGAGAGATACGCCGAGGCGGTGTATGCCTCAGCGAGGTTCTCATCTAGTTCAAATGCCTTAGCAACTGCAGCTTCAGCTCTCTGGGCGATTTGACGCAGCGGCACAAATCCAAAACTGGCGATTTGGCAGTAACAGTCGGCGAGGCCAGCGTAGGCCAACGCATAATTCGGGTCCGTCTTTATTGCACTTTCAAAATACGTGATCGCCTTTTCGAGATCGTTCACGCCCCTTTTGTTCCAGAAGTATCGACCCTTCAAATACAATAGATATGCCGCCCCATCGCTGGTCGAACGTTTGGCAAACGAAGCCTTCTCGCCATCTGAAAGCTTGAGATGGAGCCCTGCGGCGACTTCCCCGGCAATGATCTCCTGCAGCTCAATGAGGTTGGAAAGCATATAACGATATCGGGCCCCCCATATCTGGGTCCTATCGGCGATATTGACGAGTTCAACACTGAGATGAAGTTCGTCATCGGCACGGTGCAGCCTTCCGATCAGAGCGGCCTGCACACCTAGTTCCAGCCCGATCTTCTCCAGGTCGATATCGTCATTCTTATATCGAAATACTGCATTTCGTGCTGAAACGCTGATCTGCTTTGACTGAGCGAGCTTATTGATGATGCTTTCCGTAACCCCTTCACAAAGATAATCAAGTTCGGTATTACCGCTTTCGTTGAGTATGGGCAAGACGGCGAGTTTAACAGCATGACTATTCACTCGCTGCGTTTCCGACTCGGTCCCGACTGTCACCTGAGCGACAAAACGGTACCCTTTACCCTGAACTGTCTGAATAAAGAGATTTTGGCCCTTCTCTTCACCGAGAGATTTTCGAATAGAGGCGATTCGGACTGAAAGATTATTTTCTTCGACAACTTCGCTCCCCCATATCGCGTGAAGCAACTTATCCTTTGTGAGAAGCTCACCATGGCTTTCAACAAGAAATGACAGAAGTTCGAGAGATTTTGGCTGGATTCGAACCACCTGGCCTTCACGTCCAATCAACTGGCCCTTGACCGGATTAAGGCTGAAGCCTCCAAAATTAAAAATCTTTGAAACTGTCATGCACTTAAAAGTAATACAAGTTGCAGTCGGGAATGACAGCCATATCAGTTAGATGTGCCTTAAACGGGAGAATACTATTAAAAGGTAAATCGGGGCAATTCGTAAGTGTGTCCCAAATCCGGAGTGTCCCGGCTCCTTTCTACCGAAAATAAATGTTTTGGCACTTCGAGTTTAAATTACGCGTTATCAAAGTTGCAAGCTTAGTGGTTTGTAGGTCTGAAAATTCTTTCTCGTAAAGGAGCTGGGATGATAAATTAAACGGTGGCGGATTACTCTGATGATGGAAAAGCATTGGAGTAGCGAGGTTAGAAGCTGAATAAATTCTTGCGACGAAAGACCGCGAAAAGGAGATTAACTCCAATTCGCCCTAACCGAACCACCACCGTAAGGCCTATCAACTGTGCGACCACGCAGATCAAACTCTTGAGCGGTGATCTTGTCACGCAGCATTATCAAGAGTTTGTTCGCATCCCCCAGGCGAATGGCATTTGGTGCAGCTTGTCCGAGCTGAAACCGAAGCAGCGACGAACCTGCCTTGCTGATGTGCCCAAAGCATTTTTTGTCGGAACTGGGTCTCTCCCCACCGAGTAGGCCAATGTCTGCGGACGTGGGCCTAAATTAATGAAAGATACCGAAGTTACAGATCGAGGCGGTCTGGGGTGATGAGGGCGTCGTCGATATCTTTTTCGAGCTTGGCACGGAGTTTCTCGACGAGGATCTCTGACCTTTGGAGATTTGCACTTACGCTGCTGCGGGTCGACTGAATTTCGGTGAGAAGGGCCTCGAGATTAGTGCGCTCGGCCGTGAGGCTTTTCCTTCGATTATCGCGGATCTCCTCCGGCTTCATCGAACCGGCCAGTTGGAGCGTCCGCTCTATCATCTCAGGTCTCATATCAAATTGGAGCTGATCGAGCCGT
>JBGTCF010000138.1:0-9109 GCA_041748975.1 Pyrinomonadaceae bacterium
GGTGCCTGTCGGCACACAGCTCTTTGACCCCGAAACCAACGAGCTTTTATTTGACTTTACCGAGCCTGGCCAACGCTATCTGGCAGCCAAAGGCGGCAAGGGTGGTTGGGGAAACGCACATTTTGCGACCCCGACACGGCGGGCCCCCAGATATCACTACACCGGCCGGCCCGGACAGGAAAAAGAACTACAGCTCGAATTAAAGCTAATAGCGGACGTGGGCCTCGTTGGCTTCCCTAATGCAGGTAAATCTACCCTCATAAGCGTGATATCCGCCGCTAAGCCAAAGATCGCAGATTACCCATTCACCACGCTTGAGCCGAACCTCGGCGTGGTCGATATGGGTGATTTCCGCACGTTTGTAGTTGCCGACATCCCCGGCCTGATAGAAGGGGCCTCCGATGGAGCAGGCCTCGGCCACCAGTTCTTGCGGCACGTCGAGAGGACGAAGCTGATGCTGCATCTCGTCGATGTGTCTTCGCTCGAAGGCCGCGATCCTATCTCTGATTACGAGATCATTGATCGAGAGCTGGCAAATTATGACGAGAATCTCGCCGCTCGCCCACAGATCGTGGTTGCGACGAAGATCGACGCTCTCGACGATCCTGAGCGGCTTGAGAATTTAAAGGTTCGGGCTGAGAAGGACAGGAAAGGTTTCTTCGCGATCTCGTCGGTTACTAACGCAGGCGTCAAAGAACTTGTGAATGCTGTTGCCAAGCGTCTGATCGAAATGGAGCCGGATATCGAAGCCGCTGCCGCCGCCATGCCAAACGTATGAAAAAGATCGCGTTCTTCGGTGGCAGCTTTGACCCGGTGCATAACGGACATCTTGCGATTGCTCACGCCCTTCTTAAACAATTCGGGCTCGACGAATTCGTCTTCATTCCGGCATTTCACGCACCGCACAAATCACGGCTCCGGCCGACATCTGCCTATGACAGGTACGCAATGCTCTGTCTCGTTACTCTCGACGAACCGCAGATAAGTGTTTCCAAAATGGAAGTCGAACTACCCGAAAAGCCTTATTCGGTCGAAACCCTGACGCGGCTAAATTCAGAATTGCCGGATGACCAGATTTTCTTTGTCATGGGAGCGGATTCCTGGATGGACATTACGACCTGGCGGGAGTGGGAAAAGGTGCTCTCCCTAACACATCATATCGTGATGACAAGGCCTGGCATCCGGATCGGTGCTTCGCACGTTACCGATGAGATCCGTTCGCGAATCATAGACCTTCGCTCGAAGCCCGATCGCGAACTTCCTGAGAGGGGAAAACTTATCTTCCACACCGACCTCGTAAATAAAGGAATTTCCGCAACCGAGATAAGACGAAAAGTGCGAGAAGCCGACATCACGTGGAAAGCCGACGTTCCACCCGAGGTTGCAATTTACATCGAAAAATATCAGATTTATAACTAATGGAAGAAACACAAGAAAGATCGCTTCAACGCGAGGCGGTCAAGATCGAGATCGCCGAGACGCCGACACAATTCTCAGAACTCGACCCGGATGTACAGTTGGCCATACGTAGCGCCAGTGAGAAAAAAGCGTTCGATATGATCGCCCTGGATCTCCGCAATATTGCCAGCTTCACTGAATACTTCATTATTGCGACCGGAGCCAATCAGCGTCAGGTTCAGGCTATAGCCGACGGAATCAACGAACAGCTCAAGAAACAGCTCTCCAGACGGCCTGTTAGGGTGGAGGGCTATAATTCCGCCGAATGGGTCTTGCTAGATTACGGTGATTTTATCGCGCATATTTTCAATACCGATTCGCGTGATTTCTACGACCTCGCAAGGCTCTGGCGCGACGCACGGAAAGTAGATCTTCTCGCTGATCTTTAGGTGATTACTTATCGAAACAGAAACAGCTTATATTGCTACACCTGACCGATATGAAATTCAATTTCATCTGGATCGGAAAAACCAGAGATAAGAATTATAAGGCGCTGCAGGATGAATACCTCCGGCGCCTTTCTCATTTTGTAAAGTGCGAAATAACCGAACTAAGAGAGGTCGGTGCGCCTGATGCTAAAAGCGAAGGCAAACGAATTATCGATAAAGTGAATCATAGCTCCTTTGTCTGTCTGCTCGATGTTATTGGAAATAATCTTACGTCGCCTCAGCTGGCAAAAGAAGTCGAGAAATGGCAGAACGCGGGACTAAAGGAAATTGTCTTTATCATTGGCGGGGCTGAAGGAACATCCATTGAAGTTGCCGAAAGGTCTGATTTTAGGTTATCCTTGTCGTTTCTCACTTTTACGCACGAGATGGCTCGTGTCGTAATGCTGGAACAACTTTACAGAGCATTTTCGATTATAAAGGGTTTTCCGTACCAAAAATGAGCAAATCAAAGCTAAAGGATACTAAAGAGAAGCTACTGGCCGAGCGCGAGCTTCTAATACAGAAACTAAAAGGTAACGATCTGTCGATCGATGATTCAGAAACGCCTGATCCGGTCGATCTCGCCGTAAGGAACTATTCAAAGAACGTCCAGTTGGCGGTTTCGGAAAATGAGAGCCGACAATTGTCGTTTATTGACGAAGCAATAATGCGGATCGACGACAACGAGTACGGCCATTGCCAGAATTGCGAGAAGGACATCAATCCCAAACGTCTAGCCGCGATCCCCTGGGCACGCTACTGCCTTGATTGTCAGGAACTTCTTGAGAAGGGGCTTCTGGACGACGAGTAGAACCGCAATCTAATGTTAGGGAATGTTCAAGATTCTATCCTATCCCTGATCTTTCCTCAGAAATGCCAAGTATGTTCCGGCCAAGTCGACCAGCGCTCAAACGGTGTAGCGTGTTTCGAATGCTGGGGCCGCACCCGGATATTCGATCGCTCCGAGATGCTTTGCGGGAAATGCGGGGCGTTTCTCGGTGACAAAGCGGCCGTTTATTCTGTTTACTGTCATCAGTGCGACGATCACTCATACGATAAAGCTGCAGCTTTAGGTGTTTATGAAAAGGGTTTGGCGGCAACGGTCATCGATCTGAAGAAACGGCCATATTTCCCTGCGAGGATACAAGACGCAATTCACAAATTCGTTCGATCATCGGGTAGGTTCAACGATGGCATGATCGTTCCTGTCCCGCTTTCGAAACAGCGGAAGCAAGAAAGAGGATTTAATCAGGCAGAGGTGATCGCAAACTTTGTCGGGCTCGCGTCCGATCTACCCGTCGATTCTGCAAGTATTGCACGTACGATCCACACACCGACCCATCGAGCGGGTATGGATAAGAAAGCCAGGGAGCTAACGGTAAGAAAAGCCTTTGAGGTGGTTCGGCCGCGACTGGTCGCGGGAAAGCGCATCATTCTCGTGGATGACGTATTTACGTCGGGGTCCACCGCCTCGGCGTGTGCCAGAGCCTTAAAGAAAGACGGAGCGAGCTGTGTAGACGTGTTCACCCTTGCTCGAGCTGTGCTTCGATAGATTTGGTTTCTATTCCAATCCGAAGAAATCAACATTGTTAAGTTCGTTAGAGACGTCCAGAGTCTTCGTCTCGAACCGATACCTTTTCGAGCTTACGTTCATTGTATAAGCCTGTCCGGTGTTTACATCCTCAAACTGATAGTAACCAAGAGAACTGGTGCTGGTTATCCGAACAATCCCCTCAGAATCTCTTAAAAACACAGTCGCATTTCTTAGGCCCAGTCCAGTCGCTCCCAGCACACGGCCGCCGACCGTAACCGATGCTCGAACTATCCTCTCGATCGTGCCGCTTTGTCCGACCACAAACAGCTCACCGTCTTCATCCTCGCCAAATCCGACAATGTTTCTGGTGGTATCGAGAAGCAGATTCTGGGTCTCATTGTGCCAGAGGAATATCTCGCCAGAGCAGTAATCGCCGTAAATATAGCTTCCCACAGGCAAATTTCCCTGGATCCCGCGATAGACATACCCGCCCGTTACTGAGCATCGTCCGTTTGTGTGGCCGTATTGAAAGATTGGAGGTATGTGCTGAATGGGTTCTGCACCACCGGCGCATTTGGATGGATCAAGGTTCGTACAATTAGTGCCTTCATATACTCGCCAGCCGTAGTTACCGCCGAGAGTGATTATGTTTACTTCCTCGAGACTTCCCTGCCCGACGTCCGCGGCCCAGAGTAGCCCGGTACCGCCGCGGTCAAATGAGAATCTATATGGATTTCTCATTCCGATCGCGTAGATCTCGTCTGCTCCGGCAATGCCGACATAAGGATTGTCGGGCGGAATATTATATTGCGGTACTTGCGCCGCAGGAACATTGTCTATATCAAGACGGATTATCTTACCGAGAAGCTGGTTAATATTCTGAGCGTTGCCGTTGGGATCGTTTCCGCTGCCGCCGTCCCCGGGGCCGGCGTAAAGATAACCGTCGGGCCCAAACGCGACAGTTCCGCCGTTGTGGTTGGAGAAAGTTGGATGTGGGATCGTGATGATCACCTTTTCCGTGGTATCGGCAACATTGGGATCCGCGACAGATGCCTGGTACTCGGCGATCTGGATTGCTCCGTCACCTGTCCGGGTATAGTAAACAAAAAATCGCCGGTTGTTCTCGTAATTCGGATGGAAAGCCATCCCCAGCAACCCCCGCTCACCAAATGGAGATGGAGATGTTCGGGTCGAGATATTCAGAAAAACCGTTGGTGTTGTGGAACCAGGCTGTACTACGCGAATTATACCGCCTTGCTGCACGATAAAACGCCGGTTAGAACCGTCACCGGCATTTGTCATAAAAAGCGGCGACGCCAAGCCCGATGTAATATATGGCAGCAGCCGAATCGGAGGTATCGCATGCCCAACGGTTGCCATCGCCGTCAGCCCGATCAAAAACGCAGCGAAAACGCACAAACCAATTCTCTTCATAAATTCTCCTCTTCACGAACTTTCCATCGAACGAGCGATTCGAAAGTATCTTTTCCTGACAGCTTACTGATAAGAATATCTTAATCTTAGACGCCAGATTTTTCACTTTAGACTACGCGACCGAGCCGGTCGTGAAGGGCATCTCAAAATACCTTACAAGGAATAAACGTGTTTAACACCTTTTGTATCTATTGCGAAGAATGAGAGCAATAGATAATTACAGCCGATACCGGACCTTTCGACGCCTTAGTTCGGCATCTTCGTTTTCTAGGTTTTGAAGCCGCATAGAAATGTCGGCTGTCATTCGCAGATCCGAATCCTTAGTTTTTTGAAGGTAATAATGGCCCGCCGCCGCTATCATGGCCGCGTTGTCAGTCGAGAGATGTTTCGAGGGAAAATATACGGGAATTCCTAGCCGCTGTCCGGCCAAACCGGCCGCCTCTTGCAGGCTCAGGTTGCAGGCAACGCCCCCGGCCACAATAAGAGTTTTTGGCTTGATCTCAATGGCAAGCTTTTCCAGAGTGCCGACGAGGGCCCGGACCACGGCCTTTTGAAAACTGGCCGCAAGATCCCTGACAGGTTGCGGCGGATCCTCGCCTTCGACGACCGGTGCGAGTTCATTCTCACGGATGTGTCGTGCAGCCGCGGTTTTCAGTCCGCTAAAGCTGAGGTCCGGCCGGCCGTCCGATATTTTTGCCAATGTGAATCGCACTTTGTCAGGATCACCTGTCGTCGACAATTTTTCGATTACGGGCCCGCCAGGATAACCGAGTCCAAGCATTTTCGCTACCTTATCAAAAGCTTCGCCGGCAGCGTCGTCCCGAGTACGCGAAACCACCTTGTAACTTCCTTCTGACGGAATGTAAAAAATGTTTGTATGGCCGCCCGAAACTATCAATGCCATTGCCGGATACTGGACCGGAGGGTTGTCAAACACAACGGAGTAAACATGCCCTTCGATATGATTGATGCCGATACACGGAATTCCCAACGAATACGCCAGCGACTTGGCGAAACAAACCCCGACAAGCAGCGAACCGATCAGCCCGGGGCCTTTGGTCACGGCAAGGGCGTCGATGTCGGCTAGTTCGACGCCGGCCCTCGCAACCGCCTCACGGACTATGGGATCGATCTTTTCGAGATGCTCGCGAGAGGCCAATTCCGGCACCACCCCGCCCCAGGGACGATGAAGATCGATCTGCGATGCGATGATGGACGAGAGGATCTCTTGTCCGTCTCGCACGACGGAGGCAGCGGTTTCATCACACGAGCTCTCGATTCCGAGGATAAGCATTTCAATAGATTATCAGAAGAAACGGTTACTTATTCGCGGGATCTTCAAATCTTGCCCTCACTTCCCGAATTCCCCGCGATATTCCAACGCCTCAAGCTGTGACAGCCTCGATATTCGATGATAAAATTACGTATACCTTTCGATCGCCGGCGAGGCATCGCCCTATCTTAAAATAGTATAGTAGTTTAATCAGGCCGACGGTCTCACGGTGATCAAATCTGTGGATAATTCGAACGGTGAAAAAGACAGACCTTAACACGATATTGCCATACCTTGCGTGGTGTATTGCCTTGTTCTCTATGGTCGGCAGCCTCTTCTTCAGCGAGGTGATGGAGTTGCCGCCCTGTGTTTTGTGTTGGTATCAGCGCATTGCGATATACCCTTTAGTCTTGATCATAGGCATCGGCATCGTACTAAGAGATCCGCGGATGAAAACATATTCACTGCCTTTCGCGCTGATCGGCCTGTTGATATCGGCCTATCACAACTTACTTTATTACGACATTATCTCGAAAGCCATCACCCCATGTACTGAGGGTGTGCCGTGTAATGCCGTGCAGATCGAATTGCTCGGATTCATCACGATACCCTTAATGGGGTTGGTTTCGTTTGCCATGCTGACCTTGTGTCTGTTGGCATATCGTCCAAAAGAATAATAATTATGCGAAAAGATGTTTTGATTTTGTTGGGAGTTGCCGCTCTGGTCATAGTAGCGGCCTTTGTAGGTTCGAGCTATTATCAACGCTCTCTCGAAAAGGAACGCCAGCCTTCACCCGCTGTAAATAGCGCCCTCGTGCGGGAAGATAGCCCGACACTTGGGGCTGCTGACGCTAAAGTCACGCTTGTGGAATTCGTTGATCCTGAGTGCGAATCCTGCGCCGCGTTCGGGCCCGTCATTAAAAAGCTCTTGGGTGAATATGACGGAAAGCTTCGGTTCGTGTTGAGATATATGCCGCTTCACCCGAATTCGGTGCCCGCCGGCAACTTCATGGAGGCGGCAGGTGAACACGGCAAATTCTGGCAGGCCCAGGACATACTCTTTCAGCGGCAGGGCGAATGGGGCGAACGTCACGGTGCCCCCGCGTCGGCTCCCAAACCAGATGTTCCTGCCCTTTTCGAAAAATACGCCGTCGACCTTGGTCTCGACGTCGAAAGCGTCAAGGCCGCTATAAACCAAAACAAATACGGCTCAAAATTCGAACGTGACAGGCGTGATGGTCAAACACTTGGAGTGAGGCAAACGCCGACAATATTTGTTAACGGCAGACGGCTGACACGGCTTACGGAAAATGACCTAAAGGCTCTGATCGAGGACGAGCTAAAGAAATAATGTGGATCAATGCGGCAGCCAGACCGGCGGCCGCGTCTCCAACTCGACGGTTATACCTTGGCTGCCTGTTTAGAACGCCGAAGCCGGGGAGGCTCCGGCGTTCCGATTCGATTATCTATCCGATGCCGCGCAGATTATGTGACCAGCATCACAGCCTACGGCCTTCGATAACAAGCTGATTACTGATCATTCTTATCCCCTGCGACAAAATTGAACACAAGGATCCCCGAAACCTGGACTGGCTGACCATCCCGCACGGTCGAATTGAACTGTGCTTCAAGTGCCGCGTTGACCGCAGCGGCGCGCAGGAGAGGATGTCCGCTCACGGCCTGGGCCTCCAATACTTTCCCGTCTTCGCCTATCTTGACCAACACGCTGACAGCTCCCTCGGCTTTGACCGCCCTCGCAGCCGGAGGGTATTTCGGCAAGGGCAGTGAGATCGCTTTGCCGTTGAGGACGCCGCCCGTACCAGCCATCACGTCTTTATCCGCAGCTCCGACGCGAGGCTCAAAGTTATAAGTTATCGTTCCTTTGATCCGGACAGGTACACCGCTGAGCATAGTTGGCGAAAACTGGGCCAGCCTGGCGGCATTCTCTGCCGCTTCGATAAGGGCAGGATCGATTTCTTCCTTCTCAGCCATCATCCCTTCGGCTCCGGCACGAACCTTGATCGCGGGACTGCCGGTTGCCGAAACCACGAGGCCCGATTCATCAATAACAACCTCTACGCTTACAACGCCGCCTTTACCCTGCTCGCGGAGATGCGACGGATATTCCGGCTTCGGCAAACTTCTAGCCTTGCCGTTTAAAACGCCTCCGTTAATAATTCTTTCCTTTGCGGCTTCCTGAGCGTGCACTCCAAGCGGACCTAAACCCATCAAAATACCGACTGCGGCACATATCGTTAACTTCATTACTCGCGTCCTCCTTAGATCGTATTATTTGAATTTGAATTACCTAAAATCCATTAGACACCGCCAAAGGTAAAATGGTTCCCCCATCAAAAGATTTAATAGGAAAAGCAACGCAAATGCCTGAAAATAGGAGTCCCTGGTAGATCAGACGGTTTCTTCCACCGCTTCCTCAATCGCTTCGGCCTCTAGTTCAGCCAGAGCGGCTGCGGCCTTTTTCGAACTGCGGCTCACCGCGTTGGGGGCCTTTCGGCCTGTCAAGTATATGTAGTTAAGCGTGATACGGCGGTGACGTCCCGTCGAATCGGGATCCGTATAGTCGTAATCAAACGAGTAGATATAGTGGCCCGTGGAAAGTTTCTTGCAAACGTCCTCAGGCAGATGGAAAAGGTACGCATCGGCATAATGACCCAGGCTCTCGTCAACAAAACCGATCTTTTCACCATCGGCATTATCCAGATGGACGGGTATCATTTCGATCGGATCACACACGGCGTAAAGATCGCCAAGCACCTGGCGTCGTTTGATTGCAAGAGGGCTATAAGACATAGATTGATTTTATCACGTTTTTTGAGAGCGAAAATTTAAAAAGCAAAATGCCCCGGCTGTTGGGCCGGGGCATTTTGTCGTAATTTACGAATCTTAGGCTAATTAGTAACGGCCGCCGCCGCCGTAGCCGCCGCCTCCACCACCGCCGTAGCCGCCGCCGCTTCCGCCGCG
>JBGTCF010000139.1:0-1761 GCA_041748975.1 Pyrinomonadaceae bacterium
TTTATTGCCACCTGGGTAAATATGGATTTTACCCACTTCGTAATGCTCTCGGGTGTCCCACAGATGATCAACGCTAATAACCAATGGTGGCTCACGCTGAACGATGCGAATCAGGTCGGAACGACCTTTATTCTTTCTAACAATATCCTGGTGACGATGCGCGTTTTCGCGACAGGCGCTTTTCTTGCGATCGGTGCGGTTTACGACCTGGCATTTGAGGGCGCCCGGCTCGGCAGCGTTTTTGCGGCTTGCTATAAGCTCAACCCGCCTTTCGGTAATGCCCTCGCGAGCTTTGTGGTGGGCCACGGCGTGATCGAGCTGTCATGCATTTTCTTCTGCGGCGGAGCTGGAATGATGATCGGGTATTCTATCGTCGATCCGGGTGATTTGACCCGTGTTCAGGCTCTAAAAAAGAAGGGGATCGAGGCTGTGAAGATCGTTGTCGGCTGTGCCTTTTTCCTGGTGATCGCCGGAATAATTGAAGGGTTCCTATCTCCGTCTGCATTGCCACCGATCGTAAAGATCCTTACGGGCGTCAGTACAGGCTTGGCAATGTATTCATACTTATTCTTTGCCGGCCGCGGCGAGTCAGTAGAAGATCCAGTATCGTAAAGTTATCAGCACTATAAAAGTCCGCGTTCTTTAACCCTTAGATAAGTTTCAAGCAGTTTAGGTCCCAGCGACTGCGTGGTCACGTCGATTGCAAGCCCGCCGAGTGACTCGACCAGCTTAAGGGCTGCCTCGCGATGATGAATTATCTCCTCGGCTGCCGATTGCGTAAAGACATCTCCAATATTTGTCGGCATGGAACTTACGGCCGCATTCAAATCGCGATCACCGATCGTGGCGACAAGAGGAAGATGCCGTGGACGCAATAAACGCAGGGAATTTATCAGCTCACTTGAGCTGTCCTTATCGATCACATCAGTCAGGATCACGACAAATGTCCGTTTCTTCAATGTCGAGGCGATAAATTGAAACGCACGTGCGTAGGAAGGTTCGATCAAGTCAGGCTCCAGGTCATGAAGAGCCTCCAGCACTGCGTCGATATGTTCGACGCCCCGTCTCGGCGGAAGATACTTTCTCACGCGGCGGCCGAATACGACCAGTCCGCAATTGTCTCCGGCACGTGCACAAGCCGACATTAGTGCGAAGCTGGCATGGAGAGCGGTATCGAATTTTGTTTCGCCGCCGATCCGTCCGGTCATTAAGCGGCCGGCGTCCATTGCGATCACGATCGTTTGGTCGCGTTCGATCTGGTATTGCCTTGTCGTCAGGCGTGACCGCCGAGCCGTCGCCGTCCAGGATATATGCCTGAGTTCATCTCCGATCACATAATCTCGCATCGATTCAAATTCGCGGCCTTCACCACGACGGATCGCCCGTCGCTGGATGGCAAGAAATGAGCGGGCACCCAGGGCCCTTAGCTCGATCTCGCGGGCCCGCCGCATGTTGGGATAGACCTTGACGGTCTGAGCCTCTCCGAGATCGGTCTGACACCACACAAGTCCCCATCGGGAAAGAAATCGAATCGCTGTCTTCCCGAAATCGTGAACCCCACGCTTTGGCGGCACTAAATGATACAAAAACTCAGCCGTCCCATGACCCGGAACGGTAAAGGATGCCTCACGCGACTCAACTAGAGTCATCTTGGGCGGATATTCATCCCTCAATCTAATGTTAAAGGTATGCGGGGATGGATTATCGATGAGAATGCTGACCGAGGTTTTTTCCCCAATAGCGAATCGCGAGGAAAATGTA
>JBGTCF010000140.1:0-2011 GCA_041748975.1 Pyrinomonadaceae bacterium
GATCCCCAGATCAAGGATCGCGGAATCTTTGATCTCCGGAAGTAACCTTTCGAGGATCACCCTCTCTCCCTCGTGGAGATAATTAATGCCGTCGTAATGATCGATGACTTTGGCGGTTGAGAATGCCGCCTTGTTTACCAGATCGGCATATGTTTCTGTCGTGCCCATGACCCCTAAGTTCCCAATCTCAGACTCGCAACGGCTGGCGAGTAGATGCCCTTGATCCCGCGGGTGGACTCCTCGCACAAACTTATCCGGCCCAATGCCATCAGATCTGCACCTGGTACATTGATTCTGGTTTCGGTAGTTACAGCTGCGGTAAATCCCGCTTCAGCAGCAGATAGCCTTATATCGCTCGTATATTCACCATTAGGATACGCGAACGAGGTTACACGACAACCGAGTTGATCCTCCAAAACCGCCTTGCTGGACGTGATCTCCTCTTTGATCACTTCTCTGTTCTCCAGCGGCAGGACCACGTGATTTGCCGTATGTGAGCCGAAGCTTATGCCTGTCCGTGACATCTCGCGCACCATCTCCCATTCCAAAAGGCGGTATTCCACAGGGTAAGCGTGAGCATCGGGATCGAGCGCGGCCTCGAGCTCCGCGATCAATTTTTCGCGAACGCTGTGAGGCAAATAGACGAGCTCATTCGTCAGCCCCAGCAGGTTGCCACGGTTGACCTGATTGTCCGACACTTTCGTTATACCGGCCCTCCGGATCGCTTGAAGAACCGTACTGGGATCATCCAGGCCATTTACCAGCAGCCAGTAAATGCGATCATGCGCAAGCGGCTTATCTGCGCCGATATGAGCCGTTGGCAGGAAAACTGTGGCTGGAAGCGCCATCTCGTTTAAGATCGGAAATGCTACCTCGTAAGAATCGAGATACCCATCGTCAAACGTGATCACAGCCAACGGCCGGGCCACCCTCCTTTTCGTTCCAAGAAAGTGCATCGCTGTGCCAAGCGAAACTACATCAAACGATCGCTTCAATAATTCGCAATGATGACGAAACGTATCAGCCGATATCACGATGCCATAAATGGCGTCTCGCTCGGCCTTCTCGATGTCATTCACGACGCGATGGTAAGCCAAAATATTTATCGAGCCCGGGACCGGTCGGGGCATTCCCAGGCGGCTTTTTGCCACGGATGCTGCGGACTTAATTGAGCGTTTTATTTGTAAAGTCGTCGATGTCATATCATTCCCGTCCTTCTCGGGCCCTTTCCATGAGATCCTCAAGCCCGTCTATATAATCTCCAAAATCAAGTTGTTCTTGTGCCCTCTTCTGACCGAGCCGGCCCATCCGGGTCCTGATGGCGGGCTCCTGAGCGAGATAGGCTATCGCCTCTGCCAGAGCATTTATGTCGCCGCACATATATAGAATGCCCTCTTCGCCGTCACTGATGACTTCCGGGATTCCGCCAACCGGAGTCGTGATCACAGGCAAGCCCGCCGCCATTGCTTCCAGGACGGAGATCGGCATCGCCTCAGCGTAGGTTGGCAAAATAAAAATGTCAGCTTCGCGGAAATGATCCGCCCGTTTGGATAGCGGCACAGGGCCTAGATGTTTTACCATCTTTTCGATACCCGATTTCGCACATTCATCTGAAAGAGCCTCTGCTCCGAAACCAAGAAACGAGACGCTGAGGTCGATCCCGCGGTCCTTCAGAATTGACAACGCTTTTATCAAATCGCGCTCGCCCTTTAGCTTTCCTGTGGCTCCCACGAATAGAAGTTGAACGGGTCTGTCATTATTTCGCGCAGCCCGTGCTTCAATGGAAACGCCGTCCAGCCAGGACACGTCGATGGCGTTCGGTAGCGTTTCTATCTTAGACGTCGGAAGCATCTCTTTAAGATAGCCCGCACACTTGCCGGAAACCGCGATGATCTTGTGGCTGCAGCCAAGAGCCGTCCGTATTAAGTTCTGCCCCAAACGCGGTTGAGCGGGCAGATAACTGCTTACGTCTCCGGCGTGAAAATGGGCGATTGCATTCAGTCCGAAAAGC
>JBGTCF010000141.1:0-4567 GCA_041748975.1 Pyrinomonadaceae bacterium
ACCGGATGTTTTACGATCCTGGTACACAGCCTGTTCGATTTTGTACTTCACATCACCGCCGTTTCGGTGATGTTCCTTACTCTTCTTGCACTATTGGTTGCCAGCGGACGGCGTATTGACGATGATGCGATCGAAGATGAAGATAGGAGCCGCAGCGGGAAAGCCGCAACGGTAACTGACCTTAGCGGAAGATCGTCAGCAGCTAAGGGGTCTCGTTTCCCGGAGCCGCAGGCCTGAATCGTCCTAGCAGACGAAATATCCACCATATGACGCCATGCGAAACGTAGATCGCGGCAATAGCCAATAGGGCATACTTAGAATAAAACCAGACAGCCATTCCCATCCCCGCCAAAACGACGATCAGCAAAAATGCCTTCCGTCCCTTACCGGCGCTTTTCATGCTCGTGTATCGGATAGTACTGACCATAAGGACTGCGAGTAGGGCGATAAGGCCCATCAGCAAGTAAGCATAAAGCTGCGATGCAGATTGTCCATATGAACTTAGTGGAGCGGGCGCAAAATGCACTAAAGCCGCGAGCAGTCCGCCGGCCGGCGGGATCGGCAATCCGACGAATGCTTTCTTGTCGACTTTTGGGGTGCCCTCGATAAGAACGCGTGGACGTGTGGCTTGTAAATTAAATCGAGCGAGGCGGAATGCACCGCACATCAGGAACGCAAAAAGCAAAAACACCCCGAGATTATGCTCCGGACTATTTTCCGGAAAAGCGGGCGCTATCGCCCATCCGTAGATCAATGCGGTCGGGGCGATCCCAAATGTCAGGACGTCGGCCAGCGAATCGAATTGAACCCCGATCTCTGTTGCGGTTCGCGTCGCACGGGCAACGCGTCCGTCGATAGTATCGAATAGTATTGCCAGGCCAATGGCAAGACCCGCACTGTTAAAATAGCCGGCGGCTGCTAACGGGTCAGTCTCTGCGAGATGAAAACCCCGAATAGACCACAATACGGCAAGGTATCCCATCGCGACATTCGCCGCGGTGAACAAAGTGGGGATCAGATACAATCCCTTCTTTAGGCCTCGATGCGGAGGTTTTGTGTCGTCTGCCCTCATTTGTCTATAGCAGCCGGGCGATGATTGTCTCGCCGCCTCTTACCTTATCACCGATCTGGACTGTGATCTCAACGTTCGGCGGCATAAGAACATCGGTCCGCGAGCTGAATTTGATCAGGCCGAACTTCTGGCCGCGTTCCAGATCATCGCCTTCCTTTGGCCAGCAGACAATTCGCCTGGCAAGTATCCCAGCGATCTGGGTGCATGTGACGGTCAGGTTGTCACCGTCGATCTTGAGAGAATTACGCTCGTTTACGAGGCTTGCGTTATTGCTTGTCGCAGGTGTTTTACGTCCGCGTATGTAGGTTATTTTGGAGACCTTTCCGGCAATTGGCGACCGGTTTATATGAACGTCAAGCGGCGAAAGAAAGACGCTTACCAATTTGCTGTCATCATTCGACTCGATGCGGGTGACCCGTCCATCGGCGGCGGAAACAATGAGCCCGTCTCCAGACGGCACCACGCGATATGGATCGCGAAAAAAATATACCATGAAGAGAGCGATCAGAATCAGAGGTATCGCCGCGATCCAAAAGCCGAAAATAGCCAGCACGACCGCCATGCCCAGCGGCACCAGCACGAATGGAAACCCCTCTTTTACCATATTAAACAAGTGTTCATAGTACACAATGCAAGCCGATTACCGAAACGCAAAAAAAGCCCGGTGTCGGCAAACACCGGGCGAAAAGGAGGATGGTATGAAGAAACCTCAGGCTCTTACGGGATTGTCCTTTGCATAACTGTATGCACACCATGCAGCGATCAGGTGGACTACCCATCCCAACGTGCCTGCAGATCCAATCCACGAGAATCCGGTCAAGACCAGCCAGATTATCCCAACGATAATCCTGCCGTTGTAGATCTGACCGACGCCCGGGATCAATAGACTCAATATGCCAGCTAATAAAGGTTCACGCATAATTCCAAAGTGCCTCCACAAAATAATTACGACGAGGTTGGCAGTTTGTTTCAAAAATCATTATGGCATTCTAAAAAAAATGAAAGCGGCGGGGAGGAGTCATTCTGTTCTGCTAACCGGTCAGTGCGCCATAACGGTGTGTAGTAAGTAATGCGTGCCGAAGAATACCGCAACGCCCGCAAAGACCGAAAGGGAAACGAGCGGGCTCTTTCCGCCGTGATGATTTACTTCGGGTATAAGATCACTCGCAGCTACATACAGAGTAACGCCACCCGCGATCGGAAGGGCGTAAGCGATCGTGAATGAAAAATTGCTTCCGAGCACGTAAAAGAACATAACGCCAAATAGAGTTGTCAGACCGAGAAGCGATGTCGCCACTACAACCTCGCGAAATCCCTTACCAGCCGCAATCATCATTGAGCCGATAGTAAATCCCTCGGGAAATTTGTGAAGGAAGACAGCAATAAAAACTAAAGTGCCGACCCTTACGTCGATGTGCGAGGCTGCTGCGATCGAGACTCCGTCAAAAAATGTATGGATCAGCAATCCACCGACCGCGGTATACGCCGATGAGCGAGACAGTGTGTGATCGGCATTGACCTCCTCACCCAGATGGAAATGCGGCGCGATAGTATGCTCAAAAAATTGTGTCAACAAGTACCCTGCCAGCACCAGAAGCATCGGTATGTACAGATCGTTGTGAGCTCCGTCAGAACCGTCCTGCCACAGACCGATCGTTTTTGGCAGGATCTCGATAAATGTGACGGACAGCATAAAGCCGGCGCTGAGCGCCAGCAGATAGCGTAAATACTTTTTATAATTGTGACGAAGCTTTGACGGAAACAAAATTAATCCGCCAAGAACATTTGCCAGGCCGGCTAAAATGCCGAAAACCAACAGCTGAAGAATGGTGGATGTCATTATTTATTTCAGGAACTTTTACTATCCTATATCGCTAAAATCATAAAGACAAAACCGATAATGGAAGCTGAAAATAAGCACAAAAATCTTAAACGTATGATTAAGCTCCTAGGAGATAATTAGTAGTTGACACCGGTCCAAAATTCAGCGTAGAATGCTTTAGATATTGATTAACCGAACACATTGTTCGTGTGAAACAACGACTACTTCCTGACATAACTGTTTAAGACCTTAAGCGCGCGGAGAATACGCGACCTCAACCCGGTATACGAATTGGTAACGTCACTTTTTTATAAATGTCGAGCCTGGTAAGTCATTACGCAAAGTTAATTGCGATCTTTGAATAGATGCTGGATGCGGAAATCGAAAACCTTCACCGCCCGGTCATGCGTCGGGAGGTCCTTGAGGTCTTCGGGTCGAATATGGGCGGCATCCTTATCGACGCAACCATTGGGCTTGGCGGCCATTCCGCCGCACTTCTGGAAGCTTTCTCCGATATTTCGTTGATCGGTATTGACCAGGATTCGGAAGCCATTGCTATCGCCAGGGAAAAGTTAAGGGGTTTTGACGAAAGGGTACAGATCTTTGAAGGAAATTTTTCGCAGATATCCCGGATCGTCGCACAGGCAGACGCCGTTGAGGTTAGCGGGATACTTGCCGATCTTGGGGTTTCTTCGATCCAGTTAGATACTCCAAACCGGGGATTCAGTTTTCGGTTCGATTCTCCTCTCGACATGAGAATGAACCCGGGATCCGGAGGCCCGACGGCGGCCGAGATGCTTAGGTCGATCGATCAGGATGAACTCGCAAACCTTATCTATAAGTATGGCGAGGAAAGGGCTTCGCGAAAGATCGCGAAATGGATTGTCGAAAAGCGTGAGAGCGGCCAACCGATCGAGACCACATTCCAGCTCGCAGAACTTGTACGGCGAGCGGTGCCCAGAAAGCCAAAGGACAAGATCGATCCGGCAACGCGAACCTTTCAAGCCTTAAGGATCGCGGTGAACGATGAACTCGAGATCTTAGAAAAGTTTATTTCGGACTCGGTAGATCTTTTGAAAATTGACGGAGTGCTCGCGATCATTACCTTCCATTCCCTGGAAGACAGGATCGTAAAACATGCATTCCAAAAACTGGCCGGAAAGTGTCAGTGTCCACCGCGTATCCCGCAATGCGTGTGCGGAGCCGTCAGGAAGGTCGAGGTGATGACCCGAAAGCCGATCGTCGCCACCGAAGCCGAGAATTTTGAAAACCCACGTGCCCGAAGCTCAAAGCTTAGGGCTTGCCGAAAATTGAATAAACCTTTGCCCGGCGATAAACCTTGAAATATGCAAAAGAAAAATACAGTCAGACGCATCCATCTTAAGACCGATAAAAGCGAATTTTCAAAAAGGGTGAGTTCATTGGTTGCAGCCGCGGCTTGTGGATTGATCCTGATAAGTGGATTTTTCTTTGCCGCCCGGCAGCATTTTTCGTCGATGGAATACGGGATCAAGAATTCCAAACTCCGCAAACAGGCTGACGATCTAAGGGCCGAAAAGCAGAGGCTTTTATACACACGTGAGGTCGCCATTTCGCCCAATGAAATAAAGAGGGCGGCCAAGAAAGCAGGCATGTTTGACAGTCGGCCACAGACCGCTCCAGTTGCCGAAATG
>JBGTCF010000142.1:0-2622 GCA_041748975.1 Pyrinomonadaceae bacterium
CCCCCCGATAGGGTAAAATTTGGAACAAAGGAGAATATAAAGTGGCAGCAGCTAGACCAATGACCCTGCAGGATAGAGTTCTGCAGATTGACCATATACAGGCACGCCGGTTTTCTAAACTGGCGGGTGACGCGATGGAGATCGCAGCCGAAGGGATTATACGGCACCTGCGGGCTTGCGCCCGTATGGACGTCAATCCTGACGCTTCTGCAGTTCGCGAGATCATCGACGACGCTCTTAACGGCCGCCGTGTTTTCGCCGAGACTTCTAACGATCTCTTGGCAGCTTAGTTTTTATATTTTTTTTAGTAATACTATTTTGACCGCTCTTCGGAGCGGTTTTTTTCATTTGGGAGTTAAGCGGTAAAGCACATATTTGCCGAGCGTTTTCCCGGAGTCACGTTCGTACCACCTGTCAATATTTGCCAGAAATGGCTCATATTCATTTGATACGACCAGATAATCCAATGGCACAACCCCCGGCATCTCGCGGTCGAAGCGTTCGATGTATTCCGCAAACTTGTCCACCTCGGAATCTATCTCATTAAATGTTAAAGGCTTATGGTCGGCATTTAGCCGGTCCGTATGCCGCCCCCAGCCAAATATAGCGATCATCGAAACAAAATCACCCCCTCGCTTCATTCCGTCGCTTAACTTTTTCGGGCTGACACCTTCGTAATAAAGCTGCTGGAAGTATCGCTCCTTATTTTCCGCCCACGTTACCCCGGCAAAGACATGCTGGTGCCGGGCCCAAAGCACGGATTGCGGAGCTATTGTCGGAAGGTCATCGGCTTCGGCTGTACTAAAATGCAGGACCACTCGTCTGTGTGCGTCCGGATCCTCGCCGCCTAATTCAGTCAACAGTTGGCCGACGGGATAGGCTTCATCACGAGAAATGTTCACATCATCCAAAATACGAACGGTATAATGGCACTCGACGAATCCCCACAGAACGGCCAGTGACGAAAATACGGCGACCGCGAGCCGGGCATGCTTTCCATGACGCAGACCCGCATTCATCCAGAAAAGTCCGAACGTGGATACAACAGCAAGTCCGGCAACATAATTACCGATAAAAACCTGATAATGTATCGGCTGAAGCGACTGGCCGGTAATAATCTGCTGATTAAATACCGCGATCGGCGTAAGTGCCAGCGAGGCCGTAAATAAAGTATGCCGGTCACGCAATGAAAAGGCCTTAAACGCTGCTCCGATCAATAGTGCGGCGATAACTGCAAAGCTTATCAATTCGGGAGGCCTCGTCAGATCGGGTGCGTGTGTGCGGATGAGCAACTGCACGTCGTCCATCGTGTGCGAACGGTTCGAGAGCAGGTAGGCGTACGGGAGCAACAAGAGTGCGCATATTCCGCCCAAGCCGGCCAGCCATCTGAGGTCCTTCCAAATGCCCGCGGGCCTAGCCGCCACCCAGCAAAGCACCAGGCACGCCAGCCACGCCGCGGCGGTCGTCCATACATAAAAATAAGAGAAAACCGTATATCCAAACGCCGCGGCAGCCAAAGCGACTAGGAATATTTGTGAATCGAGGATGGTTTTCTTTCGTTCAAAAACAGCGGCCGAAGAGCCCCTTTCTTTGCTCGCCGCGACAAGTCGCCAAACCACCGCGACCAGCAGAAAAAAAGCAGGAAACGACATTGCGGGCACATATCGCCGAAATCCCGGAAAATAGGGGTAAGCATAGCTCCAACCCGTAATCTCACCGATCGCTCCTTCACCGGCAAAAAGCGCACCTCCGGCCAGGACAGTGAGACTCGCGGCCATAGCAAACAGCGAATCGCCCGTCATCATCCCGATCAGCCAAAAGATCGCGAGTGCGGTTAAGAATGCCGCCACTGCCCCAGATATAGTCATCGCCCACGGAGCTCCGATGCCGAGGATCCGGGCCGGGATGGCGATCGTGTACGGCCCGGCAAATTGTATCGAAAAAAGTGATTCCTGCTGAGGATCGGCGGGCGAATCGTCACGGCCGGTGTAGGGGTCATTTCGCCGTGGGCGTCCGTCGATCAAGGCCTTCAGATAAGCCGCGTACGCCACCTCGTCGATATCGTTATATGCATAATGCCCGTTCCAATCCGCCCCACGCAGATAGACCGTCTTCAACTGCGGATACAGCGAGAAAATGGCCAGAAATAGGCCCGCAATTATTCCGAATCGCCAACGCAGCTTCATACGAGGTCCAGAGTCCTATGTTCAAAGTTCAAAGTTCAAAGTTTCAAGTAAGAGAACAGGTCAGATTAGCATACAGCCGAACCGTGGATCTTCAAACCGCACCCGAAACTCGGAACCTCGAACTTTGAACCTTGAACCTTGAACCTTGAACTCTCCCCCTGGAACTTTGAACTTGGAACATTGAACATTAAACTCTTTCCATGAGCTTAAAAGATACGATCATCGCTGACCTGACCGCCGCGATGAAGGCGAAGGACGCCGGCAAACTCTCGACGTTGCGGATGGTCAAGGCCAACCTGATGAACCGCCAGATCGAAAAAGGCGGCGAGCTGGCCGACGAAGAGATCACAAAGGCGCTCCAGAGCCTTGTAAAACAGCGCCGCGATTCGGTCGAGCAATACGAAAAGGCGGGACGCTCCGACCTCGCCGCCAAAGA
>JBGTCF010000143.1:0-15665 GCA_041748975.1 Pyrinomonadaceae bacterium
GGGGTCGACGGGTTGTATTTTACCAGTTTTGACAATGCTGTCGGCTTCGCCGCGTTTTACAGCGAGGCATTTTTCGATGGCCGATTCGTCGTTTCCAAAATAGATAAGACTGCCGGTGACAAATGCGAATGCTTTTCGGCCGTCGTTCGCTGTCCAGGTGAACCAGGTACCGCCGTTCTTGTCGGTTCTGTCCTGTGAAACGTCGGAGCGATAAATATCCATGACAAAGGCGCCGATCTTGTTTTCAGCAAAAGCAACCGCCTGCCAGTTCCACGCGTGCGTTTCGGCTATCGCGACAAATCGCGGCTGGACGCGGCCGAAGCTGTGTTCGTCGGTCAGCTTTTCTTCGGTCATTTCGAAGCCGCTTACGGTAACGGCAAGCTGTATTCCTTTTAGAGACGAAAAATCGGGCTGGCTTTTCGCAACGGCCTTAAATGATTCGTTGTCGACTATTGGCTGAAGAGCGGCAGCAAGATCATTCGTTTCGAGGTAAACCAGCGAATCAGCCGGGACGAGGGAACGAAGATCGGTCGGCTTGTTTGAGCACGAAGAGAGGAAAATTAACCACAAATAAACGAAAATAAACGAGGACAAAGAAAATAACCTGGCCGTTCGCGACCGAAATAACATTCCCATATCTGATCTGCGTTTATCTGCGTTCATCTGCGGCTAAATTACTATGCTAAAATCCGGAGTCTATATGAACAAAGTATTTGCTGACGATATTTTACAGGGCAAAGTCGCATTTGTAACAGGCGGCGGTACGGGAATCACAGGCGGGGTCGCCAGGGCGTTTGCTGAGCACGGAGCGAAACTTGCGATAACCAGCCGTAAGGAAGAGAACCTCGCCGCGATGAAGGAATCTGTTGAAGCATTCGGAGGCGAGTGCTTTACGGTCGCGGCGGATGTGCGTGATTATGAGGCTGTAGAAAAGGCGATCGCCAAAACGGTCGAGCATTACGGAAAGATCGATATAGTCGTGAATGGTGCAGCGGGCAATTTTCTTTGTGCCGCCGACCAGTTGTCACCAAACGGCTTCGGAACGGTTGTCGATATCGACACTAAGGGGACGTTCAACGTTTGCCGCGCTTCCTTCGAAGAGCTTAAGAGATCTAAGGGCCAGATACTGAATATCTCAGCGACACTGCATTACCTCGCAACGCCGATGCAGATCCACGTTTCGGCGGCAAAGGCCGGGGTTGACGCGATCACACGGAACCTGTCAGTCGAATGGGGCCGCCACGGTATTCGCGTCAACGGCATCGCCCCGGGGCCGATCGAGGACACCGAAGGGATGAAACGTCTATTGATGCCGGAACTAAAAGAAAAGCTTGTTAGAAAGATCCCGGTCGGGCGTTTTGGCAGGATCGTCGATATCGAGAACGCTGCATTGTTTCTCGCCTCAGATGCAGCAAGCTATGTAAATGGCGTAACCTTGGTCGTAGATGGCGGTAGTTGGCTTCTGGGAACAAGACTTACTTGAATTTTTCCGCATTCTAGGCCGTTCCCTCGCTCAGAGACCCTTAAACGCGGAGGACGGTGAGGCAATTCGATGTTTTTATGCTGCTCGTCATAGACAATTACGATTCATTTACCTATAACCTCGTGCAGTATCTGGGCGAGCTCGGGGAGGAAATGCGTATTGTCCGCAATGACGAGGTTAGCGTCGATGAGATCGAGACAGACCTTAGGCCCGAGCGGATCCTCATCTCACCCGGGCCCGGGACACCTGATACCGCTGGGATCACGCTCGAGACAATTGAACGCTTCGAGGGCCGGATACCAATATTGGGCGTTTGTCTCGGCCATCAGGCGATCGGGCAGCATTTCGGCGGCAGTGTCGTGCGAGCCCCCGAGCCTGTGCATGGCAAACCTGTGGAAATAATTCACGACGGGAAAACGATATTTGAAGGCATTCCTAACAACTTCGCTGCGGGACGTTATCATTCTCTGATCGTCGATCGGGAGGGCTTTCCCGATGTCCTTGAGATCTCAGCTGAATCGCCTGACGGGATCATCATGGGACTTCGGCATCGCGAGAAAAAGATAGAGGGCGTGCAGTTTCACCCCGAGTCGATCCTGACCGAGCACGGGAGAAAGTTATTGCAAAACTTCCTCGACCTCTGACATAGTAGTTAATAGAGATGCGACAGCTTCTCGTACCGGCCCCGTTGTCCCCGCTTAGCATTTAGCTCACCTTTTATGCCCGGATCCAGAACAGATTGGCTGCTTTCGGCGCCCGTTTACGCAACGAGTGTTAAGGCCGACACCGCGCTTTTTCCGTTCCTCGCCCGGCTGATGCGGCGGGAAAACCTAACTGCAAATGAAGCGGCGGAATTTTTTAAGGCTCTATTAGATATCAATGCCAACCCGGCCCAGATCGCTGCCGCTCTGACCGCACTTACCGCAAAAGGCGAGACGCACGAGGAGCTTGCCGGTATGGCCAGCGTGATGCTCACGGCTTCGATAAAGATCGAAACTTCGCGAAAAGGTGCAGTCGATATCGTCGGCACGGGGTCGTCGTTTGCAAAGACATTTAATGTCTCAACGGCAGCTGCCCTTGTGGCTGCCGGAGCGGGGCTGACGGTCGCGAAGCAGTGTAACCGGGGCTTCACGACCAAGTCCGGCAGTGCCGATGTGCTCGGGGAACTTGGTATCAAGGTCGCCGGCGAACCCAATGTAGCTCAAACCAGTCTCAGGGGAACGGGCCTTTGTTTTCTGTTTGCTCCAAAATTTCATCCTCAGCTTAGAAAGGTTGGCGATATCCGGAGCAGTTTGGGAATTCGAACCTGCCTGAACGTATTGGGGCTTCTTGCCAATCCGGCTTCCGTCTCGCGGCAGCTTATCGGTGTGTGGCACCGGTCCTTGGTTGAACCTGTGGCCCACGCCCTTGCGATGCTGAAAACCGATACCGCGTGGATCGTTCACGGCTCGGATGGTCTTGACGAGATCACTTTGGAAGGAACAACATTCGTCGCCGCCGTCGAAGGGAAAAAGGTCAGAACATTCACGATATCTCCTGAAGATTTCGGAATAAAACGATCGGGCATCGAACATTTGAAAACAAAATCGCCAAAAGAAAGTGCAAAGATGATTACGGATGTCCTTGCCAGCCGGCGGCGGGACGAAGCGCGCTCTGTCATAGTATTGAACGCCGCAGCCGCGCTCGTTATCGGCGGCCTCGCCCGTGACCCGATGCACGCAGCCCGAATGGCCGAACAAAGTATCGACAGCGGACAGGCCCAAAACAAGCTCGAGCGGCTGATCCAGGTCACAAATAAACACTGAGTTCCGTTTCCAGATTTGCGATTTTCGATCTTGATGGTTAAGTTGAAATCGCGATGCCATTTAGTCGTTTATACGGTAGCCTGACCGATCTGCGTAATCGTCTATACGATCGTGGGCTGCTCCGATCCTATTCCCTCGGTGCCCCGACGATCAGCGTCGGAAACATAACCACCGGCGGGACCGGGAAGACTCCGCTCGTTGCGTATGTAGCGATGGAGATGGCGGATCGTGGCGAGAAAGTCTGCATATTGACGCGCGGGTACGGCCGCCAGGATGCCGGTGAGCGGGTAGTGGTCTCAGACGGAAGGAAGATCGTTTCAGATCCCAAAATTGCCGGAGACGAGCCCGTCGAGCTTGCTCGTAAACTAAATGGAAAGGCGATCATTATCGCAGATGGCGACCGTGTCGGCGCGGCCGAATCGGCGCTTAAAGAATACGGCGTAACGGTATTTATTCTCGATGACGGTTTTCAGCACCGGAAAGCGAAACGGGACATCGATATCGTTTGCATCGATGCGACAAATCCATGGGGCGGCCGAAAATCGCTGCCGGGCGGACGACTGAGAGAACCGCTCGCAGGGATTCGAAGGGCAGACGTTGTCGTTTTAACAAGGTCGGATCTTGTTGCCAATATCGAAGATCTGAGATCTGAAATTTCAAATTGGAATCCGGATGCGGCGATATTCACCGCTCAAAATGAGATAGTACGCGTCACAGAGCTTGAGGAGTTTCATTCAAGGCTTCAAAATCCCGAATTGAATGCTGCGGATACGCCGAATAAATCACCTTTCGACGTCTTTAATGTCATTAGAAACAAAGCCACAAATGAGATACATCTTGGAGCCTTTTGCGGGCTTGGAAATCCGGAGAATTTCTTTATGCAGATCCGAATGGAAGTTGAAAAGAACAAAGATCTTAATTTGTGCACCACGAGATCATTCCCAGACCACCACTCCTACACGCAGGCAGATATTGACGATCTTGAGGCAAAAGCAAAACTGGGCGCGGGTGCGGATGCCTTTGTTACGACGGCAAAAGACGCGATGAAGCTAAACGGCTTACGGTTCTCTATTCCCTGTTATGTTGTGGAGATCGAGGTAATCCTGGACAAATCGGAAGCATTCGCGAAATTGCTCTAATGTTTCTTTGCCGGCGGCTCTTTTTTGTCGCCCCAATAAAATGCCCTGATGACGAGTACGTAGACGAGAATACTCAAAAACACGAGTGCAAGAAAGATAAGTATTAACCATGCGAGTGATGACATTATGCGGGCTCCTCGACGGACGTTTCGGAATCGTCGATCCAATCGGATACAAGGCCCCGGCGGCCTTGGTGTTCCAGAATGTGACGATAAAATACGGTAGCGATCGCGACTAGCGGTATCGACAAAAAGACGCCGGGGATACCCGCGACCTGTTCGCCGGCAAGGACAGAGAGGATTATCGCGAGAGGATGCAGATGAATTCCTCCGCGGACGATCCTCGGGTATGTCACGTAATCATGTATCAACCGCAGCGTAACCAGGAAGATGGCAGAATAGAGGGCCCGCCAGGGATCGTCCGACGCCGCAGCCGTCAGTGTAACGATGACTCCAATAGTTAATGGGCCCAGGAGTGGAACAAACTCAAAGATTCCCGCTAAAATTCCAAGGAGAAGAGCGTATCGCAGACCGAGAAAATAAAACCCTATCGTACAGACGATACCGATCAAAATGCACGACATAAGTTGTGCCCGGGTATATGCGGCCAGTGTCGCATTAACGTCCTGCATTACAACTTCAGCCCTGTACCGCCAGCGGCCGGCCGGAAACATCCTCAGAATGACGAGCCGAAATTGGTTTACATCCTTCAAAAAGAAAAAGGCGAGGATCGGTATGAGGATAAACCAGACCAGATATCCCGCCGTTACCAAAACAAAGTTGCCGACAGTTGTAGTGATCGAGCTCCCAAGTTCGGTCGCACGTCGATTGATCTCAGCCTGAAATTCGTCAGGTATTCGCAGCCTGTCGAATCGAACGTTGATCTCCGCTGTCCGTTCGCGAAAGACGTTAGCGTATGCCGGAATGTTGGCAGCGAATTCGCGGGCCTGGTCACCCACCCGAGGGGCAATATTAGCTATAACTATTCCGACGACGGTAAAGACGAAAATGTAAGCGATCCCTATCGCCAGGGATCGCGGCATAAACCTATCGATGCCCCTCTGCTTGAAAGGCAAACGGATTAGCTTAACTATCGGATCGATAAGATAAGCGAAGAAAACTGACAGAACGATCAGGAAAAATAGATAGGTTAGAGCAGACAAAATACTCTGAACAAATCCGGCGATCAGTAAGAGCAGGAGGGTTACAACAACAACCCTTACGATCGATCGTACCGATGGCGTTCCCGGGTCAAAGGAAACCGGCCGCGGGGATCGGCCCCTCTCGAGCGAGGCAATATCGCTTACTGCGGGATCGAGTTCTATCGGCTTTCTCCTCGACATAAACCTTTACTATAAACTAATTACTGACATTCGAATTCGCTGTCTCGGCCGGCGGCGAATGATCTTGGATTAAGAACCGCTCCTGCAGGGATTTCATATTTTCCGGAGGAATGGGAAAATTCGAGCCGACAATTATGGCCCGCCCGTCGTCAGCCGCGACACGCCTGTTTGCCTGGCTCGTATTCGCCCGTACGACCGCCCGGTCATCGGCGTCAAACTCGCCTCCATCTTTGCGCCGAAGCACGAATATTACGTTAAACTCGGCCGTCCGCATTGCTTCGAGGTCCTGCTCCATCGAGCTTCTTTCGATCGATACATTTGCTGACGGAGTCGACTTTTGGTTGACAGACTCGAGAATAGCCTGATTGGGCCCGCACCCGGAATAAGCCAGCACCATTAGAATGAGCACGGCGTAAATTGAAATTTTCATTTAGGGCTCTTCCTCAAACTCTTCGTTTGCGTTGACGGAACTATTCACATTTTCATTCGCCGCCGCCTTATCGAGAGCTTCTTTCTCTTCCGGTGTTTCTAGTTCGTCTTTTGCATCGGCGGGACGTTCGCCTTTTTCCGGCCGGATCTTGAGAAGGCGGGCCTCGTCGTCTTCGTAGATCATCTCGACCCAGCCGCTATCGAGGGCTTTGGCGATCATATCCGTGTTCTCTTTTGCGTCGGCAAAGATGTAGTTTGCTCCGAATTTTTCCCTGATCACAGGGCCCGGATCGTCGATCTTGCCCTCCGTCAGGTCCTTGAGCAGCTTGTAAAGCTCCGGATTTTCGGAGTAGAGGTAATTCGGATCGAGGCCGTAAACGTATCTGTGCTTAGTGTTGAAAAAGAAAAGTTTAGGAAAATCATCCCACGTACAGTTAAAAATGATTTCGCCTTTGGGTATATTGTCCGCCCCGGTCTCGTCGAGGCCGGTGGACCACTCCATTGCCCTTCTGTATTTGTCATTTGGCTCGTTACCCGTAATGTGGTCGATCATCCCATCCTCATTGAAACCCCATTTGTGAAGCCCGACGAGATTGTAAAACCAGAAAACGCAAAGAGATATTCCGACGACCCAGACCGATGCCCTGCGAGCGGAATCCCACCACGCCTGCGATTCTGTCGAGACCGGAGCGTCAAGATAGGGATCGATATCACGCTTGAACTCTTCGGGCAATTCCGCGCTTTTGGGTGCGGTAAATGCATCCCACGCGAAAGCCGCGAAGAGGATCGCGAAAGGAGGAAAATACTCGGCAAACCGCTTGGACCGAAATTGTGCAGCCAAAAGAATCGTCGCGAATGTCAGAAAAAACGCCGCCTTTTCGGGCACTGAGCCGCGCCGCGGCACAAAGAGGATGTACCCGATAAGCATCGCCGCCAACGCGATCGGAAAATTCATCAGCAATTCCATACCAGAGTACGGATACCATTCGCCGCCTACCGCAACGACAAAGTCGCTGCCGATCTTGAATTTCTGCGCAAAGTGCTCTACGAATAGCAGAATATTGTTGGGAAAGTAGGGGTTTATCAGATTACCGAGTATCATCCCGGCGAATGTATAAGTAAATGGCCGCCATTCAAAACGTTGCTCATTCCACGCGATGATCACGGTCCAGATAACCGCTGCAAACAAAAGGAGCGGGAACAGGCTGTAAGTCCACACAAACGCAAACATTAGCGGCAGGAGCCAGACGTACTTTCGTTGGAACAGCAGGTGAATTCCCAGCACCGTGATGATGATAGTCAGCGGCGGTGCCTTGGCCATATTCATCCGATAGAAGAATGCGTTTGAACAGACCATTAGTGCGGCGAGCCAGATAAGCTGGTGCTTGACTCCGTAACGATAGATCAGCCAATAAACTGAAAAAATAGCGAGCGTCGCAAAAGTGACAGCAGCAACTTTGGCCGCGGTGACCGGTTCGAAAAACCAGAGAAACGGTATTTGGAGCAGATGGAAAAGAAAATGGTGATCGGCGTAATCTTGCGGGTTAAGCACAGTCAGCGGCAGCCACTCAAACGTGGGAAGCCACATCCCGCTCCTGATATTTTCCCAGAGCAGCATGCTCCACTTGATATGATAGTAACCATCCCAATCGCCACAGCAGACAGCATCGGTGCGCGACTGCAGAAACGACATCACCATCAGAATCGCCAGAAAGCCGAAAATCAGATAAATGACACGAACGGCTTGCTCGGTTTCGAGCGCATCACGCCAGTTTGAGCGGCTTGCCGGAGACATTTCGTCCTGCTTTTCAGGGACCGGTTCCAGAATTTCTTCCATTATTGAATAATTATCGCTTTCACAAAATTCTTAGGGCAAAGTGAAAAGTTATCACGAACGCGAGAGGGAAATCTATTATTAGCCGAGTTTAGTGGCAACATCGCTAGATCGCTCATATTTGCCAAGCCCGGTGTTAAACCCTAAAATCGGAAATTTACATGTACCCTAAAGGCAATCTATTTATTCCGGCATCGCATGGAAAGCTGGAGGCCATTATAAAGGAAGCCGAGCCGCAGCAAGGTGTCGGAATGGTCTGCCACCCGCACCCGCTTGGCGGTGGCACGATGCACAATAAGGTCGTTTTTAGGGCCGCCGCCGGCCTCGTCGATGCGGGCCTGACCACGATACGATTTAATTTTCGCGGTGTCGGAGCCTCTACGGGCGAGCATAGTGAGATCGAAGGCGGTAGAGAGGACGTTGGTGACGTCCTCGACTATATTGAAAAGGAATATCCGGGCGAGGATATCACGCTGGCCGGATTTTCGTTCGGATCTCGCACCGGATTAGAAGTCGGGGTGGCCGATCACAGGGTCAAGCGGCTGATCAGCATTGGCACGCCGATCAATAAATACGGCGACTACGAGTTCCTGAATGGGAATCGAAAACCTATGCTTTTCGTTCACGGCGATAAGGACGAATTCGGTGAGGTTGGCACCGTGCGAGAAATGGCGGATCGACTTTCTGGAACAGCTGACGTCGAGATCGTAGTATTCGAGGATTGCGGTCATTTTTTTGACGAGCACCTCGATGAACTCAGAGAAACGATCCGCGACTGGGCGGTCAGGCATCTTCCGAATGGCTAGCGCTCTGAATATGACAGAAATACAGAAAGACAGTCCCCTCGACGCGGCGATTCGCTTGACGATGATGCCCAGAGACACGAATGCTCATGGTACGGTATTCGGGGGCATAATTTTGAGCTATATTGACATCGCGGGTGGTGTCGAGGCTGTAAGACACACGCGTCATAATCGTTTCGTAACGGTTGCGATGAAAGAGGTGATTTTTCACGAGCCGGTATTTATCGGTGACCTGGTCAGCTTTTATGCGGAAACGATCCGCGTGGGAAACACATCGGTAACCATTCACGTCGTTGTCGAAGCCGAACGGTTCGGCACACCCGGCGATCGTGTAAAAGTCACGGAAGCCGAAGTGACATTCGTCGCTATAGATGAGAATCGACAGAAAGTAAGGTTATCCGGACACGCCGATTAGAAAAAAATGTTAATTATTCTTTAGATTTGATCCAGGAGGAATTTTATGCCACATGTTACCGCCGAAACGGCGGATGGGAAGTTGGCTTTCGAGGTGGAAGAAGGCAAGAAGCTCGTACTCGCTATTGAGGACAACGGTATCGATATCATGCATCGTTGCGGCGGAAACGCCAGGTGCACCACCTGTCGTGTCGAGGTCTTTCATGGAGATCCGGGCCCAATCGAGGAGGCCGAAGCAGCAATCCTTGCCACAAAGACCGATCTTAACGAACGGACTCGCCTATCGTGCCAGATCCGCGTAATAGACGATCTTCAGATCAAGGTCATAAACCAGGCAAGCGTGATGGGTATCGATCCGGGCAATCGGCCTGAGGATTGATGTCTCGGTCTGCGGCCCAGTTTGATACAATTGAACAATAGTTATCAATCACAAGGAGAAAAAAACATGGGGTTAAATACTGTATATAAGGCTCGGACGTATGATCTGAGCGGGTTGACGGGAATTTCCGACGAGACGCTCGCAATGCATTTCAAGCTTTACGAGGGGTACGTGACAAACACCAACACCCTGAATGAGCGAATTTCAGAGCTTATCAGTGGAGGAGAATTGGACGCGACCAAAACGGCGGCGTTTTCTGAACTGAAGCGTCGTTTCGGCTTTGAGTACAACGGCATGGTCCTGCACGAATATTACTTTGAGAATATGAAGAAGCAGGGGACGGGTGATCCGAATAAGGACTCGGCATTCGCAAAAGCGGTGGAAGAGAGTTTTGGAAGTTACGGTGTCTGGAAGGTGGATTTCGTTAATACCGGCAAAATGCGGGGCGTCGGCTGGGCCGCAACCTACCAGGACCCTAACAACGGTGCGATCTCGAACCACTGGATAAACTTGCACGAGACCGGAAATGTCGCCGGATATAAGCCGATCCTGATCATGGATGTGTGGGAGCATGCATTTATCAAGGACTATGCCCCGGCAGACCGTCCGAAGTACATCGAGGCCTTTTTCTCGAATATTGATTGGGATGCTGTAAGCGGACGATTGTCGACAGCGGAGGAGTAAGTGCATAGACGGAGAGTCTAGCAAGAATAAAACGGATGCCTGGCGATTTAGGCATCGGTTTCCGTACTACTAACTGAATAAACGCTATGGCTTACAGGTGAACTCACAGGTCGAGCCGTCTTTGGTCGTGCCACATTTTACGCTCGCGACGCGGCCGTCCCCACAAGTTTGGACTGCCAAATCAACGCAGCCTGGGCAGGTTGTAGAAGCAGCAGCAATTTCGCCGGCGTCTGTGTTGATCTCCAGTATTCCGGCCACTAACGAAAATCGTGCGGCCTTTGCGAAGTCAGGATTGACATCTAAAGCAATAGGAACAGCGGAAGCATCTTTGTTTGTTTTATCGACGTACGGCACCTTGTGCCAAACTCGCATTCCAAAAACCTTACCTTTTGCGTCATATGCCGTTAACTTCAGCGTCGTCCTTTCCAACTGCTTTACGAGATGCTTCGGAATCGTAAATGAAAGCTGAGACGCTTCTTTCGACTCGCCATTTTCATCACGTACGGATTTCTCCACAAACGCCGAGGACACCATAATCGGTCCTGGATCCCTCACCGCAACCCTATAGTCGAATTCTTCTATCTTGAACTTTGTGTCACTCTGGGCGAGCAAAAAGCCCGAACTTAGAAGCACTGTGAAGATGACCATGGAAAATCTATATTTAGTCACAATTTGAGCCTCCTTGTTTAAATATTCTGTGTAAAGTCAGGCAATAGCCCTCTACTGAGCTACAGTATATTATCGTCTCTTTTTTTTTCAAGAACTTGTATCTCCTGTCTTATTATTGACATCTGATGCTGTGATGCGATAGCATCACGCTATGAGAACAACTCTAGATATCGAAGAAGACGTCCTACAGGCGGCCAAGGAATTGGCTGAATACGAAGGCACCACCGCCGGCAAGATCATATCCCGACTAGCCCGCAAGGGCTTGATCGGGAGTGATAAACCCAGAATGAAGCACCGAAACGGCGTTCCAATACTTCCAAGCAGAGGAAGGATCATTACGAACGAGCTAATTAATAAAATCAGGGACGAAGAAGGTATTTAAAGCGTGCGATCGTTGCTTGATGTAAACGTCATCCTTGCTCTGATCGATTTTGACCACGTTTTTCATGCCCGCTCCCACGACTGGTGGAACGACTTGAAAGGCAATGGTTGGGCAAGCTGTCCTTTGACCGAGAACGGGGTTGTGAGGATCATGTCCAGGTCCCAATACTCTGCTCCAGAACAATATTCTCCAAAGGAGATCATCCGCTGGCTGACTGAGTTTATCCGTGATACCGACCACGAGTTTTGGCCAGATGCCCTTTCATTGACGGACCCAAGACTGTTCGATCATGAACGGATACTGGGCCCTCGACAAATAACCGACCATTATCTTCTTGCTTTGGCAGTCTCAAATAATGCTGTTTTTGTGACTTTCGACCAATCAATATCGACTGCAGCAGTGAAGAATGCCTTGCCCGGACACCTGTTGGTGATCTGATCGCTTACGTTAATGTGAGATAATTTGCATATGATCGAAGAAGGCGTTTTAGTAGAAAAGTTTCTTAATCGCAAGCAGCGTGAGCGGCTTAAGAAACCCGATTGGCTCAAGATCAAGCTCGGCGACCCGCGCAATCAAAACGCCGTCCTTGAGCTGATCGATGGACTGAATCTGCACACCGTTTGCCAAGAGGCGAAATGCCCGAACATCTTTGAATGCTGGACCGATAAGACTGCGACATTTATGCTCGGCGGCGACACTTGCACGCGGCATTGTGGATTTTGTGCGGTAAATAAGGGCAAACCGATGGACCTCGATCCGATGGAACCGACACACGTCGCTGAGGCGGTAAAGCATCTTGATCTGAAACATGCTGTCATCACGTCGGTAAATCGTGACGATCTCGCCGACGGGGGTTCGATGCATTGGGCGGAAACTATCACTCGCGTGCGCGCGCTAAATCCCGACTGCAAGGTCGAGGTACTTATTCCTGATTTTAACGGCGACGAGCAGGCTCTGAATAACGTCTTGATTGCCCGTCCCGATGTTCTGAACCACAATACCGAAACCATAGCCCGCCTATATCGCCGCGTTCGGCCGGACGCGAAGTACAACCAAACCCTCGAACTGCTCGAACGCTCAGCCCATTACCGCGACACGCGGCAGCCGACAATGAAAACAAAGAGCGGGATCATGGCGGGCCTCGGTGAAACGTTCGAAGAAGTCGTCGATCTCATGCGTGACCTCCGATCAGTTTCATGCGACATCATGACGATCGGCCAATACCTGCAGCCGTACGAAAAACGCCTCCCGGTCGAACGCTACGTAACGCCGGAAGAATTTGCTGAGTGGAAAGCCATCGGCGAGGCGATGGGGTTTAAGCATGTTGAGTCATCGCCGCTGACGCGGAGTTCTTATCACGCCAGGGAGCAGGCAGAAAATTAACCGTTAAAAGATAATGCTTATTATGAACGAAATCGAAAAACAAAATGCTATCGAGGTACTAAATAAGATCCTCGAACTCGAATTGGCCGGGGTTGTGCGTTATACGCATTATGCTTTGATGGTCTTTGGGTACAACCGGATACCGATCGTTTCCTGGCTGCAAAGCAATGGCGATGAATCGCTGATGCATGCCCGCAGAGCAGGTGAGTTTGTAACGATGCTCGGCGGACATCCGAGTTTGAGGATCGGGCCTCTGCTCGAAACTGAGAAGCATGATATCGGCGACATCCTCCGCGAGAGTCTGGAGCAGGAAACTACCACGCTTGCAGCATATTACGATTTGATGAGGGTTTCGGAAGGCAAATTTGTAGCTCTTGAGGAATATGCACGAGAGATGATACTTCTTGAGGAGCAGCATCTCGACGAGGTAAATAAAATGCTTCGCAAGCCAGGGGCAATCGAGCCTTTTAAAGAATAACTTTTGAAGATACTCGAAACCGATAGGCTCATACTTCGTGAAATAGACTCCGCCGTCGATGCGGAGTTTATTTTTGAATTGCTGAATTCGCCGAAGTTTCTTAAGTTCATTGGCGACCGTGGAGTTCGCAGCATCGGGGAGTCGGCTGTTTTTATCGATGAACGTTACCGGCAGAGCTATCTAGAGCACGGGTATGGACTTTACGCGGTGGAACGCCGAGAGGACGGAATGGCGGTCGGGGTGTGCGGGTTTGTCCGCCGCGCATCGCTTTCAGGCCCTGATCTGGGATTCGCATTCCTGCCTCAATTCGAAGGGATGGGTTTCGGCCGCGAATCTGCGTCGGCAGTACTCCAGTATGGACGTGACAAGTTGGGTTTCCAGAGCGTTTTTGCTATCACCACGCCTGATAATGAGGCCTCCATCAGGCTGCTCGAAAAGCTCGGTTTCACATTTACCGGCTTGATTGATTCGCCTGAAAATGAAAAACTGCGGCTATTCGTTTCTGATCTGAGTAAATCTGAACGCCTGTATTGATCAATATGAAATACGGCCTGATCGCCGGCAATGGCCGATTTCCCTTTTTGGTACTCGACGGTGCCCGCCGCCAGGGTACATCCCTTTCGGTCGTGGCGATCAAGGAAGAGACCGACGCGCAGATCGAAAACGAGTGTGACGACCTCGCCTGGGTCTACATCGGTCAACTCGGCAAGATGATCTCTTTTTTTAAGGACCGGGGAGTCACGAGTGTGATAATGGCCGGTCAGGTCAAGCATGCACAGATATTTTCCGGCGCCATTCCGGATCTCAGAATGGTCAAAATGCTCTGGGGCCTGCCGCGGCGAAATACTGATGCCCTTATCGGCGGCGTTGCGGCTGAGCTCGCCAAAGATGGTATCGAATTGATAGATTCGACCTTTTTTATCAAAGACCATCTGGCTCCCGAAGGTGTAATCACAAAACGAAAGCCAACCGACATTGAGACCGAGAACATCGAATATGGGCTCTACATCGCCAATGAGATCGCGCGTCTAGATCTCGGGCAGACGATCGTAGTAAGAGGAAAGGCCTGTGTGGCGGTCGAGGCGATGGAAGGCACGGACGCGACGATCAAGCGGGCCGGTGAACTCGCCAACGGTAAATTGACAGTCGTAAAGGTCGCGAAACCAGACCAGGATATGAGATTTGATGTGCCCGTCATCGGTGTGCCGACGATCGAAACGATGATCGAAGCAGGAGCGACCTGTTTATCGGTCACGGCTGGCAAGACACTTGTTTTTGATCGCCCCGAACTATTAGATCTTGCCAATGCTCACAAGTTAAGCATTGTCGGATCGTAAGAAACTCTTTTGAAAATCAACCGTAATAAATCAAGTATCATTTCGGGGACAAGGTTACATTGAGCGCACCGAAAGCGTGTATTACCATCTTGGGTTAAAATAGACTTACCAAAATATTGCCTCTCGGAGAAAGAATGAAAAGAAATTTATTTGCCTTAGTCTTACTAGCTGCCTTTGTGTTCCAGTCAACGGCGCTGGCACAGACGGTCTCAATCTCAGCGTCCGACCGCAAAGCCACAGAAGCCGTGACTGCCAAGCAGCTTAGCGACTATCTATATTTCGTCGCATCCGATGAAATGGAAGGCCGTGACACGCCATCGCGAGGTTTGGACCTCACCGCGAAATTCCTCGCTTTGAATTTGTCGCGGTGGGGCGTTAAGCCAGCTGGCGATAACGGTACCTATTTTCAGAAGATCGCCCTCGGCCGGGAATCGCTCGATTTGGAAAATACCAAGCTCGAGATCGGCGGGAAGAGTTACAAGTTAGGCGAAGATTTCTTTCGGCTCGCAGGAACTGGCACCGTGAGCGGGCCGTTGGTTTTCGGACGCGATGGCTGGATGGTCAAGTCGAAAGGTATTGATTCGTTCGCCGGCGTCGATGTCAGTGGAAAGATAGTTGTGATCTCCAGCAATAGTTTTAGCCAGCGGACCCTCACGGGCATGCCGACAGGCGTGACGCAGGCTGACCTTGGCGATGGCAAAGGAACTGAATGGGCTGATGCCGTGACGCATGCGTCTAAAAAAGGCGCAACGGGTATCATTGTCGTCGCACCCCCTCAGCTACAGAGCAACTGGGGCCAAATGCGCAACTTTGTCGGCCGCGGAAGCATGTATCCGGATAAACTTCGCCCCGAGGCCCCGCCGTCTTTGCCTGTAATGCTCGTGTCTCAAGCAGTCGCCGATTCGATCTTTGCTGGTGAGTCGGGCGATAAGGCCGCTGCGGCAGCTTTTGCGATGAATAAAACGGCAAGCCTGGCGGCCGTTAGTAAAAAGGAAACGGTCTGGACCCAGAATGTCGTTGCCGTTTGGGAAGGCTCAGATCCGGTGCTTAAGAACGAGATGGTCGCGATAGGATCTCATTATGACCATGTGGGCGTAAACCCGA
>JBGTCF010000144.1:0-4017 GCA_041748975.1 Pyrinomonadaceae bacterium
GAGATCGAACTGCTTTTCACCTTTCAGCTTTCCCAAGATCTCGAAAGCATCTCCGCACACGACCTTGTTTTCGGAGACTCTGCGTCCATCAGCGTTAAAGACTACCTTTGACCGCAGCGTTGTAACTTCGCTATCCGCGATCTCAATCGTGCGGTTACGCGGAGCGCGAAGTTTCTTTGGGATTGCCGGGGTGTTCATAACGGGCCGGACGGAATATCCGGAGGACGCAAAGCGTACTCCGGTTCAATAGAATTCTAGAAAAACTCTATCACAGGAACAACTAACGCAGTATAGACACGAGCAGCGAGATCGCGGCGATTATGACCACCGCGCCGATGATATCGAGGATGATGCCGTATCGGACCATTTTCATTAGAGGTATGTAGCCTGAACCGTAGACGATGGCGTTGCATGGCGTGGATACGGGCAGCATAAATCCGAGGCTCGCGGCAAATGTGGCTCCGAGAGCAGGTATGAGAGGGTCGACGCCCTGGGCCTGGGCGATGGCGATGACGACGGGCACGACCATGTTGGCCGAGGCGGTGTTCGACGTTGTCTCTGAGATCAGTATCGCGACGATCACCGATGCGACCAGCAGTCCGAATTCGCCGCTCAGCGGCAGGAGGTCTGTCAGGCCACGGCCCACCGATTCCGCCAGGCCGGTCTGAAACGACATCACGCCGAGAGCGAATCCGCCGCCATAGAGAAGTATCACGCCCCAGTCGATCTTGACGGCGTCCGGCCAGGTGATGGCTTTTTCGCCAGGCTGATTGCCGGGGAGCAGGAAGAGAAGGATCGCACCTATTATCGCGCCGGCAGCCTCCGGAACACGCGAATTTATTGCTCTGTAGATCTCACTTGTATCACCGGCGATCACGGCAACGATGCCGGCAAATACCCACAGCGTTACAGCGGTGCCAAACGCAATGATCGTCGACCGCTGGGCGCGCGTCCAGGGGCCGAGCGCGGCCTTTTCGCGGGCGATCATTTCCGAGCTGCCGGGAATTTTATCGATGCCGGCGGGCGAAAGATAATTAAGATACAGGAAGAGAAAAATGTACAGAACGATCACGATCGGAACGCCTATGAGCATCCATTTGAAAAATGGGATCTCGGCCCCAACTAAGTTGCGGATGAAGCTAAGACCGATGACATTGGGCGGCGAACCGATCGGCGTAGCCAGACCGCCGATCGATGCACCGAATGACGTGATGAGCATCATGGCCGTCGCATAACTGCGATTTATTTTGATCCCGGTCTCTTTTTCCTGCTGCATCAGGAACGCTATGATCGACATCCCAATGGCGAACATCATTGCAGTGGTAGCGGTGTTCGATATCCACGCCGACATAAAGGCCGTTACGGCTCCGAAGGCGAACAGGATCCGCGAAGGCCTCGCCCCGATCCATTTGATCCCGAGAACGCCAAAGGCGAATCTCTTGTCGAGATCGTGAAGGAAAATAGCTCGTGCAAGAATGAACGATCCAATAAAAAGGAACATCAGCGGATCGGCAAAGGGGGCAAAAACGTCTTTTGCCGGTGCAACCTTGAAAATCACGCACAGAGCCGCTCCAAGCAGGGCAGTAACCGGCATCGGCAGGCTCTCGCACATCCAGAGGGTGATAACCGCAGCGATTATCGCTGCCAGGCTGTGGGCTTGCGGGCTCAAACCAAGCGGGGCGAAAAAGATTACGATAAAGATGAACGGAGCTAGAAAGAACCCAACTCGGTTGCGTATTGCGTCGAATCGGGCTTCGCCCTCGCTGACGGTTTCTCGTATGTTTTCGTCCATCTTTAAGGCTGTTGGCGAAGATGATGAAATTAAAACGATCGGGACTGCGCTAGTGCTTGCTGGGAATGTAGCACAAGGCGGCGGATGATAAAAACGTCGGCGAGTGTTGCCATACTCCGACTGAACCCATACCTCAAGACCGCCGCGTGCCCGCCGAAAGAAGGTCCGGGGCACTCCTTGACCCTCAAAAAGCGAGCGTGATACTCTTATATGTTTTGAGAAGAAGGGCGGATTCTGCCCTGACGGCACCGTGAAAGCGGCCCTTAAAGAATATGCACTTGCTGGCCTTTGCCGAAACAATACAACTCTTTCCAGACGGCACAATTTTTATCCACATCGCGCTGATCCTCGTGATGATATGGATACTTAACCGCACGTTTTATAAACCCATTAACCGTATTATCGCCTCACGGGAACTGAACAAGGGTGGAAGGTCCAGCGAAGCGGTCGGGCTATTGCAGGATGTCGAAGAAAAAGAAGCCCGCTATACGAATGAAATGCTTGAAGCCCGATCAAGCGGATACGAATTGATTGAGAAAGAGCAGAAAAAAGCAGTGGCTGCGCGGGACAAAAAGATCCTCGACGCAAAGGTGGAGATCGCCGAAAGGTTCGAAGCTAATAAGGCAGAGCTTGATAGACGTGCGACCGAAGCAAGGTCCACGATGGAGATCGAAGCCGACAAGATGGCCGAACAGATCGCAACGAATATTCTGAGAAATTAGTTTAGCGTTCGGGCTAAAACAATATGTTAGCGTTCATTTACACATTAAATTTCGTTCTGGCTGCATCAGGCGGCGAGAGCGGCTTTTCGCATTTTTATAACCAGTATTTCAATATACCCGGTTTTGAGCTTTGGAAGTTCATTAACCTCGCTATATTTATCGGAATAATTACGTATCTCGTTAAGAAACCGCTCAGCGAGGCCTTTAAGGCAAGACGTGAGCAGATAAGGTCCGAACTGATCAGGGCAGAGGCAGAAAAGCAGGCGGCTCTGGAACGACTGGCTGAAACGGAAGCCAAACTCGAGCGGCTAAAGGACGAAAAGGACGCGATCGTCCAGAATGCTAAGGCAGAGGCCGCCGCCGAGAAAAAACGCCTGGCCGAATATACGAAGACAGAGATCGATCGGCTGACACGGCAGCGTGAAGGTGATTTGGACCGTCTGGAAAAGCAGACCTATGCCGGGCTCCGACGTTTTTCGGCCGAGGAGAGCATTCGCCTTGCTGAAGAAAAGCTCAGGGCAAAGATCGACAGCGATCAGGACGCACGGCTCGTCAAAGCGAGTATTCACGAGATCGGAGGGCTGAACTAAAATGAGCAACGAAACGATCGCCCGCCGATATTCCACTGCACTCGCCGATGTAGTGCAAAAGCTAGGTGACACAGAAACGGTAAAGGCCGAGCTTGTAACCATGGGCGAGCTGTTTAAGAAGAGCAGCGACCTGCAGACCGTTTTCGGTAACCCTGCGATCGCCCATGCGAACAAGGAGAAGGTGCTTGATGCTCTAATCGCCAAATTAAAGCCATCTAAAACAACATCGAATTTTCTTAAAGTGCTGCTTCAAAATGGACGACTTGCGGATATTGCCGATATAGGTGAGCGCTTTGGGGCACTTTTAGAGGAACGAAGCGGAGTTGTTTCGGCCGAGATCATTTCGGCTCGCGAGCTTCCGGCTGACGAACGTGCCGATTTCGAGAAGAATCTTGAGAAGATCACAGGCAAGAAAGTGAATATTAATTACGCTATTAATAAAGACATCATAGGCGGTGTAGTCACCCGCATCGGATCGACCGTGTATGACGGCTCCGTTAAGACCAAATTAGAAAATCTTAGAGAACAACTGATAAATGGATAGTGAAGGTGACGGGTAACAGGAGACGAGGAGTGAACCTCGGAACTTGTCACTTGTCACTCGTCACTCGTCACTAGAAGATATGGAAGCAATTAAAGCTAACGAGATCAACGAGATCATACGGGCGCAGATCGAGAATTTTGACGCCAGCATGACTGTTAACGAGGTCGGAACGGTCATTAAGGTCGGCGACGGTATCGCTGAGATATATGGCCTGGCAAAGGTAATGGCAGGTGAACTGCTCGAATTTCCTCACGGCGTACGAGGACTTGCCCTGAATCTTGAAGAAGATAAGGTCGGGTGCGTGCTCTTCGGCGATTTTCAGAAGATCAAAGAAGGCGATGAGGCAAAACGCACCAAGCGTATTATGAG
>JBGTCF010000145.1:0-2041 GCA_041748975.1 Pyrinomonadaceae bacterium
TAGTTTTGGGTTTACGCTAGCTCTCCGGTTTCGAAAATAACTGGTGTATTAGGCGTTATATGTATTCATTGCGAACAACGATTTATACTGCTATCTAATCAAAAGTTTTTCATATATGGCTGATTACGACGAAAAAGAAGACTTAGTAGATCGCCTGGTTGCCCTCGGCCGGCGAAAAAAGGGGTTGAGCCTCGATCAGCTCCACCGCGAACTCCCTGAAAACATGATGTCGGCCGACGACATCGAGGATGTATTGGAGCGCCTCGAGGGTGCAAACATCTCAGTCGCCGAAACTGACGCGCAACTGCTCGAACGTGCCTCGACAATGGCGCTCGATGATGAGGAAGAGGAAAAGGAGGTCGATGAAGACGATCTCGATCTCGACCTTTCCGCCGGTGTTCTCGATAAATCAAATGACCCGGTCCGTCTTTACCTTCGCGAAATGGGTATCGTCCCTCTCTTAAATCGAGAAGGCGAGGTCGTCATTGCGAAACGCATCGAACGCGGGCAGATCAAGACCCATAAGGCTATTTCGCGTTCGCCTATCGCTGTAGAGCGCCTGCTTAAGATCGGTGACGATCTAGCTGCCGGCAAGGCCAGTATTCGCGAGACCGTTATTTTTTCTGAACAGGCAGAGATCTCGGTCGAGGAAGACAAGGCCGAAGAATATCTTCGCTGGACGCTCGAAGGGATCGACAGCATTCGCCAGAATTTTCAGCCCGTCCTCAAGGCCTGGGTAGCCCTGATCGCGGAACAGGAAAAGGCCGCCGGCAAGAAGACAAAAAAGCTGCTTACGCTGCGTAGAAAAACCGCCCGGCTCCGCCTGGATATCGCACAGGAGATCAAAAACCTGAATATCACCGAGCGGACACGTCAGGTGCTGATAGCTGCGATCCGTAAGGTTGTCGAAGATATTAGAAAATCTGAGCGAGTGATCGGCAAAGCCAAAGAAAAGCTCGAGTCTAAGCCGCCCGCAGCCGAAAAACGTGAGCTTAACGCTAAGATCGCCGATGCCAAAGCTGCTATAGCCGAGATCGAAGAACGTTACCACCTGCAAGCAGTTGAGATAAAGCGTTCTTATCAAACGATCTTTGTCGGCGAACAGGAAACTAACAAAGCAAAACGCGAGTTGGTCGAAGCCAACCTACGCCTCGTCGTATCGATCGCGAAAAAATATACTAACCGCGGGTTGCAGTTCCTTGATCTGATCCAGGAAGGCAATATCGGTTTGATGAAGGCGGTCGATAAGTTCGAATGGCGTCGCGGATACAAATTCTCGACATATGCGACTTGGTGGATCCGACAGGCGATTACCCGTGCGATCGCCGATCAGGCACGCACGATCCGCATCCCGGTCCACATGATCGAGACGATCAACAAGCTGATCCGTACCTCGCGTCTGCTTGTTCAGGAACTCGGCCGCGAACCGACAAGCGAAGAGATCGCAAAGCGGATGGATATTCCGGTCTCAAAAGTGCGAAAGGTGCTGAAAATCGCTCAGGAACCGATTTCGCTCGAAACTCCGATCGGGGAAGAAGAAGATTCACATCTGGGAGATTTTATCGAGGATAAGTCGATACTAAACCCAGCGGAATCAGTCACTTTCTCCAACTTACGTGAGATAACAGATGAGGTTTTGGCGACGCTTACACCGCGTGAGGAAAAGGTCATCAAAATGCGTTTCGGCCTCGGCAACACGGGATCAGAGCACACGCTCGAAGAAGTCGGCCAGCACTTCGCCGTGACCCGCGAACGTATCCGCCAGATCGAGGCCAAAGCCCTGAGAAAGCTGCGTCACCCGTCAAGGTCACGCCGCTTGAAGGCATTTCTCGAGGGGAAATAAGGCTGGAAAGGGCTGTCAAAATATGACGGCCCTTTTTAATTATCTCGCCGACGCGAAGCGTCGGGCCATAGCCATTGCCTCTTCCAGGTCCGACACCTTATTATCCATCTGCATTTCATAAACGGCATCCAATATCTGCCTAAACTGCGGTGATGGCTCCATTCCAATCTCGATCAAATGGCGGCCTTTTAGGATCGG
>JBGTCF010000146.1:0-59770 GCA_041748975.1 Pyrinomonadaceae bacterium
TCCATGATCTTTCCGATCTACTACAACACATATTTCGATAATCGCCCAGGAAATGCCGGCGGCTCCCCTGACATATTCGGCGGCGGAATGATGGCCGGGGTATCAGCCGAGGAATATGCGCTCGGCAGGAAGTATCTTGATGATCTCGCCGATGCCACCGGAGGCCGGGTCTTTCAACCCGAATCCACTCCCGGCGGGCTTACACGTGCCTTCGAAGGCATCGCCGAAGAACTTCGACGTCAGTACAATATCGGCTATGTTCCCAAAGACGAAGGTACGCGAGGACAGCGAAAATCGATCAAGGTCCGCGTCGAACGCCCGAACCTAATCATTCGATCCCGTGACAGCTACATCGTCGGCGGAGCCCCCGCCTTAACCCAACCTGCGGCAGCCAAACCGACAAGGGACTGATCGAAGAGATCCATTCCGGGCAGTGGACTGTGAAAAACGATCGTTCCACTTTCCACTTTCCTCTATCCGCTCTCCACTCTCCACTCTCCACTCTCCGCAAAAAGCGCGTGTTTTTGTCCCGGGTCGGGACAGGAAGTTCGCAATAACTATCGTATTATGACATTTACAGACTTGTACCTTGTACCACCTGTTTTCTGTAGGGTGTGGTGTAATACGATGTAATACAACAGTGGTCGTGGTCAGTCGGCAGAACGAAGAACGAACAACGATCCACGATCCACGATCCACGATCAACCCCATTTTTCAAATATAAAAGGCCTAAGATCCAACCTCAAAGACCCCGCACCGCAACAGGCTAACCTACTTTTTATCCTTTCGGGTAGTCCATTTGGGTACTTTGTAGCATTTGGCGTATTTGGCGTGAATTTGCGACAGACATGGCGGTCCGAACCTCGGCGCAACGATCACCAAAAGCCTTGATGCTTATCGCCGATCATTTGTATTCGACAAAGCCGCTAAGAATGTCGCTGAATTTCTTCGGATTAAATTTCTCAAATCCGACTTGATCGACATAGACGAAGTCATAAACGACTTCGGACTGGATCCTATTAATATCTGCACACCATTGTTTGAGGCGTTCCATTTTTGAGGGAACGTCAAGATCGGCATTTCCCTTCGTCTCGACGATGATTATCTGCCCGTCGGTCAGTTTCACGATAAAGTCCGGGTAATAATTCGAGATGTTTCCGTCGTCTTTGACGTAGTCCAACTTAAAGTTTACGGCGAGATAGTTTTTAGCGAATGAAGCGACTTCGTCGCAGCCGTCCAGAAAGCTCGCGAAAACCAATTCAAAATGGCTGTCGCCCACGACTCTGTTAAAGACGCTCTTCTTTGGAACTAAATAGCCCTGATCCTTCGTCACGAAAGGTCTTGTTTGACGTAGTTTGATGGTGTCACGAATTTCAGCGTCGCCCTTTTCGCGAATGGTCAGATCGTTGATAGCTCTTTTGAAATTTTCAATCACCGATTTTGTAGCGGCCAGTTCTGAAAGGTTTCGCAAAGTATTTGGGCTGTCGAGCTCTACCACTTTCCCGAACAATTCCTGCCCGACAAAATGTTTCACCTTGCCGTAAAGCACATCATAGCCGCTGACGAGCCGCAATTCCTTCATCACCGTTTGCGCAAAATATCCGATGACGCTCCGGTAATCCGCAATTCCCGCCGTGTCTAGTATTGTCGTGTGCGTGATCTCTCCGGTCGTAATATCTTTGAAGACAATTTCCCGCTGCTGCTCTTCGCTGAATTCCTGATAAAGAACTTTCTGATGTCCAAAGCCGGAAACATTCAGTTCCGAAAGATTCTTGTATTCGCGATACACGCGTGGCGTCAGTATGGGAATTTCTATGTCTAAGGCTTCTATATCCTTCTTATCGTTTTCTTCGTCGACCTCTACCATCAGCGAGTTGGTGCCCGGCGTTCCTTCGCCCATTGGTTTGCGTTCGAAATCGACTCCTTCGCTCTGGATAGATTCGACAAAATCCATAAAGGCGTCCGTCCCGATCACACTGACATATTCCTCGGTGTTTCCGGGATACATTTTTCTAAGGCCGCGACCGAGAGTTTGTTCCGGCAGAATATTGCTTTTCGACGAATAGGCCCGAAGCCCGACTATCGTCGTTACATTCTTTACATCCCAACCTTCCTTCAGCATCATTACCGACACAACGGCTTTATAAGGACTTTCCCAACTATCAATATTATTGGCCTGTTCACGAAGCTTTTCTAAAACCTCCTTGTTTGCCGAGGAGGCCGCCTCCGAGATCTCGCCGTTATTCTTAGTATGAATAACGAGCACGTGGTCTTTCAGGTCGGAGAAATTTCCTTCGAGAAATTCCGCGACATCATCGCAATTTCTCGTATCATCGGTCATGACAAAAAGGATTGCTTTCTTTCCCAGCTTCTCGTGTTCTTCGTATGCTTTTCTCCACTCGATCACGCCGAGGTTTAAATAGTCTGTATATTTTTCCGTAAACTTTGCACTTTGCCGTTCTTGCAACTTTGCGCGGCTTGCCTGATCGGGCAAAACCGGATGCTTAACAACGTTCTGATAAATTGCTTCGACAAGGGGATAATCGGAAACGGTTTGGACAAAGATCGCCCCGTTGTTGTGCTTCGGGGTTGCCGTTACATCTATCTGTAGCGCGAGTTGGTCTTCCTTTTGCAGCAGTTTATTGTGAATGTCCTGTATAGACTTAAACCACGCCATTTTTGGATCGTGAATATGGTGTGCTTCGTCATTCAAGATCATCAGTTCGTCGATGTCTCGAACTATCATTCCAAGATCGACCTTTGAATCTGTGGTTGCACCAGTCGGGCGAGGTCCGAGGAAATAGTCGGTGGTATCTTCGTCATCAAAAGAAGGAGGAGGATCGTCCCCGGAGTAAACTCGATGAATATTTGTAAGAAAAATATTTCCCGTAGGTCTTACCACGCGCACTTCGTCCTGAACGTGGAGGGTCAACTGAAAGTCATCCCGCCAGTTTCGCCCATCGAAACCATTGTCGGGCAAGACCGGATCATCGAAAAATATTCTCAGGCCTTGAAAGTCCTTGTAAATACGGTCAAGAACAATGATGTTCGGAGCGATGACAAGGAAGTTACGGGAAAGCTGTGAATCGGCCTCGTAAAGCTTATGGAAGAAGCTCCATGACAGGGCAAGACTCATAACTTTCGTCTTGCCGGCCCCGGTTGCCATTTTGATTACAAATCTTCGCCAATCTTCATCAAAGTCGCGACCTCGAAGATTCCCGAACGAATCAAAACGCATCAGATCGAGCTTGTCTTTTACACCGACAACATCAAAAAGATAAATGATCGTTTCCAGAGCTTCCCGCTGCGCGAAATAATATTGAAACTCGAAGGACGTGCCGTCGGCCTTCGGTAAAAGATGCGGCTCCTTAAACCAGAAGTTCAAGAGACTTTTGCTAGTTTCTGTGGCTCCGGCGTAGTTTCCCACGCGAAAGTCCTTTACCTTTTTCCGCAGTTGCGGAACGAGTGGCGGCAATAGTTTTTCCATCGACGTTTCCCGCAGAGTTTCGTCCGCCGGAAACCACCGAATGGAAGGTTCTAAAATCTCGTGAGGTGATTGTGGAAAGTCAGGATGCAGTCCCATAAAAAAATTCTTGCCTGGCGGTTATTAGATTTGAACCCGCGTAGCGGGTATTAGCATAAAGCCACGGGCGACAACCCGTGGGCTCAGCAATTTATCGAGCCATCGCAGTTGGCGACAGACGATCATGTCCATAAATATTTTCGATCAAACCCGACCTCATTCTTTTCGAGCAATCCAATAAACTCTTCCTCAAACGATCTCTTTGTGTGGTGAATCTTTTGATCGGCAATATACTTCCTCACACCGTTTATCTGCGACGCACTGACTGTAAACGCACCGTACCCATTTTGCCACGCAAAATCTTCCGCCTCTGGAAAGACTTTGTGCAGCCATCCGGAAGAATTTGCCTTTAGGTCACGCAGCACATCTGACAACGCCTTATCCGGCCTTAGCTTGACCAAAATATGAACATGATCGTCGACCCCGTTGATCGCCAACACAATACCTCCAAGACCACGGATAATTCCGCCTATATATTCGTACAGACGCTCCTCTCTGTTCGGTGTTATTACCGGACGACGATCTTTTGTTGAGAAGACGATGTGGTAAATCAGATTTGTATATGATCTCGGCATATTGATCTCCAGCCCGCGTAGCGGGTTACAGAATAAAGCCACGGGTGCAAACCCGTGGGAATAGGCATCACAATTATCGAGCCGTTGTAAACGGCGACAGCACGTTTTTGACATGGATACCCATCGCTATTGTCTGTCGCCCGCATTCGCGGGCTAGTTATTTCAATTGCGCATTCCCACGGGCTAACGCCCGTGGCTTTATGCTTCCGCCCGCTACGCGGACTCAAAACTAAACGGGCTAAAATCAAACATTCACCTCCAAGATCGTCATCGTATCGTTCCCGAATATATCCACGACCTTGACCGCGATCTTTCGTGGGCCTTTTTCGCATTCGTGGAAGATGCTTTTTAGTTCTATAGACCTGTCGCGTTTGGTCCGGAAAGATTGCCACTCGTTCTCAAAGATATAATCGCCCGTCCAGACCTCTTCAAAGCTCCCCTCCTGGACAGGAGGGGTGGCAGCCGCTTCGGCTGACGGGGTGGTTGACTCCCCGGCCGTCGGGACGCGAATGATCTCTCGTTTGCTTTCGAAATTGAAATCGACCGACCAGTAGTCGATCCAATCTGTCCATTTTTGGGTTAGCTGCTCGCGGGTAAATTCGCCTTGGGCGTTTTTCGATATCTTTACGATCTGTCCGGCTTCGACGACGATCTTGCTTCCGGCCTTTTTGTTTGAGGACAAAGCGGCCTCAGCGTTGGCGATGGAATCCTGGGAATAAAAAACGGAGAAATCCGTCAATTCAACGGCAACGGTTTTGCCTTTGACGTGCGGCTTTACTTCTATAAATGAAACATCATGAAAAACTACCTGATTTTTCTCGACGGCGCGTTTGTCGAAGACCTCGGCGGGAATATATTTTGGGGCGATGTCTATTCCTTTCTGTCGGGCTTCGGCAAGAATATTCGGAAACAGGCCCATTTCAAATTCAAAGCCGAGAATATCGACCCGCGTTATTCGTTTCTGTCTGCATTCGAGGATAACTTCCTCGACAAACAATCTCGTCACGGGAAGATTTATCGGGCCGACCGCGACAAGACGGCCTGATTTCTTGCCGTGGAATGTCGCAAAGCCGTCTGTCTTCTCCGCCTGATATGCACGGAGAATAAGTTCAAGGAATTTCTCTTCCTTTTGTGCAAGCTGCCTTTGCTGTTCTTCTTCACGAAGGTTCGGATTGACGCCAATAAAATGCTGACGCTCGTATTTGCCCAAATTCAAAATTTCAAACGCACGATAGTCTTTTCCAACCGCCTTTAATTCGCGCTGAACGCCGATCATACGCTTTCGCGTAGTGTGAATTGCGAATTTTCCAAGATCGGTGCAGATCCACTTACGTCCGAGTTTTTCGGCAACTGCCGCCGTTGTTCCGGAGCCACAAAAGAAATCTGCTACGAGGTCGCCGTCAATGGTTGACGCCCCAAGAATGCGTTCAAAAAGACCTTCCGGTTTCTGCGTTGGATAGCGGGTGTCTTCTTTTGCCTGAGAATTTACACCGCTTATGTCCGTCCAAAGAGACTGGACTGCACGCCCTGCGGAATCTTCCATAAATTTTTTGAATCTTGGTACGCCGTCACCACCCGGAGGCCAATAAATTAAGCCTTTCGCATCTAACTCATCCAGTCTGTGTCGGGGATACCGCCAAGCCCGACTGAAACCGCGCCATTCGTACTCTTTATTTGTTCCTACATGACCAATGAGAGGCGACGGCATAAATCGCTTTCCAGTCTTTTCGTCCACTTTCGAATAATATTTGTCGTAATATTCATCAGACAAATCGGTATATTGTGTGTTGAACTCGTAGTTTTCTGTCTTTCCGTAAAAATAAATCGTGTCAGTATGGTGGGAGAAGTGTTTTGAGGCATTGACACGTGGATTGCCGCGTTGCCAAACGATTTCATTAATAAAATTCTTAGTTCCGAAGACTTCGTCGAGAGCGAGTCTTATGTAGCTATTCACCCGCCAATCACAATGCACATAAATACTTCCATCCTCGGCAAGTAGATCACGCATCAGGACGAGGCGTTCGTAGATCATCGCGATAAATGAATCGGCACCTTTGCCCCATGTGTCTCGGTAGGCGATCTCCTCCAATATGCCCGGCTTTTTTGTGAACGTGTCGCCGCCGATCTCGATGTCCATCGAAAAATCAGCGCCGACATCGAATGGCGGGTCGATATAGATCAGCTTTATGCCGCCCTGTTTCTCGATCTTGTCCCGCATCGGGCCGTTCTTCAGGCTGGAAAGTATCAGCTTGTTATCGCCCCAGATCAGCTTGTTCGTCCAGCCCTTCAACTGCCGCCCGCGTTCGTCAAAAAGATCGAGCTGCGCCTTGGTGTCCTCAGGCTTTTCTGCCCGCGGCTCGTCCACCTGCTCGATCACCTGAAACGGCAGCACAATATTACAAACCTCGCCCGTCTTTCCGTTCCAAACAAGCTCAACCTCTCGCTTATCCCCAAAAAGCAAAAAACGATACTTATCAGGCAGAGGTTTGTTAGCCTCAATAAAGCGAATTATTTCTTGTTTTTCGGTATCTGAAAGATTGATCATCGTCTTTCGAAATCAAACGGTCGGTTGAGAGTATTCATTCCGGGAAGCAAGGTGAAAAATTTACGAGAACATTAACACAGTTTGCGTAAAAATTATACGCGGGTAACTGTTCAACGGCGGTTCCTCCGGCGTGGCGTTGATTGGCATGGGTGTTTGGGTCAGGCGATGAAGATCAGGAGCACTCCGCAGGGGTCCCAGACGTGGAATATTTTTTCATCGCCGATCGACTCGATAGCTTTGTCATAGCGGGCATGGGCAAAATCGCCGTTATCGATGACCTCTTTCGCGTGAGCGTGCCAGGCTTCGATATCGTCGACGTCGAGCTTGATCATGAAGTTTTCGGCCCAATCTTTGTTGTAGTAGTTTTGAAGGCGAAAGATCGCGTTTCCGAGCTGACAGTCCTTTGTACCGCCCCAGCCGTCAGTAAGTGTAAAGCCAAGCGCGGCATAGAATCGTTGGGAGATCTCAAAGTTTTCCGACGGAACGTAAACGACTAATTCTTTGATGGTTGGCGGCATGGAAAAAAAGCTACCATAATTGGGCGTCGGACGGAAAGGCACAGACTGGAACGCGGGCCTCGCCGCCTACAACGGCGGTTCCTCCGGCGTGGCGTTGATTGGTATGGGTGCAGTTGAATGATTGCCGTGTTCGTAAGCGTCCAGATGGACGCTTGCAGGCGGGAACGCCTGCGTTCCCGGCCCGCGCTCGACAAAGTTAATGGCACCCAAAGAGGATGCCTTTAACGCGTTCTAAAGATTGGTGATCCGAGCAGGACTCGAACCTGCGACCCAGTGGTTAAAAGTCTCTTTTTAGTGTTCATTTTGGTTACTTTAAGTTGAGTTTCCTATGTTTCCGTTGTATTGCTGTTTAGATGTGTTCGGCTTAGTTATTGACCAACAAGTTGATTTGGCGCACGTCTGGCGCACTTAGCCCCTTGGGAGAGTTGATCGAACTAAATGAAATTGTAATAAAATAATCTGCCTCTGATAGAAATAATTTCAGTGGATCCGTCTGACCTCAGAACGTGGTGCAAGTATAATCACTTTAGCCAATCCAAACTTGCCCGGCTGCTGGACGTACCGAATGAAGATCGGCCCGGTACCAACCTAGAAAAGGATACCGCTCATGATTAAGCTTATAGATACCGCCTATCATGAAGCTGCTCATGCCGTCGTCCAATATCGGGCCTCGGGTTGCCAGCGGTTCTGCTTCCATAATTCCGCAACCGCCTCTTGGCGGTGCTAGAACCCTTGGCTACGTTACCGACTACCTAACAGATAGCAGCTCAGAATAGGATTGCGGGGGGAGGGTTCTAAGTTGTTACGCAGGGGCTGCCATCGATCAGAAGCGGAGATGTTTCAACCCGGACTCGTGCGCAAGCGATGACATAGCCGCTGCTGAAGTTCTGGGCTTGTGGGGATGGGAAGGACAAGAACAATCATTCCGCAATGAGTCCGCCAGGCTTGTCGATCGACACTGGCCGGCGATCGAAGCGGTAGCGATAGCGTTACTAAAACGCGAACACCTAGATATGACTGAGATCGAGATCATCGCCGATATTGCGGAGAATGTTGACGGAGCAACCTTAGAAGATTTAGCGCTGTATCGCGAATTAGCCCATACACCGTAAGAAACGATCCCTTTTGGATATCTTGCGAAATGCTCTTAAATGTATGGGACGTTTCGTTAGAAGAAATTTGAAAGACGTCGTGCTGCGATGACCTGATGATTACAAATTCTTTTCAGCCAAAGTTCACTGAGTGTCACCAAGTATCATAGGGCCATATTTACGGTACTTTGCGAACTCGGTTTGCACCCAGTGACACTCTATGTACGCACATGGTTGCTACATTTCTCGCTACATAAGCTATTCTGACGACACTATCAGGTAACAGGAGGAAAGTCGGGTGAAAAATGAAAAAGGCGGCCGATTGATCCGCCCTAGTATTAACACTAAATCGGGTGCCTAGCGAGAAAGATGCTTCCAAGTCTGATCATCAGTTTTCTTATATATTGTGCCGCTCATAATGTGAGAACGCGGACTCGACGCGGCGGTATTTTTCCTGCTCGACACAAACCTTGAAGTGGGTGTATTTCGATAAGTCTTAGCATTCGTCAAGGAAAACGAACGACTCGTGTAAATCCCAACTGTGGACGTGAAATGAATGCTAATTTCAAAGTCGAGAGGATTTTTATGCGATTTTGTTTGAACCAGACCTTTGCGATTTATTTGGTATTGATCATCGTAGTCTTTTCGTCAGCTTACTCCAGTTCAGTTTTAACTACTTCGATAGGAGTGGCGGCCCAAGCCGCTCCGGTCGTAAATTCGGATCCACCCGAATGCGGAGGCTGTTTGTTTTTGGAAGCACCCGCCAATCTGTCGAATAAGCTCGCGATCTTTCCAAATAGAACGGCCGTCGAGCGAGTTCGTATTCGCGGCACGGTTTATGAGTCCGACGGAAAAACTCCGGCCAAAAACGTCGTGATGTATTTTTATCAGACCGATGAGACAGGTGCTTACTCGAAACGGGGCGACGAGCCTCGTAACAGCTACGCATGGTGGCACGGCAAGCAGCGTGGTTTTCTCAAAACCAACGAACGAGGCGAATACCAGATCGACACAATCAAACCCGCTCCATATCCGAGCCAGGACGAGCCGGCGCACATTCACGCGGGCGTCCAATCTCCCTCGCAAAAACGCGATTACAGCATCGCTGATTTCGTTTTCGCGGACGATAAACTTCTATCGCCTAAATTCTGGGAGAATACGGCCACCTGGTGGCGCAGCATGGGGGTCTATCAAAATCCGAACTACGGTGGCTTGAATCTTACAAAGAATAATGCCGGGATTTGGGAAGGCAGGCGCGACATAACTCTCTTTGCGGAATATGATCTGCCGAAGCCGAATTCAGGCCGCGACATTCTAACAGAAAGCCCCGCGTTCGAGCCGCAGCACGCTTGGGGCCCGGATAAAGGCTCGCACGCCTGTCCCATGTGCAAGTACGGTTATCAACCCGGCGTTTTGTATTGGGTCAATTCGGACGAGAATTGGAATGAAGTTGAGAATTGGGCGAAATGGCTCGAAGCTTTGAGCGTCGGGCTCGGCGACAAAAATTTCAAGGCCTATCTAATTTACACCAATCCGAAAAAACTAACCGCCGAACAGTTAGAGGCAAAACTGTCAAATTTTGGGCGAAGTCTGGACTTGAAAAAGATCGCCATCACCTACGTTCCGAGCGTGGATGATAAGCCGACCGAGACTTATCTGAACCAGATCAACCTGGCGACACGAAACACATTCATCGTTTATAACAACCGGAAGATAGCCGATAAGTTCACCAACTTCACACTCACTGAACAGAATGCGGCCTTGCTCGAGAAATCGGTAGAACGAGCCGACAGGGACAAGGAATTGTTCAAGTCAAGGACTATACGGACGTTTTCGAAGCCGAGGCCCTCAGGTGGGGGGGTAATTAACAACTGAGGGAGCACTGAACAGAACATTGCAATGCTCACAAAATCGGCTTTAACAAATAGACACGGGATAAGGAACTCAATGAAGAAAGCCGACTGATATCTCTATTGAGTAGATTCCCCTACCTATTGACCGCAACGTTTTGAAGGAATCAATATGAAAGAAATGAGGTCCGGAAGAGAGCTGCACTTAAGGATTTACGCGGTCGCTGTCACGTTAATTTCCGGATTGTTGGTGTGGCAACACATCAACATTCCTGACGAACCCGCGCATTTCGAACTCTTGGAAGCTCGAAAAGAATCAGGCTTGCCGACCGAGCGTCCCCTTATAACGGAGAACGTGTTCGCTAAAAGTGAGTTCGCTGCCCGTGGACTTTTTTTCGGCAAACTCGGAGACGAGGCGAACGTCGTCAAGATATTCGATGAAAATGGAAAGCAGCGCCTCACGCTGCAGTTCTCATCGGACGGGCCAGCCAAGCTTGATTTTATGAACGAATCGGGAGAAATCGTTTACAGCTTACCCGAAGACAAATCGCGAAAAACAGTTCTGCTTGGCGAGAAGGAAGCGATAAATCATTAGCAACGCTAAACGCTCCATCGTCATGCAATAGATCCTTCAGCAAAGTACAAAGCATTTCCCGCCCAGAATTTCACACATACTAACCATGAAGATATCCTCCACACTTGTCCTACTTCTCTTTTCTGTCGTGGGAGCGTTTCCCCAGGAAGCCCAAAACTTATTAAAAACGTTTCGTGAGCCTGTCACTATACCAAAGGTTACGCCAGCACCCGTAATTGATGGCAAACTCGATGACGAGACATGGAAACAGGCGGTCGTATTGAAAGATTTGATCCAGGTATCACCGGGCGACCACATACCGGCTTCCAAGCCAACGGAAATCTATATTGGTTACGATGAGAACTATTTCTATATTGCTTTCAAGTGTTGGGACGAAACGGACAAGATCCGAGCATCTGTGGTTGAAAGAGATGGTGCCTTTGCTGAGGACAATGTTCGATTTTGGCTTGACACTTACGGCGACCGACGACGGGCATACGTTTTTGGATCTAATCCCCTCGGCATCCAGCAAGACGGAGTCGAGACGGAGGGGCGAGGTACAGATTACAATGTTGACGTCGTATTCGAATCCAAGGGTGTAATTGAGGACTGGGGATGGTCTGTAGAGTTTCGGATCCCGTTCAAATCGATACGGTACGTTGCCGGTAAAGGCGAATTGTGGGGATTCAATGCCGCCCGTATTATCCATCGTCTGAATAATGAATTTAATTCCTGGGTGCCGCTGGAACGCGGCAACCCCAGTTTCTTGAGCCAGTTTGGAAAGATCACCGGGCTCGATGAAATCAAAAAAGACCGTACCTTGGAAGTGATACCAACGTTGACCCTTAAACAAACTGGTAAACGAACAGGCCTAACTCATTTCTCAAACCCGCCGATCGAGCCGGATTTTGGCTTTACGGCGAAGTACAGCATAACGCCGAACATAACACTGGATATGGCTTACAACCCAGATTTTGCCGACACCGAAGCAGATGCCCCCGTTGTCGAGGCTAATCAAAGGTTCCCGATCTTTTTCTCGGAGAAGCGCCCCTTTTTTCTTGAAGGCGTCGATATTTTTCGGACGCCTATCCAAGCTGTATATACGCGGCGGGTCCAGAGTCCCGATATCGCGATAAAACTATCGGGCAAGGCCGGCAAAAACTCCTTCGGTATTTTCGGCGCTATCGATGATCCGCTTTTCAATCCTTTCGATAAGAAAGCATTTGCGGGAGTTGTTCGGGTAAAACGCGATGTAGGCGAAGATTCGGAGATCGGATTTCTGGCTACGGCATATAGTTATCCTCAAAAGAAAAACTACGTCGCCGGTTTTGATGCACGTTGGAAGATCAATAGCAGGTCGACGTTTACAGGACAGATATTGGGTTCGACATCCCGAAAGCATTTTTATGACCCAAGTGCAGATCAAGCAGTCTACCAAACGGGCAACGGTGCCAGCTACAGCTACCAATACTCATTCAGCGCGAAGAACCACAACTGGGGAATAAGTGGGAACAATACGACCGATAAATTTCGAGCGGACATGGGTTTCACAGATAGAACCAACTCGATGAATAACTTTGTGTATGGCAGTCTAAGCTCTGAGCCGAAGCCCAGTGCATTCATCATCAGCAAGAACCTACGAACAAGTTTTGTATATCGCAACGATTTTTCAGGCCGGTTTAAAAGTTGGGGGGAAAGCCTGAATGGGGGTCTGATCCTTAAGAAAAACTCAGGAATTGGTGGCGGAATCTCTATTGGTCGTGAAAAGATCTACGAAGATGAATTCGGACCGACGCGAAACGGAATTCGAAACGGGGCATTTTTCGGTGCCCCTGAGCGGGAGGCATTGCAGTTCGGCGCATCGACTTATTTTTACAAAGAATTCAGTAAGAGACTTTCGCTCGATACAAACTTTCGTATTTCATTTAATGATTTTGATTTTGATTTTGGAGCGGGCCCAGATTTTCCGCGTGTCAGCCCGGCTGCACTTGCTTTTGGTCATGAAGCCCCCCGAGACCCGGGGGAGGCAAGAGGCATCTATTTTGGTTTGAAAACAAACTTCAATCCGTCCGACAACCTTTCCTTTAAATTCGGATTCGACCGGTCCCAACTCGAGCGGAATGATACTAACCTGTTTGCGTTCAAGTCGAATAACTTTACGCTCAGGTCGACCTATCAGTTTTCGCAGTATGTAAACGTGAAGGCTCGGATCTATTACGATACGTTGAGTGATGAGATTTTTGGCCAGTATACATTTGCGTGGACACCCAGCGTGGGAAAGGCACTGTATATCGGTTACAACGATAATTCGACGTATGGAGGTTACGCTTTCGGCGGGAGGCAACCAGGATACCTTCAAATGGACCGAACCTTCTTTATCAAAATGTCATATTTGTTCAGGAAAAGCTTTTGATTAAAAATAGGATCCGAGCCTAAATTTACTATCAAGAATGGCAGCGCCCCTCATGATCGTTTTTTATGAACCAAGGATGCTTCAACAGATGGGCCATAATCGCATAGGGCAAGGCTAGTACCGTAGGTAAGTAGTTCACGCGTCTTAACACGGAAAGAGCGAACTCGAGGTTTTAATAATGAAGGAAGTAATCGACGGGTTCCAGCGGACGGAGTTCAGAACGAAAGATCGATGCATGGCGGAGCAGACGATCGAAAAGTACGAAAAACGCGGCGAGGTGGTGGACGTGGACTTTTCAGCCGGTATTACTATGTCGATCTCAAGATCAAGAAGCCGCTCGAGGATCACAGATGAAATGGGGTGAAAAGTGCGGAGCCGAACCGGCAGGACGTGGGAAAGGCTCACTCCGCCGATCTTTCAACCGTTGGATCTGAACGCATGCGTGCGAAAAGCGATGGAAACTGGGTCCATTTACAGAAAAACCGCAACAAGATCACCCGTGATTCAGTTTCGGCTGATTATAGAACTGACCGACACTCAATAGCCTTTCCTTCCGACTCTTAAGAACGGAATGTGTGAAATTTCAAATTTAAAAATAATGGTAGAAAAGAATATTCCTAGATTTTGGCTTTCATTTTGGTTGATGTGTTTGATTATTACTGTTTCCGTAGGCAATAGTTTTGGAGCTCCAAGTGCTGCCGACCTTCTCAAAAAGAAGGGCTTTGTATGGAAGACGGTTGTGACAGAACACTTGCGCCTGCATTTCGAACCGGGTACTTTGGCAGAAACTCGAATCGAAGACCTAAAGCGTTTTCAGGAAAAAGCCTTTGCAAAGAATTTACAACTGTTGAAGGTTGACGGTTATTTTTTTCGAACCGATATATTCATTGTTGCTTCACACGAGAAAATGAAACGACTTATCGGAGATCAAACCAATGGGGTCGCCTTTCCCACCACAAAAGTTGCCTGTTTCATTTTCAGCGAGAAAATTGATGCCTCCGGAGCTCACGAGCTAATGCACGTTATGGCAGGAAATAGTTGGGGGTTAAAATTTAAGTCGTGGATCAACGAGGGCTTTGCAACCTATGCCGACGACATTTGGCATGGCTACCAATTACACGATCTGAATAAATATTTACTGCAGGAGAAAAAGCTAATTCCGCTAGAGAAATTGTTAAATGATTTCTCCAGTCATCCAGATTTGATAAGTTATCCACAAACTGGAAGTTTCGTCAAATACATATATGAACAATACGGTGTGGATAAAGTAAAGGAATTATGGAAGGGCGGGACCGTAAAAGGCTTAAATCGAGCGTTGGGAAAAGACATCGTCGTGCTTGAAACGGAATGGCACAGACGCTTAATGGAAGCCGACGCGACAAGTGTAAAGTACGATCTTTCATCAACGAAATGAGAGGATCAGTATTTTCGGATCCGAGACTTGAGGTTACAAGAGATCTTATAAAAACACCGGGTATCTCGACGTAGAAAAGGAGAAAGTCAGAACGTAATCGCGAGGAATTTGCGGCTTGGATTGCCTTCGATATTTAAATAAATCATTTTCTCCTGCCTATTCCCATACGAATTATCTCGCGAGATATCGAGGACATTATCAAAATAACGCTCCCGATGAGATGCTGGCGGAGGGCACGGGAACGCCCGTCGAGTGTCCTAAATTCCGAAATTTGCACCAGCTTTCCCGGTGCGGGTCGACTAGTTGGGAGGACGCGAGGATGAAGCCATCGGGGTCGTCGACCAAGCGAAGTGCCGTCTCATCCGATCGAATCTCGATCCTCGATCTGCCGCTACTGGGAAAAGATTTGTCTCAATGGGTTACCCTGTTGGGCCGGAATGGGGCCGGCAGTCGCCGAGATAATGCAGGCAAGCCTATCGAGAATGCATGAGGCGTCTAGCACCGCAACGGCCTCAATCGAACCAGGCGAGCCCGAAGGTTACGAGTGGTTGCGGACATGGATGGATCTTTCGCGGCAGCGTTCCGCTTTGACCGCGGGGGCCCGGTTTTTAATCGGCGAATTACGGAACGCGACTTCGATGGCCAGTCGTTCGTCCTTTGCATTATCGGGCGGTCGATCCCAGATCAAGCGCAAGCACATCGGGATTTCAGTTCGCGGGGGGGTCTCGATTAGGCGGGTAACGGCTGAGATGACGTGGGGCGAACCAGCCACACGGATGTTTATATGAAAGAAAAAATGTCAAAAGAAAGCTCGTATTTCGCCCCACGTCCATTGAATTGTTGGGTGTGTGTTTGTTTTCACGCGCCTTCCTGCCAATGTTCTTCGGTCCACGCATAATGTTCAGGCAAAAATAAACTTACTTCTGCGCTGCTTATGCCAACACCGCGAAAACCGCTTTCACCTTCTAACTGAATTTCATCTAAACCATCTTGCGGCAATGAAAAATTTAACAGTACTTCTGCAAACGCGACCAGTCCCGTATCGCTGCCGAAAATCTTTACCTTGTCGCGCTGCTTCCAAGCCTCGTCAGTAAAACTCAATCCCGCAGAGTTAGACACCTCGAAACAAGGTAAATCTTTCGGTAAAACGCACCTGTCAAAAGGATGTTTGGCTGTCAGTTGCGCGTAATATTTGAAAGCAAGCGGTTGAGTATGATAGCCGGACGGCAATTCATTTATGTTCGGCGGAGCATACTCAACAATCAATCTTTTAATTTCGCTGTGCGGATGTGTTATTTCAACTTCTATTTCTGAAACTTGCCGGTGAAAAACAACCGACAGAATTAGCAGTCCAAGATTGCGATATGTTTCTTTGCGAGCATAAAACCACAGCAAATCACTTTCAAACCAATTATTGTAATTGGTTTTCGTCTTCACAATATACAAATTGCCGCTTGTCATTTCATCCGGCGGCAGTGGCAGATTTTCAGATGACAAAGTGATGCTCTCATATCCCCCGCTTTCGGTAGGAATCTGAAAAGCTAAGCCTGAATAAATTGTTTGTAAATCACACTCTTTCATTCAAACAAAAAAGCACCCAGCTACTTCGTAACGCCAACTCCCATGATAATTCTCAAGTTTCGCGTATTGTCACTGAAAATTCCCTTCAATATCCGGCACAACCAAACTTCCATCGGCGGTTGCTCAGTAATTGTATTTCTCACTCGAATTCTAAGGGGCGAAAAACGATGCCAAACGGCGCTTCCCCTGAATCTAAAACTGGATCCCAACACTAAAACTCAAGCTTCGGCCAGCGAAGTTCTCTTGGCGGGCTCCGTTGATGAACGATACGCCGCCGTCGGAGTAGGAAGAGAGGGAGCGAAGGAAGTTCGGCGAAGCCATGTTGCCAATAGGGGTTCCTTTATTGATGATATTTAGCACATTATTAGCTCGTAGGCTGAGATGCAAGCTCTGTTTTGGAGGAGTTTTCTTTGCCTTATCCTCGTTAAAGCCGAAACTCTTCGATATCGATGCATTGAATAGGATGAATGAGTTGCCGCGACCTAAGTTACGAGGAATCAGCCGGTCGGATGGCCCAGGCGTTGGATCAAGATAGCCATAGGGCGTCGCGATAACGCCTGGTTTGGACAGTTCTGTTGCAAACGATGGGCGTTCGTTGTAAAACCCGTCGCCATTGGTGTCACGCCCGGTAGTGATGTTAAACCGCGAGCCGGAATTTACGGTAAAATCGGTGCCGACCGAAATCTTTGCGGGAAGTGTCACGAAGAAATATCCGCCGACACTGTGAACTCCGTCAAAAGTGGTCGGGCCGTATTCCTGACTCAGATCATACGGATCGAAGGAGGAACCGCTGCCACTTGTAATATCGTTTCTGCTGCGTCCGTAGTTGTAACGCACGCTGCCGAAAACCGTTTGCGACTGAGGAAGATTGAGATTAAGTGAAAATCTGTGGCTCGCGATGCGTCCGGCGGACCGTGTAGCGTAAATGTTGCCGACGTTACCAAACGGACGCACCGCGGTTGATGGATCTTGCGGGTTAAACGTTCCCGCGAGCGGCGCATTTATATTTTGTGTTACCGATTGTCGGAAGAACTTGCTTCCTGCATAGGTGACGTTCAGAGAAAATCCTTTTGGCAGACGCTTGGTGACCGTTATGTTGAGCAGCGACTGATACGGCGTGTGAAAACTTTCCTCAACGAACCTCTGAGTACGCGGCAATGCGAACTGTTCGAGCTCGGCGACGGTCGGAACGTCCGGAAAGGTGTCCAACACATTCGTTTCCGTAATGAGATATTGCGACCGACCGGCGTCGCTCGCCTGACGGATGCCCAGCGTATTAAATAAGCCGAACCGTGTGTAAAAGATCCCGTATCCGACACTAACACGCGGCAATATCGTCAATGGATTTTGCTTCTCCTTTGACTTCGGCGTCCAGATCACGCCGATACGCGGAGCAAAGTTGATCGGACTGCTAATGTTCGTCTGGTTCTCGTACCTAACGCCAAAGCTTGCGGCCAGCGTGTCTGAGATCTTGTAGCTGTTTTGAAAGTAAAGCCCGACATCGTATTGTGAAACCTCGATCTGCGGATCGCCACCCGAGATGGTAAATTGATTCGCACCGCCGCCCAAGGCCCTGATCTGTTGGCTCGTGTGGCCCAATTGCCTGAATAGTAGCGTGCGCCGATAAGTTTCCAGGCTACTGATCTGTGTTGTGACAACATTTCCGTCGCTGCCGACTACAGGCTGGTTATTCGCGTCCAAAACGGGAGCAACGCGTCCGCTGAATGTGTAAGTTCCGCCAAAATCGTTACTGGAATTTTGCGAAATACGTTCACCGCGCACGCGAACGCCAAAGCCCATAGCGTAACGCCCCATTTGCCACGTCGTCTCATTGGCTATATCGAAACGAAAGTTATCGACACCACTGTTTTGCTGAGAGCCTCCGCCATAGAACGCGTCGAGTACATTGATCGCGTAGTCATCACTGCCGCCGAAACTTTCATTCTTATTATAAGATGCAAGGAAGCGAGACTGATTCACCAAATTCGGATTGATCAGATACGTATCCGAGAACTGAAGGTAGTGATTCTGCGACGTAGTATCGTTTGCACGGCTCGGCAGCGAAAAGCCGCCGGTGTTTTGATTAACAGCATTTCCGATGCCGAACGAGTAATTCAAATAAAGCTTGTGCTTGGGGTTGGGGTCCGCGTTGATGGTTAAGTTAATATTCTCAGACCGACTCGGCGTCGACAACGTTTGTTTGAATTCGACAGGCTGCAATCCAGCATCAAGTACGGTCGCGTTGATAACAGAGCTCGAGTCAGCGTTAGTATGGCTGGCATAAAAGCTGAAGTTCGCCTTCTTTCCAAAAAGCGGGCCCGACAAACTGAAGAAGTAGTTCTTCAGCTGATAGGGAACCCGTCTGCCGACGAACGGATCCTGCGCGTTCAGACGCGAGTCGGCAAACGAATAGCCGACATAGCCTCGATATTTATTGACATTTGATCTCGTAAAGATTTCGATGCCGCCGCCCCACGGCCCGTCATACTGCGCAGAGAAAACATTCTGGTTAACTCTGATTTGCTGGATCATATCCTTTGGCGGGATCTTAGCGCCCTGCACGCCGTTCACGCTGACAGGCAGATCTTCGCCTGTAACAGCCTGGCCGATCGCTTTGATCTTACGTTCTAGCTCTTCTTGATCATTGGGAAGTCGTGCGATCTGCTCCCCATTCATTACCGTTGTCGAACCGGATTTTTCGGCTTCGGCAGCATCATTATCTCCAATGTCCACAATCGATTCGATCGGAGCGACATCCAACACAGCTTCGAGATCTTCGGTCTCGCCTACTCGAATTTTCACGTCCGCGACGGTGTAATCCTTAAAGCCTGCGGCGACGATCAGTACACGATATTCGCCTGCAGGTAGCTTGACGATACGCGCAGATCCACGCCGATCGGTTCTCGCCTTCCAGATCTTACTGTCGGGCCCCGAGGTAGTAAGCGCGACCTCCGCATCCGCAACGGCCGCACCGAGTTGGTCTGTGATCGACAGCACTAATGTGCCATCATTTTTCTGGGCAAAGATTGAGAGAACAGAGACCAAGATTGAGAGGGTAATAGCAAGTGAAAATTTCCTGTTCAAATACATAACCATCGTGAAAAAACAACAATGTTAGGGCAATACGTTTTGCATCGGGGTTGAAACCTGAGAAACTCAAGATGCCGAGTGGCTTTTCTGCAGTTTCGCTCGACTTTGAATCTCAATAGCTTCCCTATAAGAAAATATCGTAAACGTTGAATTTATCTGACTTTGAAATTAACGTCTTTACCTTGTCCAAAAAGCGAAATTACGTGAGCGGTGCGTTTTTCTTGACGACTCAATCGGTTTCCACGCCTTTAGGGCAACCGAGTTCCCGAAAATCGGGCAATAAAGTAGTTACGCACGTATGTCCCGCTCTTTCCATTCGCTTCGGAGCACTGAATATACCCCCCAGTCGCAGAATCTGCCGTTAAGGTATTCGACCTCGCGTCGGACGCCTTCAAACGTAAAGCCCAGTCTTTCGGCGACCGCACGGCTCCGGCTATTATCGATATTGCAATTGATCTGAACGCGATTAAGCCCGATCTCAGAAAAAAGATATTCGATCAAAACACGCGTGCTCCGGGTAACGATCCCTTTTCCTTCGTGACGATGGTCGACCCAGTACCCGATTGCTGCGTGTTTATTAGTGATATCGAGATGATGATAACCAAGCGTGCCGATGATTTCACCATCTAGCAATAAAATTGCATTGAAACTTCCATCCTTCGCACGCGATTCCGCAGTCCGCTGGATCCATTCCGCCGCATGCTTTACCGAAAAATCATCCACGGCCCACGGCATCCATTGCTGCAGACGCGAAAGGTTTTCGCGAATCAAACTGTTAACCGCTTCCGCATGATGCAGCTCAGGCAACTCGATCCTGAGGTTTTCATCGATCTCAAGGCTAAACATCGACGGTTAGTGTAACAGTTCTAGTCGTTTTGATATGTACCGCTTCCCCGTGTTAGCATGCGCCGGGCTGTTCCGTGCTGTTCGCGGTTACTTTTTAGAAAGACGAGCAATAGCGTTTGTCAGATAATCAAGTTCTGGCGAATTGCCATCTTTTCTGATCAAGCCGCCTATTATTTTTGTGTCTATGTTGCCTTGCCTGTCAATAACAATGTGAGTGGGCATCGCCAGATTTCCCGTTCCGTCTCCATAAGTCCCGAGAATCAAGTCAGCAGAATTCGCCACAATGTGGTACTTAAAGGGGTGTTCCTTCAGAAAAGTCGTCAGAACACGTGCTTCGTCCAATGTCGGTGCAATAAATACGACATCCTCGTGTTTGAATTTTTCAACCAACTCGTTAAGTTTCGGTATTTCCGTTAAGCAAGGCGGACAGCCAGTAAACCAAAAGTTAAGAACGACAATCTTTCCGCGCAAAGACGCAAGTTCGAACTTTTTACCGTCTAGAGACGTCAAGTTAAATGCCGGCGCAGGAGATTTGGTTTGAGGCGTAAATCTGACTGGCTCGCTTTTCGTCGGTACCGGTCTTATTGTCTTTTCAGTCTGAGCACCTATCGTGAGCGTCATCGCAAGCGATGCCAAAATGCCGATTACGCAATTTTTTTATTTTCATATTAGTGTTTTCAAAAATCTGTCCATCTCGCCATGAACTATCAGGATCGGCGAGGTGATCTTTTTAGCGGAAAAAAAGGACACAAACTAATTAAAATCGCCGGCCTCACGTCCGTTGAATCGTTGTGCCGCGGCCTCATTTAATCTGGCACGTTTAACAAATAGCCCTGTTTGAACCGAAGTTTGATGTTTTTCATTTGCTCGAAATTTACCAAAGGATTTCCCTCAAGAACCAAAAAACTCGCTTCGTAGCCTTCTTTCAAAAAACCGATTTTGCGTTTCGGATACATCATTTGTGGAGTCGTAACGGTTGCTGTGTGCAAAGTAAAAGACGCATCAAAGATATTATTTTTAACCCAGTAATTTATCTCCGGCATTAAAGAATCGCGATCCGAGCCGATGGCGAATACAAAACCCGCGTTCGTCAGGGTTCCAATCGTCTTTTTATGAAATTCTACCGTTTCATTAAATCGAACTGCGTCGAATCTTGGTTGATAATTGTTGCTCGCATCTCGGACGATCGCAAAATCCTCATTGAGCGAGAGTGTCGGAATGAGAACGATGTTTCTTTGACGAATCGTTTTTAGCTCTTGTTTGGTAAAGGTAGGCTGCTCCGGTTCTGTGCGCGAAAAGAAATAATTGTAGTGCGGCAGATGAGCAAACATATCGGCCCCGATTCTCAAACCGACTTTCAAATCGTCAAAAGTCTCGATGTGCGCCGCAACTCTCAACCCGCTATTGTGAGCCTTTTTTGTCACGTAAGCCGCTACTTCTTCTGAAATGCTTTTTTGAGCCGAACTGTTATTTTTTACGTCAAACAAATAAATTTTAACGATGTCCGGCCGAGAAGCTATATAGGCGTCCCAATTTTTATCAACGTCTTCGACAGTATCGAAAAACCAGTAGGCCTCTCTCTCGGCTTTCCGGCTGGCTTGAATAATTTTCGTATTTTCCGGCAACCACCACTCGGCGATGCCCGACGCGCCTCTTTCGTAAGCGAACGCCGGATGCTGTCCCGTTCGAGTAATGCCACCGTTCGCGTATAAAACATCTAGTGTTTCGGGCGTACTGAAAAGATTGCGGTTAGCGACGACATTTCTCGCGTAATTACCCAAAACCATCACGTACATCGTGCCTTCCTTGATGAACTGCCGCCGTTGTCCGTCTAATTCAGACGGGATATCAAGTTTGTGGCTGTGAGCTTCAGCAAACGGCGGAATAACGTAGGCATTTCCAAGGTCAATCACCTCATCAACCCGCAATGGTTTTTTGCGTGATAAAAGACCATTAACCGAATAAAGGGTCTTACTACGGAAACTCTTCCCATCAAACCACTGACCGTTTGTAAATTGATATGATCTCGGTTTTGGCAGAGATGTTTGAGCGTAGGCTTCTTTGAATAAAGTCGGCGCCCTTTCAGTCTGAGCATGGACAAGGGTTGCTATCGTAAGCGATGCCAAAATGCCGATTACGCAATTTTTTATTTTCATATTAGTTGCCGCTTTCAAAAATGTAGCTCACAAATCAAAACACCGCACAAGCAAGGTTTGTGACAATATTTCTGGACGGCATAGAAAAAACCCCGGTCCGGGAAAAACTCTTCGTTGAATGAACTTTGACGCTCACGTCCACGAGTGTGCAAATCCGGAATATCTGCTCAGTCCTCGTTGGTCCGGAACAATTTGCTATGGGCAGCTACTATCCCTTTCCCGCTCGGCGAGGCGGAGCCTGGAAAGCTGATCGAATCGATGAATATTGACGACTATGGCAAGGAGATGTTATTCGGTGGCACGGCGTTGAAATGGCTCGACCTCACGGAGCGGCGTTTCGGTTAGCTCGCATTGCACGGTATCGTTCGTGTCGTGCTTCTAGTTCCTTCTGCTCCTGCCGACGAATTTTGTCATTTTTCTCCTTTTCTGCGATGCCTAACGCGAGTGTATCGGGCTTCAAAACGCTGTCCTTGAAATTTGGATCAGCTGTAGCTGCGACTATTTCCATCCATTTGCCACGGTACCAGACGTATGCATTCTGCACAGACTTTCTGCCTTCGGCTCGAAGCTCTCCGCAGGAGTTTCTGCCGGTGGCCTTCTTGACGAAAAAGTCTCCCTCGAATTCAACCTTGAGTGTGACGTTTTCACCTTCCTTCAGATACCAATAATCGCTGGCCACCATATTCTCGACCTTGCCCCCGCATCTCCCACGGGTCGGCAATGCATTGAAATACTTGTTAGGGACGCTGTGTGCGGTTGGGCGTCCGGTATATCCATCGATAGACGTGTGACCTCGGCTAGATATTTCAGCGCCGCCTTCCGAAGTCGTAATAAAGTCTCCGAGGCTTCCTTCCACTTGTGGTTTGAATTCGTTCGTGAGCCTTATTAGGTCGGGATGCCTGACTTGCCAGTACGCCGCATCCTGATCATAAGCGTATCGAATCCGTTGCGTCAGCGTGGCAGGGGTCGGTGCATTAACATTGGTCGTAGCTATCTCCTTATTAGGCATAGCGAAGACGAACTTGTAAACCGCGAAAACTCCACCGACCGACAAGAACAAAACGATCGCAATGACGGCGGGTGACACATAGTCCTTTGGCAGCGGAATATTCATACGAGCGGGCGTAGCTACCGAGACGGCGGTTTTCATGCTCTTCTTGCAACGAAGGCAGACATCGACCGTCGACCAGTTAGCCAATCGGCAGTGTGGACAATTTAGTTTGCTCAGTGGCATAAAGAACTTTAGTAAATAGGCTATTCGTTAGGGAGAAAGATTTAATCGTGTTAGGGCACTGGCCCCGCTAAGACAATTCTACAAAAAGTCTTAAACGAAATACAACAAGTTTAATCTCAACAAGCGAAATCGATTGGGTCACTGGTACGAACATACACATGCATGTTAAGGCAGACTTTTTGAAAACTCTTGGTTCAATTTCTTCCCCATTGAATTCCTTTGTAAACACGCAGCTAGTGCCGATGAGGTTACCGTTTTTCTTATGATTCCCTAGCTCCCAAGCAATTAAGGATTGGAATGCACGACCTTTTTTGATTTTCATCTCTTAAAGAGATTTGGATTTATCCGTTCTAGGAATTGCGCCCGGTAATGTTTGCTAATCGGCAAATGCTTACTTCTCAGTTGCACCTCGTCTTCTTCAATGCTGACGATTGCGGTCAACGAAACTAAATATGATTTATGAATGCGGACGAATCGGTCTATTGGCAATTTCTCTTCAATACCTTTCAGAGTTAAATAGGTTACATATCGTCTATGCTCGGTGTTGATGATCACATAATTCGAAAGTGCTTCAACATACAAAACGTCTGCTAAATTTATCTTTTCCAACTTTTGATCGCATTTAACGAAAAAGAACTCTGACCCATCGCCTTTTCTTAGGGCCTGATTTCGGAGCTGGTGGAAATCGTTCGCTTTGTTAACGGCCTTCATGAAACGTTCGAAACCGATCGGCTTGACTAGGTAATCCAGAACGTCGAGTTCAAAGCCTTGTAGAGCGTATTCGGGATAAGCCGTCGTCATCACGGTCATCGGGGGGGATCGCAGGTTCTTTAGAAAATCTAGTCCTGACATTTTGGGCATTTCAATGTCCAAAAAAAGTAAGTCGATCTTCCAATTGCTCATCATGTTGTTGGCCGCAATCGGGCTTTCGGCCTCACCGGCGAGAGATAAGAATTCGACATCCTCGATATACTCCCGGAGAACTTTACGGGCCAGCGGTTCATCGTCCACGATCAGGCAGTTCAACTCGTTCATAATTGGATTGATTCGATTGTTAACTCGATGCGAAATAGGCTCTCATCCTCAAAGCGGTCGAGTTTGTATTTGCCCGGATAAATCAGTTCCAGACGTCGCTGGACATTACTAAGGCCGATGCCGCCCGATCCAAACCCGTTCTTCAGGTAAAGATCGGTATTTCGGCCGCCGTCTCGCGTGTTCAGACACCGGAAGAAAACCGAATCCTGCCGCCCGTCGAGTTCGATCGAAAGATAATTCTCCTTTCGCTCGTGGCTGCTCACGAACTTGAAAGCGTTCTCGACAAAGGGAACAAGTAAAAGCGGAGCGATCTTATACCCAGACAACCGGCCACCGAGCTTTAAATCAATCTTTACTTTCTCGCTCTTGCGTTCGCGGTGCAGCCGAACAAACGTTTGCAAATGTTCAATCTCCTTTTCAACATCGATGAAATCAACATTGCATTCATATAACTGGTAACGCAACAAGTCCGAAAACTGAATCAGCAAATTGCGGGCTTCGACGTTATTTTTGTCAATTCGCCCGTAAATCGAGTTGAGGGAATTAAATAAAAAGTGTGGATTGATCTGTGCCTTTAAGGAGTCGAGTTCGGCTCTAGTCTTTTCCTTTTCCAGTTCGTTCATCTGCGCTTGCAGAGTGTACCAATCGAACAGCAGTTTCGTCGCAATGCTCATCGCGGTGAAAGCAGTGATGACAAAGAAATTGCCGTAAACCAAGTTCTCCCAATTCCAAAACAATTCAGTCAGAAGGCTGTTAGTGAAAGGTTGGATAATGCTCCAACTAACGAAAAGAGTAATCGTACCGTTGAGAAGTCCGCAGATCAGGATCGAGACAGCAAATAATTTATATTTTTGGTCCTTAAAGTAGACGGGAATCGCCCGGTAGTGAATAAAGGTCTCCGTGATAAGAATAAACAACAAGACATTAACCAAGGATGACGGGACGTTCACCCACATATTTGGGAGTGCCCAGCGGTAGAAGACGACGAGAAACAGGAAACAAACCAACCAGTATGCAATTTTGATCGTTCTATACATTAAGAAACAATCTTATCCTAGAACATTGTTTCATCCTCAAAATTTACGTCAAACGTCATGGTTTCTTGACATTGCGAACATTTGGTCAAGAAAACTTGCTGGATCGCGTAATTAGTATTCGATTAGCCACGAATACTTATAAGCTTTGAATTGGGCAAAACCCCCAATTGGACCCTGGAGATTAGAAGTGAAAACTGCGTCTATAATTTTAATAATCAATATATTTTTTCTGTTTCTGAATGCTGAGACCTGTCAGACCAAGACATCAACCGAGAGCCCCGCGGGCGTCGGGGAACAAAATTCGGATTCGCCGCGACAAAATGGCGGTCCTCCTTCTTGCGCTTGCTGCGTCTTTGACGAAGCCCCGCCGGATTTGTGGCGACGGGCGAAAATCGCTCCCGACGCAGAAACTGGCCAACGCCTGACGATCAGGGGTGTTGTTTATGAATCAGACGGCGTAACTCCCGCCAGAGACGTTTCGATGTATTTCTACCAAACGGATGCAAAAGGCATTTATGCCAGACGCGGCGATGAAAACCAAGGCGGTTTCGCTAGATGGCACGGATCGATTCGGGGCTGGCTCAAGACAGGCGAGCGTGGCGAATACGAGATTGACACGATTAGGCCCGCTCCTTACTCGACGCGAACCGAACCGGCGCGAATTCATGTAGTTCTCAAAGCTCCCTCGCAAAAGAACTGTTATAGCATTCCCGATTTCGTTTTCAAGGATGACCCTCTCCTGAAAAAGAATTTTTTCGCCCAGAACGCTGCGTACTACGAAGACCTTGGCGTTACGACGGACAAAGATTACGCGGGCTTGGAACTGAAAAAGGGGCGCGATATTGCTTGGTTGGGGACCCGCGACATCAGGCTACACAAAGAGTACGATCTGCCCAAAATGAGATCCGGTCGAGCTATCGGGGAAAGTAGCCCCGCTTTCGATCCTCAGCATGTTTGGGGACCGGACAAAGGCAGTCGGGCCTGTCCGATGTGCGTTTATGGTAATCGCCAGGGCGTTTTGTTTTGGCTCAATTCCGACTCAGATTGGGTAAATGCGAAAAAACTGGCCAAATTTTTGGACGAAGAAAGCGACCGGCGTGGTGCGGCAAAATTTAAACCCTATTTAATTTATACGAATCCGCAAGGTAAACCGATTGCCGAGGTTGAAGAAACGCTTATTTCGTTCGCCAAAGAACTAAATTTGAAGAACATTGCCGTTACTTATGTTCCATCGCCGACGGATTCTAAGACTGCGGGACTGAACGAGATCAACCCTTCACTCAAGAACACGCTTATTCTATATAAAAAACGGAAAGTATTCGATAAGTTTGTCGAGTTTGAGGCGAGTGAAAACAATTTAAAATTGTTGGCCAATGCGGTGAACCGAGCTGAGAGCACCGTCCCCCTCGAAATTATACGCAAAATTCATTTAGTACCGATCCAATATACGTGGGACATGATTCTAATCAAATCGACGATAAACGGCGTGGAACGAAAGGCGTTAATTGACACAGGATCGCCTGTGCCCGTGCAAATTTCCTCAGCTCTCGCCGCCAGCCTCAATTCAAGCGAAAAGACAAACAGACGTATTCAGAACCTAGTTCTCGGCGAATACGAACGCAGAAACGTTAGGTTCGAAATTTCAGAAAACCGAGTCCGTGAAGTTTCAAAAACTCTTGGCATACCGGTTGACGCAATTTTCGGTTGGGAGTTTCTCTCGCAAAACCACTTTGCCGTGGACTACAAAAATCAGACGATTCGCATCAGTGAGGCCTCTATTGATTTGGGTAAAGCCAAAATGCAGTTTAATTTCTCGACAGTTAATAAAATTCCAGTTGTGGAAGGGCTTTTCGGACAAGAACAGGCCAAACTACTCGTCGACACAAGTTCGCCGGTTTCTAAGCTCGATGCGCATTTTGGCGGCTCGTACACCGAGAAAAGCGTCACGCGGGAAGTCAATATTGAAGGCTATAAAATACCAACTCTTTGGCAAATGGGTGACTCGGATGACAAGAGAGCTTCCGGTTTTGATGCGGTGGTCGGAAATAATTTGCTCAGCAATCATATCGTTTATTTCGACACGAAGAACAACCTGCTTTATTTTTATTGATTGTGAAATTCGGGAACAAAGGAAGGGATATGTCTGAGATAAAAGATCTGGGATTGACTGCTGTCACGATTTGTCACGAATTCTGGATTAGTGGTGTTCTATCTTTAGGAATCTGATTTCGCTTATTACATATAGGAGACGAACATTTTATGTGCATCGGGGATGATTGTAATTACGACGTCATTGATCGAAGGTCCTTTTTGATCGGTGCGACGGCTAGTCTTGCAGGTCTCGCCGCACTGCAAGGGCAAGGGGTGGATGCGCAAACCAAACAGCCGGAGACGCGGGTCCTGGATGACCCTGGATATCAGTCGGGTAAAGTGACCTTCAAACATAACGGCGTTGATACGATCGACGGCTATTTGGCTCGTCCGAAGGGTAGCGGCGTTTATCCCGCGGTAATTGTTATTGCCGGGAATGTGATTACCGAAGAATACATCCCGAACACTTGCGCGGCATTAGCACTCGGCGGCTTTGTCGGGCTTGCTCCAAACATTTTCCACACATTGCCGGAATCAGCTAAGACGCCAGAGGAACGCCTCAAAGCTCTCGCGGACCATACCGACGACGATGTTCTGCTTGATATCCAGGCCGGAGTCGATTATCTGCGAACACAAACATTTGTCAAGGAAGGAGGAATTGGAAGCCTTGGATTTTGTTACGGCGGAAGGCTTGCAATGCTTCATGGCGCTCGATCACGCGAGGTAGATGCGGTAGTTCCTTTTCATCCGGCGGCCGTTACCGCGAAAGAAATTAGTAGGCTCAGGTCGCCTGTCCAGGTTCATAGCGGAACCGCCGATCGGGCTGTCCCCGTTAGTCGGATACGTGAGCTTGAGAACATACTAAAGGCCCAATCGACGCCCAACGAATTGCATTTGTACGAAGGGGCTGACCACGGCTTTCTCGCTTACACTCGCCCGCAATACAATCCGGACGCGGCGAGGCTATCCTGGACACGCACCCTGCAGTTCTTGCGCAGGTCTCTAAAGTAACATTTCCGGCCACACACGGCCGGCGCGAATTCAAGATCAGGTTTTGGTTGACAATTAGAAACTTTTGACACTTTTCTGCGGTTTCGCCGTGCAGTACCGGAGACCGATTCTAAAAGGATGACAAATGGAAACAAAACTTGAAAAAGAAGTCCGCTTTTTGAAAATTTACGCTCTCACCGCCACGCTTTTATGTGCCGTATTCGTGTTGACGGCGTTTACCTCGCAAACTAGGAACCAGAAGTTTACGGAAATCGATGTCGAGCGTATTAACATCGTCGAGAAAGATGGCAAACTCCGAATGGTCATTTCCAATCAGGAACGGCAGCATCCAGGCATTGTTAACGGCAAGGTCATCAAACGTGACGGGCCGAGAGCGCCAGGGATGATCTTCTTTAATCATCTTGGCGATGAGATGGGCGGGTTGGTGTTCGGCGAGAATGGCGGAAACGGTCATTTCGGAACGCTGACTTGGGATAAAGTCCGAAACGACCAGACTATCGGGTTCCGACACCTGGAAAGCAACAACGGCACCTATCAATCCGGTTTGGAGATGTGGCAGCAGCCGAATATTCCGAGCGACGTGATGCTCGCTAAGCGGGAAGACGCCCTAAAAATCAGGGACGAGACTCTGCGCAAAGCTGCCCTTCAGACCCTAATAGACAACGACGAAATGACGACGAATCGTCTCTTCCTGGGGAAGCGCCGTGACAACTCAAATGAGTTGTTGATGGCCGACATTAAAGGCAGGCCGCGCATCCGGCTTCAAGTCGCGCCGGATGGGACGCCAAAGCTCGAATTCCTTGACGAAGCCGGAAAGGTCGTTTACAAACTGCCGGAAGACGGTAAATCAGACAAAAAACAATAATTCCTTCGAGGACACTTAAAAAAATGATAATCACCGGTTATTGGAGGGCTATCTCCATTTCCTATCTGATAAGCATCTTTGTATTGCAGGGGACTATTTGGGCACAACAGCCGACGAAGAGTACAAGCCGGCCATGCAGCCGGGACGCGATTGTTGCTATAGTGCATGAAGAGATGGACGCTACCCTTAACGGGGCAACTATTCCTGGAGTCGCGCTTTCTGTTTATATGCCAACGCGGTTTGCTAAACCGATTTCGACTGCTTATGGATGGTCTGACTTCGATCGACGGCGTCCAATGAAGACATCAGATCGGATGCTCGCCGGAAGCATAGGCAAGACTTTCTATGCTGCAGCAGCCTTAAAATTGGTTGACCTTGGCAAGCTAGATCTTGACCGGACGATCGTATACTACCTTCCCGAAGGAAATATACCGTCGGCAGAAAAGGTGACAGTCCGAATGCTGCTTTCGCATCGAAGCGGGTATGGCGAATACGACGAAACGTTTATGCGGGACCTGATAAGTGACCGAACACGAGTTCGAACCCTTTCCGATTGGGTCGGTCCGATAAGGCGAAAACCTCCAGGCGAAACCGGTTCGTTTCGCTACAGTGATATTAATTTTGTTATCCTCGCCCACATCATTGATCGTGTTTCGGGGAGTTCCGCTACCGATTTCATTCGTACTGAGTTCCTATCCCCATACCGCCTTAATCAGACCTCCGCGTCCGACCGACGGGAGATAGCTGGTTTGATAGCAGGATATGCGGGGCCCGGCAATTTCTTTGGCGGCGATTCGATGATCGATTCAGGAAAGCTGATATATAATCCTCAATTCGAATCTGGCGGCGGCGGCTATGTTTCCAACGCTACGGATCTTGCTCGTTGGATTACCCTCTTTGGAACATCCACTGTTTTTTCACGGTCTCGCTGGATCGAAGCGTCGACTGCAACGAATAAAGATGAAAAGACCGGCAAAGGCTATGGCCTGGGAATTCATATTGACGATACGCCTGCTGGAATAGCTTATGGCCACAGTGGTTATATCCCTGGCTACATCAGTTGGGCTCGCTGGTACGAGAAGCCCTCCGTCGCGATCGCCATTCAGACAAATACGAGTGATAACGAACGTTTGAAATGGGACGGGTACGAGATCAGCGACACTATCGCTTTGAAGATTGGAAATCGTTGTAACGAGTGACGGCAGCTTGTACACGAAATTGTCAAAAACTGTATGCAATTCAATACTGCCATTCTTTTTTTACTTTTCTCCTTTGCTCCTACGTTTGGTCAGCAAGTGCAAAAAGGTCAAACTCAACCCAACTTCAAAACAGCCCCCGCTCAATCGACGAGCAAAAGTCTCCCTCGTTTTATGAAGGGTTACGAGTTATACAGTTGGCAAACTCGCGGCCAGTGGTATTTTTCATTGATTGTTGGGACTAATCGCGAGAAGTCATACCATGAGATTACTTCGCGTAAAGTTCGAGTGAAAGGAATTGAAAGACTTAAAAAAAGGTTGGACCAATTGCCGAGAGGTGAGGAAATAAATTGGTCAACCCATCGCAAGTGGACAGCGGAGCTGTTGCCGCAAGCCATCGCTAACGAGATTGTCGCCTACTGCCAGCGGCAAGGATTAATTTTAAGGTTGATTTAGGTGTCGAACCGCGCCGAACAACTTATTGGACATTGGCACAAAACAGCGACATCTTAAAGTTGATCTCCCGCTAGAAGCACATATTCAATGTGCGTTTTGCACTGAGCTAGACAGCCGTTGTTGCGGTCATTTTGCTAGCGATTTGCCAATAGCAAGAATTCATCGGTCCTTGTCAAGAAAAAAGAGTATCTTGTGTAAATTTTAACTGGACAAATAAGGTCGTTGATACGATGATAGGCTTGAATCGTTTCATTAGCATAATCTAGGTGGTCAAACATTTTTTGGCCGCCTTCCTTTTCAGTAGCACCTGTACAACTTACGGGGGTGACTGTAAAAACTTTTATTATGAGAAAAATGGGTCGTCCGGACTTTTTATCGCGAATATCAAATCGTGCATTACTGATCGTGTTTCTGCTCGGGATGTTTTTTTTGAGTAAGGATATCGTTGCCGCAATAGCCACGGAAGTAGTTTCGGGGATGGGGACGGAAAGCGCGTTTATTATGAAAGCTGCAAAGGTCGATATAAGCAGTGGAACGGTATCCGACTCGTCGGGCCCGCTAAGCCCGACGACGGTTTTCACTAATGCTACTTCGATCAATATTCCTGATGACGCCGTAAATGGGGCGACCTCGACAATTGCAGTTTCAGGAATGTCGGGACCGATTTCCTCGCTTAAGGTGACTCTCAATAATCTAACAGTGCCTCGCCCACAAAATATGAATTTCCTCTTACAGGGGCCGGGCGGTCAGAAATATGTTTTCCTATCCGATGCAGGAGGTCAGAATTCGGGGTCGGCAACTTCGAATGTGACAATGACCTTCGACGATGCCAGCGGGAATGTTATACCGCAACTTGTAAATACGCCCTTTACTACGGGTACATTCAGACCTGTTGATTATGATGTGAGTGTTCCATTTCCTACCGTTGCCACACCTTATCAAAATGCTGCGCCTTTCGGATCAGCTACATTCGGTTCGGTTTTTGGGGGTTTGTCGGGCGCAAGCGTCAATGGCAATTGGATACTGCATATGTTCGATGATGCAGCTACGTTAGTGGGGCCTAATACTCTTGCAGGCGGATGGTCTCTGGATATTGTCACAACACCAGCGGCGGCACCGACGACGACGGTTCTGTCTTCTTCAATTAATCCGTCATTTACCAATCAGGCAATCAATCTGACCGCAACCGTAAGCAGCAGCACGACGGTCAATACAGGGTTGGTTAATTTTGTTGATAATACGACCAGCACAACTCTATGCGGCAGCATTGCTGTCAACGGAAGCGGCGTTGCAACTTGTAATGTTCCAGCCAATACGCTGACGGAGCGAATTCATCAGATCACGGCGACGTATGTCGGAAACCCGACGTTTGCGACCAGCAACAGTAGTATCAATCAGGAAGTAAACAATCCTACGCAAATTTCCGGCACGATGTTTACTAATCCAGGCACGATCGTCGTCAGCGATACGAGCGGAGTTCTGAGTGTGCCGTATCCCTCGAACATCTTTGTTTCCGGATTGAGCGGAACGATCTCCAAAGTCACGGTGTCGCTGTTAGGCACAAATATTCCTGAGACCGGCGATCTCGACTTTTTACTGGTAGGACCCGGTGGACAAAGATATGTATTCTGGTCTGACGCGGGCGGCGGCGCTTCGCCTTCGACCGGAACATTTATACTTGACGATACGGCGGCAACCCAACTTCCTTCGAGCGGTTCGATCGTCGCCGGAACTTACCGACCGACAGATTACATTGTCGAATCAGATGTTTTCCCCGCGCCAGCGCCAGCCGGACCTTACAGCACCGCATCACCGACCGGCGGATCAACTTTTGCATCGGTTTTCGGCGGCGCGGCACCGAACGGAAAGTGGAGTTTATATGCTACGGACGATGCCGGAAGCGCCGGACTTACTTCGAGCATTAACGGTTGGAGCTTGACGTTCACAACGAGCGGCGATGCGCCGACAACCACTGTTTTGACATCAACTCCGAATCCGTCGACCACGGCGCAAGCCATTTTATTTACTGCGAACGTCACCAGCACGAGTACCGTAAACTCAGGATCGGTTACCTTCCGTCGCGGTGCAACAATTTTATGTAATGCCGTTCCGGTCAATGGAAGCGGTGTGGCGACATGCAACGTAACGGCAGGCACAATACCGCAGGGCACACACGTCATTACGGCGGATTACAACGGCTCGCCGGGACAATTTAATATCAGTAACGGCACGACCACGCAGCAGGTTAACAGTCCGACGGTGGTGACGTGTCTTAATTTCGCTAATAACGGCGGCCTCACGGTCTCCAACGCGACCACACTCGGAAATCCGTACCCGTCGAATATCATCGTATCGGGTTTGACCGGCACGATCTCAAAAGTTACGTTGACAATGAATATCGGCAGCGCGCTGACTCCAGACCACAATGACCTTCTGCTCGTTGGGCCTGGCGGTCAGACATTCCTCTTTATGGGAGACGCGGGCGGCAATTTCGACATTATCAATCAGACCATTACGCTCGATGACGCGGCGGCAACGGCGCTACCTGACAACGCCCTGATAACCAGCGGAACATATCGTCCGGGTTCTTATACGGGCGATCCCGATGTCTTCCCGGCCCCAGCTCCCGCAGCACCTTATAATCCGGCGGCCCCCGAAGGCGCGGGAACGTTTGCAATGTTTAACGGCATCAGCCCGAACGGAACGTGGCAGCTTTTCGCGGTTGAGGACGCCGGCGACGCGGCGGACACCATCATTAACAACTGGAGCCTGACGTTTACGCTTGCTCCGACGGCGACGACGACTGCTGTTACTTCGTCGGTTGATCCTGCGGTTTTCGGGCAGCCCGTCACATTTACAGCGACGGTTGCGACTGGTGGTTTCGGAACTCCGACAGGAAACGTCCAATTCTTTGACGGAGCAACACCCATCGGCGGTCCGGTAGTATTGAATGGTTCGGGCGTAGCATCATTGGTTGTTTCCAATCTTTCGGCTGGAAATCACACGATTTCCGCGCAGTATTCGGGAGCAGCAACCGCATGTGACGTCTCTTTTGTTCCCAGCACGGGAAGCATGATAGGCAATCCGCAAGTTGTGAACAAAGCCAGCACAACCACAACGATTACGGGCCAGTCGGCTGACCCGACCGATCCAGGAGAGTCTTTCACAGTTTTTTATACTGTTGACGTCAATTCACCCGGAGCGGGGACGCCAACCGGCAATGTCACAGTTTCGGACGGCGTAAATAACTGCGTGGGGACTGTCGCTGCGGGACAATGCAGTTTGGCTCTGAACACTTCCGGGGCCCGCACTTTGACGGCGACTTATGGAAACGACGCGAACTTTATCGGCAGCATATCGGCCGGGGTATCTCATACAGTAACGCAGCCTGATACGGATCCGCCGGACACGACGATCACCGCAAATCCAACTGATCCGAGCGGACCGAACGTCAGCTTTAGCTTCACCGGTACAGATGCTGGAAGCGGTATTGCCTCTTTTGAATGCGATTTGGATGGCGGCGGATTTTCTGCTTGCACAAGTTCTAAGTCATATACTAGCTTGACTCAGGGAAGCCATACTTTCATGGTTCGGACGATTGATAATGCGAACAACGTTGATTCGACTCCCGCCTCTTTCAGTTGGAGTGTCGATGCGACTCCGCCTGCCACGACCATTGACACTAGCCCGTCTGATCCTTCAAATAGTGCAAATGCGAGCTTTACCTTTAGCGGAACCGACACTGGCGGTAGCACTGTCGCTTCGTTTGAATGCCAACTCGACGGCGGCGGCTTTTCTGCCTGCACCGCTCCGCAGAATTATACGGGTTTGAGTGACGGCAGTCATGTCTTCGAGGTCAGAGCGATTGATGGCGTGGGTAATGTAGATGCTACACCTGCTTCATATACGTGGTTAGTGGATATGATCGCGCCTGATACGACGATCACAGCCAACCCGACTGATCCATCCAACAGCAGTTCGGCTTCCTTCAGCTTTACCGGAAGTGACATCGGAGGCTCAGGTGTTGCTTCATTCGAATGCGATCTGGACGGCCAAGGTTTTGCTGCCTGCACGACAGGGCAAACTTTCAACAGTCTTTCGGAGGGCTCTCACACCTTTATGGTGCGTGCGATTGATAATGCCGGTAACACTGACGCGACTCCGGCTTCCTACACATGGGTAGTGGATACGGTCCCGCCCGACACGACGATCGACAGCAACCCCGCGGATCCGACCAACAACAATTCGGCTATTTTCACTTTCAGCGGAACTGATACCGGCGGAACGGGCGTTGCGTCTTTCGAATGCAAACTCGATGTCGGCAGTTTTGCGGTCTGCACGTCGCCGCAGAACTTCGCCGGGTTGACCGACGGCAGTCATACATTCCAAGTGCGCGCTATCGACGGTGCCGGAAACGTCGATCCGACACCGGCAAGCTCCACTTGGATGATCGACACGACACCGCCTGCCGCACCTGTTGTCCTCTCGCCGCCGAATAATTCGGCAACGAGCGACTCCACCCCCACCATTACCGGCACGGCGGAGGCAAATAGTACCCTCACCATTTTCATCGACGGTTCCTCGGCGGGGACGACTACCGCAGACGGTAGTGGTAACTGGGCGTTTACTGCAGCGATCTTAAGCGAAGGCTCACATACGGTTAGAGCACGAGCAACTGATGCTGTTGGTAATACAAGCTTCGATTCGAACACTAACACGTTTACGGTCGACACTGTCCATCCAACAGTAATAAGTACAACCCCTGTCCAGGGAGCGGTCGGCGTCGATCGTAACGGCAATATCACGCTCAACTTCTCGGAGACTGTAAATATCGCGGCTGCCGGAATTATCCTGAATTGCGGCTCTGCCGAGGCATTCTCACCGACGCTCCCGCAGAACGGAGTTAATTCTATTGTCATTAATCCCGACAACCCGCTTCCCTCGGGTGCTGTTTGCACCGTGACAGGCGTATCTACGAATATTGCCGACGCTGCTGGCAACCAGCTCGATGGGGACAGCAATGGCTCGGCCGGACCAAACTTCGTGTTGACCTTCACGGTGTGCACTGTCGATCCAGTCGTAACAACCAATGCCGACAGTGGGTTGGGAACCCTGCGCGAGGCGGTGCAGATCGCCTGTGAGGGCAGCACGATCACGTTCGATATGAATACGGTGGTGAGCCCGATCGGGCTTAGCTCGGGTCAAGTTGTGATCGATAAGAACCTGACCATTCAGGGTCCGGGGGCTGATGTGCTGACAGTTGAGAACACGGCAGCACCGAGTCCGACAAGCCGGATCTTCATAGTGAACAGTGGGGTAACGGCAAGCATCTCCGGTATGACCGTCACGGGCGGCAATACGACGACCTCCGACGGAGGGGGCATCAGCAACTTGGGTACGCTGACGCTTTTGAATATGGTGATCGCCGATAATGATGCCGGTGCTACCAATGCCAATGGCGGAGGAGGTATAGCCAATCAGGGTACGCTGACGCTCACATCGAGCACGATAAGCGGCAACACCGCGATGGGAGGCGGAGGCGGGCTCCTGATGGTCAACGGCGGCACGGTTAACATAACCGGAAGCACGTTCAGCGGAAATACATCATCGGGCGGCGGAGCGATCCTATCACAGGCGATCGATACGGCTGCGAATATAACCATCACGAATTCGACGATCAGCGGCAACACAGCGACGCCGTGTCCGGGATTGTGGAACCTGGGAGCGATGGCGACGGCCACATTGACGTCGAATACGATCACCGACAACACTGGTACCGGCGGAGGGGTCTGTGCGGCAGGACCGACGACGATCCGAAATACGATCGTGGCGGCTAATGTAAACAACGCGACCGAACCGGATGTCAGCGGTGCGTTCACCTCGCAAGGATATAACCTGATCGGGAATGTCGGAACGGCAACGGGCTTTACGGCGACCGGTGACCAGACGGGCACGGGAGGTGCAGGAGTCCTAAATCCGCAGCTCGGTTCATTACAGAACAACGGCGGGCCGACGGAGACTCATGCTTTGGCACCAACATCACCCGCGGTCGATAAAGGCTCGGCATTCGGGCTGACGAGGGACCAGAGAGGATCGGTGAGGCCGTTCGATATTTCGGGGATAGCGCCGGCGACTGGCGGCGACAACTCCGACATCGGAGCATACGAGCTGAACACGGTGCCGACAACTACAACGCTTACATCGAGCGGAAGCCCGTCGGTATTTGGGCAGACGGTGACGTTCACGGCGACGGTTGCGACCGATCCGGCGAGTGCGACGGTGGTGACGGGGAACGTGGATTTCTCTGACAACGGCAGCCCGATCGCGAGCTGTCAGAACGTGGCACTCGTATCTAACCAGGCACAATGCGTGATCTCGACTCTCTCGGTGGGGCCGCACACGATCCTCGCGGAGTTCGACGAGAACCTTCCGTTTCTTGCAAGCTCGGAAACCATCCCACACCAGGTCAATAAGGCCGATACGACGACGACTGTAGGTTCGTCAGCGAACCCGTCGGTGTTCGGCCAGAGCGTGACATTCACGGCGACGGTTGCGGCCGCGCCACCGGGAGGGGGAGTTCCGACGGGAACGGCAACTTTCACGATAGACGGTAATCCAACTTGTGTGAACGTAGCTCTGGACGGCGCGGGCCAGGCGACATGCACGCCTGCCGGGCCGCTCTCGGTTGGCAATCATCCGGTTTCGGTCTCATACAGCGGCGGCACGAATCATAATGCAAGCTCGGGCTCACTCGCGGGCGGCCAGACGGTGAACAAGGCCGACACGGCAATCCAGATCACGGGCGACACACCGGATCCGACGCTTGTAGGCGAGCCTTACACGGTGACGTGGAATGTTTCGATCGTGCCTCCGGGTGCGGGAACGCTGACAGGAACGGTAACGGTAACTGACGGGACGGACAGCTGTACTGCACCTGTGGCGGTCGGATTCTGCACGCTAACGTCGACGACTGTGGGAGTAAAGGACCTCGTTGCCACATACTCAGGCGACGGGAACTTCAACGCGAGCACATCGGCCGCGGTTCAGCATACATCAGCGATAAGGATCTCGGGGACGATAAGACAAGCACCGGCGATGACCCCGCTACCCGGGGCGACGGTTAATCTGTTCCGGCACCCGGATGACAGCCCGATGATGTCGACGATCTCTGATTCCAATGGGAACTATCAGTTCGTGGGGCCCTTCACGGGCACGTATACGGTAACGGTGGCAGGTCCGATACCCGGAAAATTCTATGATCCGACCTCTCGGACCTTCGCTAATGTGGGAACAGAGCACATCTCCGGAGTGGACTTCATTGCCTACGATTCGATCACCGAGGCTCCCCGCAAGCTGAAAGTGGTCTCGCAGTCGGCTCTGCCTGGAGATTTAGTGCAAATGCCGATCGTTCTGACCGCCCTGGGGAACGAGACCGAATTATCCTTCTTTATCGAATACAACCCGGCAATATACAGCGGCGTTCCCCTGGTAGAGTGCGGTACGGACGCGGGCGTAAGCTGCGGGCTGACCATCGTGCAGGGGTCGGGAAATGTAGGTATCACGGTGACCCCGCAGGCGGGGACGTTCGCGGCCGGTGAGAGGGAGGTGGTCAGACTTACCTTCCAGACCAAGCTGAGTGCGAGCGGGAGTACGCCGATCACGATCCGCCACCTTCCGGGAACTCCGCTGGTACCGGGAACTCCGCTTATCAAGGACGCTCTGAACGACCCGCTGCTGGTAGATGTGATAGACGGAGCGATCTTCTTCCAGAATACTCCGCCGCCCCCTAACTACAGGAATGTGGCATTGGCGGCTAACGGGGGTGTGGCCTCGGCCTCGACCGAGCTGAGCCCTGCGGCTACGGCGAACGACGGGGTGAGGAGCTGGGCCGTGACGGGAGCCTGGAAGGATAGTACGCCGGATGCCTTCCCAGATTGGCTTCAGATCGACTTCAACGGATCGAAGTCCATCGACCAGATAAAGGTGATAGGGGTAAGGGACGACTATCTCACCGTAGCTGATCCGACACCAGGCATGACTTCGACTCTATATACGAACGTCGACTTTGACGTGCAGTATTGGACGGGGTCGACATGGGCCAACGTTCCCGGCGGAGGCATCACGGGTAACAATTTGGTGATCAGAAGGCTGTTGTTTTCGCCGGTCACAACCTCTCGTATCCGTGTCAGCGTCAACCACTCCCTTCAGAGCTACAGCCGAATAGTCGAGCTGGAAGCCTATGGCGTAGATGCGGGCGCCTCGACGCCTACCCCTACGGCAACACCGACGGCGACTCCGACGGCGACGCCAACCGCGACACCGACGGCCACACCGACAGCAACGCCGACGGCGACTCCAACATCGACACCGACGGCAACGCCGACCGCTACCCCACCGGTGACCCCGCGTGTCAATTACGCGCTGGCGTCGAGTGGAGGCATCGCGACGGGATCGACAGAGCTAGGCCCCGCGTCCAATGCGAACAACGGGTTCCGTAATTGGGCCCAGGGTAATGCATGGAAAGATAATACTCCGAGCGCGTTTCCGGACACGCTTACGGTGGAATTCAACGGTACTAAGACCATAGACGAGATATCGATCTTTGCCGTGAGGGACGATTTCACAAATACACAGGACCCCGACCTGACAACGACCACTACTCAATATTCGCTGATCGATTTCGATGTCGAGTATTGGAACGGTTCGGCTTGGGTACCCGCGACCGGCGGTATGGTGCGTGGAAACAATAAGGCTTGGGTGCAGCTCACCTTCGGGTCAATCGCAACGACGCGGATAAGGGTGGTTGTGCTTAATGCCGCCTTGGACGGCTTTAGCAGAATCGTCGAACTGGAAGCATGGGGCGGCGGAGCGGGTCCGTCTCCGACGCCGACTGCGACGCCTGTCGTGCGTACCAATCATGCACGGGCCGTCAATGGCGGAACCGCGGTCGGCTCTACCGAACTCAACCCGGCGGCAAACGCCATCGACGGCAGCCGAGTCTGGGCCGCCGGCGGTGCATGGAAGGACGCAAACCCATTCGGCTATCCGGACGACCTTCAGGTGAATTTCAACAACGTGAAGACGATCGATGAGATATCAGTATACATGGTGCTTGACGACTTTATGAGCACGACGACGCCCACCACAGCGACCGCTGCCAGTTTGTATTTGAATACTAACTTCGACATACAGTACTGGGACGGTGCGAACTGGGTGACGGTTACAGGCGGAACTGTGACAGGGAACGATAAGGCCCTGGTCACGCGGATTTTCGCCCCGATCTCGACCTCACGAATACGAGTCGTAGTGCACTTGGGGGCTCCGGATGGTTATAGCCGAATAGTCGAACTCGAAGCGTGGGGGAATGGGCCTCCGTCATGATCCATCTAATAAAGACCTGATCATTCAACGAACGAGGGACGGCCCCGCGGGCGAGACCAGGATCGCGCAGGGCGGCAGCATCTCGGATGCCGAGGCAAAGGAGCTTGAAGCAGCCTACGTCTCGGGCACGGTCGATCAACGGTGCGAACACCCCGAGCGTCAGCATCTCGGGAAGAGTGCTGACCCCAGCAGGAGGCGGGCTCCGCAACGCACAGGTGACCATCACCGACGCCGCCGGCACCCGACGCACCGTACTCACAAGCTACTACCAGTTCGACGCAGTGGCCACGGGTCGGCAGTACCGCCTAAGCGTCTCATCCAGACGCTACCGCTTCGCCAACCGCACCGTCGAGATTTCAGCAGACGTCAGGTGCTGGGACTCGGGCCAATGTTACCGATGACTTCTGACATATTAGCGACAGCATATTATACGGTGAAATATATTAGACACTCTGATATACTTTCTCTATGATTTATGGCCCTGCGAACATTGCGGAATCAGCTAGGCCGAAACGGACCACAACGGGCCGGAAGTGCAGTGTTTGCACCCACTCAGGGGTGGCGACCATCAATAAAGCTATATACGATGGCAAGTCGTTTCGTGGCATTTCGTTAAACTACGGGATGAGCAACATGAGCGTGTCCCGACACGCCGAGAACTGCCTCAAACTGGATCTACAGGCATTGCTCAAGGAGGGAAAGGTCAGTAAGGCCATTGATGTTTACGAGGAGTTCTGTGAACAGCTTGCCTTTGTAAAGAAGGCTCGTGCCGCCGCCGAAAAGTGGATGGTAGACCCCACCGACGACGAGGCTTTCAGTGTCGATCCAAGAGCCACAGAGGTCGCGGTCGTCTATTACGATTCCTTGGTGACTGACGCACAGGGCAACCCCACCCGCCAGAAGGCGTCCCTACAAGAGTTACTAGACCGGATCGGCGGTGGTAGATACCAGGTTCGCGATCACACCATCCGGACCATTGATCTGCGTGAATACGCTCTAAAAACGATAGACAAGTGTGATCTCACCATCGCCCAGTTCGCAAAGTTGAGCGGAGCCTATACGAAAGATAAAGGTAACCCAGCCACCGTTAGAGAGATTGCCGAAGAAGTGACCGCAAAGCTCGTTGCTCGGGGGTGGACGGAAGAAAAAGCCCGGGCATTTACCGCTCAGAACTATCCCGACATCTCGGATGCTGTCCATTGACGAACAAGAATACGCTGAAGCAATAGCGATCGCTACGGAGATCGAGCGGCAGCGGGACTTCGTAAACCAGACCGCGATCGTCTCGCCCTACGTTGGACACGAGTGGGCCGCGCATTACTTTCCTCAACAGTTCAACCGTCCGTTCGCAGCATACCAGAAACAATTTTGGGAATGGGGATGGAACATTGAATCGACCGGCTATGTTCGCCCTCGCATTGAGTGCCAGCCCCGAGGCGTTGGTAAATCCACCAATGCGGAGGCATGGGTGACCTCGCTGATCGCCCGAAAAAAACGGCGCATGATCGGCTACGTGTCTCTGGAGGAAGACAAGGCTGGTAAGCATTTTGATTCCATCAAAGCACTGCTTGAGACACCCGCCCTTCTCAGGGACTATCCGCACTGCAGGCCCAAAGTTCAGAAATTACGTAATATGGCTGCCCAGTGGTCGAGGGAGGCGATCGTTACGGCCTCGGACGCAATGGTGGTGCCTCTCTCACTTCAGGGCAGTTCCCGCGGCTGGAAGTCCCCGATCGGCACGAGGTTCGACGTGATCGTTCTGGACGACATCGATAAGCTAGGCATGAGCCCTCAGTTCGTGAAGAAGCTCATTGAACTGCTAAAAGGCGAGATCCTTGCCGCGGGTAACGATGACACTGTTGTGCTGATGCCCCAAAATCTTATATACCGTGACTCTATCTGTTCGCAGATCCTAGATCACCGAGCAGACATACTGTCGGATCGTATCTTCTGCGGTCCGTACCCCCTGCTTACCCGTTATGATGCCGAAAAGGTCGATATTCCAGGGGACCACAGCAACGCCAAGGAATGGGTGATCACCAACGGCGAGGCATACGACCCAGCGATATCGGTTGAGTATGCCAATAAGTTACTCAATAAGTTCGGCAAAGCTACGTTCGATCGTGAGTGTCAACAGGATGTGAAAAAGGTCGAAGAGGACAGGGACTTCCGGGAATGGGATGAGGTGTTCCACGTCATTACATACTCCGAGTTCAAAGAGTTCTTCGATCGATATGCGGTAAACGTCTGGAGCGATTCTCGCCGACATCCGATCATACCCTCAAACTGGAATGTCGGCCTTGGACTCGACTGGGGCACTACGATCGCACACCCAACCGCGGTCGCCGCTATCGCCCGTCCGAATCAGTCCGCGCCGCTCAATGACTGCTTCTTTGCCTTCACTGAGGTCATACTGCCTGCATTCCCTCACAACATAGGTGAGGACGTGCCTCTGGTCAGCCCTGGCCGCGTGGCATCGGCCCTCAAGATGGCGTTGGCAGAATGGAATGTGGGCGATCACCAGATCAAGCAGCACCTGATGAGCCACGAAGCCAGTGCTGCACTCAACACGATGCGAATGGATCTGGCGGATGACCTCAAGACCTTCTTTAACAAGTGGAGGCCGAAGAGAGGCTCGGGTGTGCCTCAGGTACAGAACCTGCTGGAGATCGATCACTCCAAAGATCACCCCTTCCGTGCCGGGATCATCGGTCGGCCGAGATTTTACATGGTTGTGCCGGACGAACAGGGGGAACTGCTGCTTGGTGAGATGGGAAACCGTTACGTGGCTCAGCCGACGAACTACAAGGGGCTTGTCCGAGCCCGATATGAGCTTCCGCTGTACAGCCATCAGAATAGTGGCCAAAGCAAAACTGATGATGACTACGTAGATGCTCTGCTTGGTCTAATGAACGTATTCGGGGTATACAGCGAACCCCTCTCACCCGCCGAGGAACGGGAGAACCTTGTGCCGCCTAGCCTTCGCCTTTCAGCGATCGAGAGAAGATCTGATTCGCAACCCGCAGAGCTAACTAGCCGCCAGATACAAACCAACAACGCCTATGCTGCTCTGGGGGCCAGGTTGGCCCGCCGGCAAGAAGAAGCAGATGAAGGAGACGCGAGCGGCTACTTTAGTCTGTGATCTGCTCCCGCTCCTGAACTGGCGATGATTCCGGTGAGTTCACTAACTCCTTTTCAGACTCGTTCAGAAAACCCTCGTACGCTTGGCGAAATAGCTCGCGTAATTCTTGATTGGGGGTGTACGCTGGCAGATATTCGCGGCCACAACAGATTATCTCGGGTTGGTCGGTTTCCTTTAGGTCTTCCATTTCTTTCTCGATCTCGCAAAAACAGGTTTTTCACGTATACACGATGAGGTCATTGATAAGATGCGCGATCTAGCTCGTTTCGGGTGTCTAATGAACATCTACTCCCGACAACAAGCAAATAGCGTGGTCGAGTCTCCCACACCTCGACCACGCCTTAGTATTTGCAGAAATTGAGACAGGGCGCCTCAAATCCCTAGAAAAATATAATCCTAAAAGCTCCCAATCTCAAGTCTCGAATTCAGAATAAGTGCACATGAAGGGGCATCGAGTTATGGATTATACTGCTGGACAGATGTCGCGTTATGTTTATGACAAACTGACCGTCGCGTGTCTTGAGCCAAAACACCACCGGCCCCATGAGATTCGAGAGGCTGTCGAATATCTAAAGACAATAGACCAGACGAGATTTACCGGCCTACGGGCCGAAGTAGACACTAGAGCCGGTCCTTACTTATTGCGGGCAATTGTTTTAATACCCCTGTCAGACATTATTGGCAAAACTCCGAAACAGGCCTGGGAAATTTTCGCTTCCGGCGCTGATGAGCAACGCGAGAGTTTATGGAAAAGCACTTGGCAGCCGCAGATCCAAAAGCAGATAGCGTGATCCCGGCTCCGCGAAACCGCGCTATCTTCTTGGCACCCTAATATCAAGACGGGCCATCCATACCGCTAAGAGCTTTTACTGACCGCAGTCTGTAGGCTGATTGCCCCGGAGATTGGTATCGCTTATTGAGGCTTGAGAATCGCTACAAAACTTAGGTTGATGATTGTTAACCATTGGGTCGCAAGGCACCGATTGTCGTCGAAACCTTTGGTTTAGAATGGGTTAGGCATACTCGGCATCGTACTTAAAGGGCCCGCGTGTGCCGGGCGGGCGCCATCCGTCGGATTCTAGGTCGCAAACATCAGTTTTTCGATCTGATCGGTAGCATCGGTCTGCATGGCTGGTAGGACATGTGAATAGGTGTCTAGGGTCAAAACAATCGAAGCATGTCCGAGGCGTTCCGATACTATCTTAGGATTTATCCCTTTCGAAAGCAGGAGCGTAGCCATTGTATGACGCAGATCATACAATCTAATTGTTTTCAATTCCGGCTTCTTATCTGTTCGATCTTCGTTTTCCTTCCTGATCTTCTCATTTGCTAACCTTATGACCTTCTTAAAGTGCCTCCGATAGAAATTCTGGTGTTGGATCGGGGTGCCTATAACCGACGGGAATACAAGGTCGTAGTCTTGATATACATCATTGATCTTCATTCTCGATTCCAGTTGCTTGACGCGGTGCACTTTCAAGGCGGCTAGTGACGTCTTCGAAAGCGGAATGCTTCGCCGACTCTGTTTTGTCTTCGGCTCCTCGAAAGCGAATCCGCCGCCCTTGAGCGGAACGACAGATCGGCGGACGGACAAACGGGAATTGTCAAAGTCTATATCCTTCCACTGGAGGCCAAGATACTCCTCCGGCCTCATACCCGTCTCGATGGCTAGTAGGAAGGCCGGATAATACTGATCGGTTTTTGCCGCTTCGAGGAATATGGCAGTCTCCAAGGCGGTAAAATACATCATCTCCTTCTTCTCAATTCGTGGGAGTTCGCAAAGATCGCAGGGATTTTGAAAGACCATTTTCATCCTCACGGCCCACTCTAATGCCGGGGAAAGAACGTTATGGACGTGGCGGACAGTTTTTGCAGAATAACCTGCTTTGACCATGCCGTTATACATCTTCTGAATTTCGTATGCTTGGAGATCGCAGAGCCGGGTCAAACCAATTTGCTTTCTGACATGGCATCTCAACAGAGATTTATAACCCTCAAACGTCCGACTTCGGAGTTTATTCTTAGCAACATCCTCCAGCCAGCTATCTAGAAATTGGTCTAGAGGCATCGAGGCCGGGTCAACAAATATGCCTAGATCTTTTTCGCGTAGCTTTGCAGTCAAGAATTTCTGAGCGTCCTTCTTCGTGCCGTGAATGGTCTTACCGAAGTACTTCCGTTTGCCGCTTGCATCCCGGCCAAGAAAGATCCGCACCAACCACGTATCCTCCATTACTGAGCCATTTCGACGTTTTTGTTTCCGTATTTGTCCCGCCATTTTTCCTCCAATGAGTACATGTCTTCTGAATTAACTATATAATTCTTTCTAGTCTTTAGCAAGCGGTTCTATACAATTGTTTATAGAGTTTCACCTGCGGTTTTGTTATTCTCTTGTTATGGGACTAATTACCGTAACCGAGGCCGCTGATCGACTTCAAATTTCGGTTCCAAGGGTTCATCAGCTCATCCAGTCAGGAAGGCTGCCCGCTCATAAGTTTGGTTCGCAATATGCAATAAAGGAATCTGATCTCAAGCTCGTCGAGAATCGTAAGCCTGGTCGTCCATCAAAGGTCCCGCGTGGGTGACAATCGGTTTTTCGTTTTGGCCATCTGTCGGACGTACCTTACTCGCTCCAATAAATTAACGTCCTTGTTCTTGATCCAATAGCCAAGAGGAAAGATTTTGGCAAGTTCGCATGTGCTGCGATACATATACGCGAAGTAAGCGATCCGGTCGTTCTCCACTAAGTCTTTCATGACGGCATCGAATTCTTCTGCATTATCACGATCAACTTTGTCTAATTTCCTCCTCACCTCCAGGTATAGCTCCTCATAATCGTCCGGATTTATATAAGCGTCGTCCAAGGACGATCTCCACTGATCGGCGAGCAACTTCCAATCCTCCGTCGTAATAAACGTATGGTTGGACTTCCATATTCGATCGACCCTGTTACGCATCCTGCTCACGGCGTCTTCTCCTTGGCAGTCACAGTCGCCTCAAGATATTCGAGCCTGTTTTCAATATCCAGAACCTCCATGCCCCGAATCGCTTGCTCCAGAACGATTTGAGCCGCCCGGATTTCCGCGGCTGGGTTTTCGCAGGTTAGATTTTTTTCGAGCGCATCGATGGCCTGAAAAGAGAGGCTCTGGATCTTGGCTATGGTGTTTTCTAGGATTCCCCGTCTTGCTTTTCGATATTCAGCTAGGAAAACCTCTGTTTGCATCCAGCGCCAGTATGTTTTTACAGCGACCTTTGCCTTCCGGCATGCTTCGTCGATTGTCCGCTCAGTCAGCAAAAGCGGGATCAATTTCTCTTGTTTTGTAGAAATCTCGCTAGAACTTTTCATATCTTTCTATTTCTTTTATCTTTATCGACCCCGTCATGTTTCTGGGTTTCTAGGTACACGTATATACGAATACCTAGAAAACCTGGAAACCGAGCTTTACTCCTCAACATCACTAAGGACTTCGTAGACATACGGTTTCCCCCGCTTACCCTCCCCTTCTCGACCAATTTTGGCTTCATCAACCAATTCCCTCAGAGCTTTCGCCAGAATACCGTGATTGAATCCCTCGATCCGCTCTTTGATTACCTTCTCCTCCAGCTTTTCGTCCGGCGAAAAGACCTCTAAAATCGCAGACTTCGCTTTCGCTCGGGTTAGGTGACTCAGATCGCCCATTCCCCTTATTATGCCGGTATCGTTGTCCAATTCGACTACGGTTTCTGGCATATCCTCACCGTACCTCTGCGTCGTCATCAACGTTCGTCGACCGTCTTTCTTTCTCATTTGAATATGACAGTCAACTGACCCAAAAAGAGCTGTAGAGCCTAATAAAGCGTCGCCTCCGGTCCGGTCCATTTTCGAGTCGTGATGCAAAGCGAGTATATGGCATCCGCTTCTGCGGGCGAGATCGATAAATGGCTCAAGTCCTCTGGACATGGATCCGTAATCATTAAAATCGCGAACCCGTAATACTCTGGACAACGGATCGATAATCACGAGGATCGGTTGATACTCTGCTATCGCTAGTTCGAGTTCTTTTATCGCTTCTTCCGGGGTCGCCCCAGTGTGTATGTAAATGTCGTCGCAATTCTGGTCCATACGCTCGAAATGGTTACGAACCTCCGAGCGTTTTTCTTCGAGGCAAAGGTATAACACCGGTCCTTTCGAAGTCGGACGGTCGAGGAACGCCGATCCAGAGGCAACAGAAACTGTGAGATTTCGTGCCACGGTTGATTTGCCGACCTTTGGCTTTGCCGAGCAAAGTGAGAACCCCCCACACGGAAGGGTTCTGTCCCATACAAACGAAATTTCCTCAGCCGGCTCATTTAGTAACTCGTTAAGCGTTGTGAAATGGAATTTTGAGGTGATGATCGCCGCCCCAGCAACGTTAGGCTTCCAAGGATCGGCGCGTTGGACCAGATCCATTAGATCATCTGCCGTTCCACCATTTTCAATGAAACCACTAACATCCCCTTTATCCGGCAGACCCGGAAGGTTTACGATCAGCGTCTCTTTCGTAATACCATTCAAAGATTCCGCAACGCTCGCCGAATGGTCGAGGCCCGCGCCGTCATTATCAGGCAGGATGACAACGACCTTGCCCTCGAACCATCGATTGAACTTCGACTTCCACTTCCCCGCTCCGAACGGGTTACACGTACCGGTTAGACCAACGCTTCGTAGAGTTTCAACATCTTTCTCTCCCTCGACAATGTAAATCAAATCAGATTTGACCACCTCTGGTAGGTTATAAGGAATCAACTCGACACCCTTCAAGTTATAGATCCATCCGTCTGCCTTCGGGGCCTCGCCCTCATGCTGCCGTCGTTTGGCGACGAAATCCTTGTCCTCGCTGCCGTCGCGATATGTCAATTTTAGCCTCACAATCGTGTAAACCGGGTCACCCCGCACATCCAAGTAGTGGTAATCGGCAACCGGCTCCTTCGAAATGGGTGCACCTCTCTCTGACTTAGCTTTTTTGAAAGCGTTCTTCGACGAATGGGACGATCCGTCCTGTCGCGCCGTAGCAATCTCGTACCCTGTATTGCCCGAGAGACTTGGACGTATGGCGTTTATCACTTCTTCATAAGTGCAACCCGCATGACAATGAAGGAGCAATATACCGCCCTTCTCAGTAATACTTAATGAAGGGTTCCGATCGTCGTGGGCCGGACACAGCGCCATGTACCCATGCCCGTTCTTCTTCACTCGCTCGAGGCGGATCAAGACTTCCTGGAGATTCATGCCCACCTCCTGAGATGTATGCCAATGTTCTGGAGAACTCGCTCGATCAAACGTTCCGCAGCCTTCGCGTCGAGTGAAAGCACTAGTTGGAGGCAATCTTTGCAGATCACCGGGCACGATGTTAGGCGATCGAAACCGACCGGCGAATTACAGCGGTAGCAGCGGAACAAACGAATGACCCTGTTTCGCCGCGGTTCCGGGTTCTTTTCTTCGTTCGTGCGCTCCGTGCTTTTTTCAGTTCGTCGGGTGAAAAGACAGTCCGAGCACCGTGGCGTCGCCTTTCCTCGCAGTTCATAGGTCCGCTTCACTTGCCTTCTGCACTTATCGCACCGTATCGAAGGGGCCTCTCCCTCGGGCTTGTATTCGTGTGATATAATCAGCGTTGTTAGACCTTTGATCTGTGAGTTCATTTCGGGGTTTGATCCGGTGCCGAAGCTCGAATCTTCGGCACTTTCTTTATCTGTATTCCAAAAATCTTTGTTACTTTTCATCCTGTTCTCCTCCTTGAAGGTTTCCACCTTCTTCGAGCCATCGCGTTACTGCGTTTTTCGAAAATCTGTATTGCCGTTCACCTAGACGTATTACCGGGAGCAGCCCTCTTCGAGCCAGTTCGTAAACACGTTGCCGGTCAACTCGCAACAATTCAGCCACCTCATCTGCTACCAAAATAGACTTGTCCATTTCAATCACCTCCCAAAAAAAAGAGTCCGGTACGAGAATTCCTCGTCCGGACTCAAGATCGCCTATCCAAAATGGAAGCGTCAAAAGATTTTTTTGAATATTCGTAAAAACGCCTGGCTAATTCGGAAGATGCAAAACCGGTCTTTGCTCATTCCACCTCTAAGTGCATTGTTTTCTGTTACTTACATTTTTTCCTTGCCCAAAATATTTCTTCATTGTCGAATAGGCAATTTCCGGAAACTCGAGCAAATGGATCGCATGGCTCATTGCAAATGCCTCGGGCTTTTCTTCGGCTGACAATCTCCGAAAATCGCTTGCTTGGCCTTCCCATGCATTGACTGCTTTATTCCAAAGGGCGGTGGGGGCAGTTATAAGGTCAGTCTCAGATCGCAACCACTGGTTTATCCGATAGTCAAAATCCTTGTCAACAAGTTCCTTGTGAGCAAATGTCCAAAGTGGCTGCCCATCTTTGTGACGCAGTCCATCCACCTTGTCGTGGAATTCCCGTTTCCGATCATCTGTCCACACAAACTTCTCAGTTGTTCGGCGGCCACCTCTTTTTATCCCGAGCCTTTCATTAGAGAAGCGTCTTCCGTGCCGGAAAAAAGTGTCCATAATCTTTCCAAAAAACTCGCGGTCCATTGTTTCACCCATGGTATCCCTTATCATCCCTTCGCTCGCCATTATTCCCTCCATCAGCATACGGCCCGTAATTTCAACAATGATACTAGGTGTCGCCCGCTCGATTTGCGACCTTACGTTGTCTTCAAAACGTTCGACCGAATCATAAAATCGCTCTCGCGTCAGGTCATTCTGAACAACCCGATCAATCTCGGCCTCAGCCGCTCGGAGACCAGCCGGCCCTAGGTCGGGTTCTTTCGCAGGAATTATTAAGCAATCCATGACTTGATCGAGGTTATAAAGAGGCTCTTCGTCAAGGACATTCTCTATAAGGTCCACCGCGATCCGATACCGGATAGCAAGGAGGATGCCCGAAGCCTTTATGCCGATGATAGCCAATAACCTCAGTTCGATTTGACTTGCCCAAAGTAGGATCGAGACGGCGCGGCATAGGATCATAAGTCCCCTAATTGGCTCTTCGCGAAAGACTTCTATCCGAACTTCGGAAAAAAACTCTAAATTAGCGATAACAGAAATGAAAAGGCTGGAATCAGTTTCGGCAGCCGGTAATGTCTCTGGATCGCATTTAAGACGTTCGGGCCAATTACTGGTTATCTGTAGTATTATGTCGACAATACGCGCCTTTAACTCCGGTTCGGAGAGACAGCTTAGATCATCGTAGATGAGGTACATAACCTTTGAAGTTCAAGACAAATAAACTACAATCAACTCAAAATATCACAGCCTTAGTCGCAATACCTGGTTTGCTGTAACCATTTTGGTTCTTTCACACATACGAGCGACACGAATGAAACTCGAGAATCTCCTACCAAATACAACCCTGCGGGGCATAGTCCCGGCCTTCGATGGGAACGGGGCTTTACAGTAAATGAACAATACCCAGCACTTAATATGATCACAGGCGAACTCAAGGCTCAGGTTGATGCTGTTTGGAATGCCTTTGCGGCCGGTGGAATATCCAATCCACTTGAAGTCATTGAGCAGGTAACTTTTCTGCTGTTTATTAAGCGGCTCGACGATCTCCATACGGCGAAGGAAAAGAAGGCGAATTCTCTGAAGCGTGAGATCGAAAAGCCCATATTTGGGTCGGATCAACAAGATTATCGATGGTCGCGGTTTAAGAATCTTGAGGCTGGCAAGATGTTCTCGACGGTAGCTGATGGTGTGTTTCCGTTTATCAAGACCTTTTCGGGCGACGAGACGACGTATGCGGCGTTTATGAAGGAGGCGCGGTTGTCGATACCAACGGCTGGGCTGTTGACTAAGGTTGTCGATCTGATCGATCAGATCCCAATGGACGACCGCGACACCAAAGGCGATGTTTACGAGTATATGCTTGGCAAGATCGCGTCGGCGGGCCGTAACGGGCAGTTTCGCACGCCGCGGCATATCATCAAGCTGATGGTCGAGATGGTCGCTCCTAAGCCGACGGATGTTGTTTGCGATCCGGCGTGCGGTACTGGTGGCTTCCTGGTTGCGGTGAACGAATACCTCCGCGATCACCATAAGGAAATATTCCAGGACAATGCGCTGACGGAACATTTCTATAAGCGGCTGTTCAACGGATTCGATTTTGATAATACGATGCTGCGGATCGGGAGTATGAATATGATGCTCCACGGAATCGACAACCCGAATATCCGCTACAAAGATTCTCTCGCAGAGGAACACTCGGCTGACGATTCGCGGTATTCGCTGATCCTCGCAAATCCGCCGTTCGCCGGGTCGCTCGATGCCGACATAACGGCAAAAGACCTGCAAAAGGTCGTCAAGACAAAAAAGACCGAACTGCTCTTTCTCGCGTTGTTTCTAAAGCTGCTCAAAACCGGCGGACGTGCGGCGGTCATTGTGCCGGACGGCGTTTTGTTCGGTTCGTCTAATGCTCATAAATCGCTGCGGCAAATTCTGGTCGATGAGCAAAAACTGGACGGCATTATCTCGATGCCGTCGGGTGTTTTCAAACCCTACGCCGGTGTCTCGACCGCCATTCTGCTGTTTACGAAGACTAATTCCGGCGGCACGGACAATGTCTGGTTCTACGACATGAAGGCCGACGGCCTCTCGCTCGATGACAAACGCAGCGAGCTTGATGGCTCAAAGCACGAAACCAACAATTTGCCGGACATTCTAGCTCGCTGGCACAATCGGGCTGCTGAAGTTGTACGCTCAAGGACGGATCAGTCGTTACTCGTTCCAAAATCTGAGATAGCCGCGAATGATTACGATCTGAGTATAAATCGCTATAAGGAAGTTCAATACGATGAGTTCGAACATGCTTCACCGACACAGATATTAGCGGAACTCGATCAATTGGAAAATGAGATTCAGGCGGATTTGAAAGCATTGAGGGCGATGATCGGATGATTTCTGACTTCCCATTAGTTCGAATCGGAAATATTGTCGATGCTATTTCGACATGCAATCCGAGCACTCTAAAAACGACGTCATCTTTTGAGTACGTGGATATAAGCTCTATCAATCGAGATAGCAAGCAAATTGAAGGAACGACAGTCATCCCCGTCAATGACGCCCCGAGCCGTGCGCGTCAAATAATTAAGTCTCATGACATATTAGTTTCTACTGTCCGACCTAATCTCAATGCTGTCGCTCAGGTGCCGCCCCGTCTTAACGATCAAATAGCTTCAACGGGATTCACCGTTCTTAGACCGCAAAAATTGCACCTTGATGACCGATACCTCTTTCATTGGGTAAAATCGCCCGCTTTCGTTTCGCATCTCTCGAAAGAAGCAACGGGTGCGAGCTATCCAGCGGTTAGCGACAAGATTGTGAAGGATACGAGCATTCCGTTGCCGCCGTTGGGCGAGCAAAAGCGGATCGCGGAGGTTTTGGATAAAGCGGACGCTCTCCGCCAAAAACGCCGCCGCGCCCTGCAAAAACTCGACACGCTTCTCCAATCCGTCTTCCTCGAAATGTTCGGCGACCCAGTTAGGAATCCGAAAGGTTGGGATACTCGCACTCTTCCCGAGCTAATTCTTCCGGGTAAGAACTCCTTAAAACGTGGACCATTTGGCGGTACATTGAAAAAAGAAATTTTTGTCGATTCGGGGTACTTGGTATACGAACAATATCACGCGCTTAATAATGATTATTCATTCGGTCGGTATTTCATCACTGAAGAGAAGTACAAGGAACTCATCGGCTTTAGCGTCAAGCCAAATGACATAATAATTAGCTGTTCTGGAGTATATCTCGGAAAACTCTCAATAGTTCCTGACGGGGCAAAACCTGGAATCATAAACCAAGCACTCCTCAAGGTTTCCCTTGATCAAGAAAAAATGAAGACAGTTGTGTTTGCATACATCTTCGGAAGTTCTCAATTCAAGAGAAAGTATTTTCCATCAAATCGTGGAGTGGCAATACCAAACCTACCACCAATGGATGTTATGAAGAAGATTGGATTCATTACGCCGCCTCTTGAGATTCAGCAAAAGTTTGCCGACAACGTTAATAGAATCTACGCGATAAAGAAACGATATGAAATCGGAACGACAAGTCTAGAGAATTTGTTTTCGTCCATTCGGAATAGAGCATTCAAAGGCGAACTATTTGAAACGAGTATGCCCTCGGTAGGATTCGAACCTGAAAACGCATGGCAACAAACTTTGCATTCCTAACGAATTGTGCAACCGAAACCTACGAAGGAGGCATCTTTTCACTTGCCTAAATTGTAGGATGTAAGCTACATTTAGTTAAAGTGATCATGATTGATGAAAGTTCAGTACTACGTCACGGCAGAAGGCAAAGAGCCATTTACGAAGTGGTTAGGTCGCCTGAGAGACAAGGTTGCTCACGCTGCGATCCTTACGAGGATTGCTCGGATCAAACTTAATCTTCCTGGCGATCACAGGTCCGTCGGGGGTGGTGTGTATGAATTTCGAGTCGATGTTGGGGCCGGATATCGGGTTTACTTCGCCCAGTCCGGTAAAGAGGTTGTTTTGCTTTTGTGCGGCGGGGATAAAGATTCCCAGGACGCAGATATCGTAAAAGCCAAAGAATATTGGAAGGATTATAAGAAAGCAAACGAGTAAAGGAGCTACGTGGCGGCAAAAAAGAAACAAGAACGAGTACGTGATTTCGACGATTATTTGGTTAAGGCTCTGAAAGATCCTGAATTGGCCAGCGAATATTTAAATGCTGCGATGGCTGACGGGGACATCCGCGTTTTTCTGATGGCACTTGGCGATGTTGCGAAGGCGGTAGGCATGTCCAAGATTGCCGCGGCAACTGAGCTTGACCGTGCAAATATATACCGAGCGGTGTCGGATGCCGGCAATCCGTTGATAAGCACTGTCGCAGCAATACTGGACACGATCGGACTTCGATTAACCACCGAACTTATCCATAAAGAAGTTTCAGTTATCGAACCTCCTTCAAGAGTCCTAGCTTTTGAAACGCGGGCCGGAATGCAAGCGGCTTTTCAACCGATCGGCGGTGTTTACGAGGCTCCGGGGATCGAAGTAAACGAGTATGGTCTGCAGGTTCCGTCAACGGCACCAGCCGCTAATCAAGAATTAGCTTTAGCCGCATGATAAACGCTTAAACGACTATGGGACAAAGTCCGTTAGCAATCAAGAAATATTTCCTTCAATCTCTGAATTTTCATTTGAAAACAGGGTTTGAATTTGGGCAGGTTGCGGCCGCTCCCGAGACGGTAATGCCGAATGTCCAAGTGTCTGTTCAATACGCGCAAGATCCACAGGAACCGCTCGAATGGCGCGTGGTTCTTGATATCAAAGGCGGAACTGATGTTGAGCCTTTTCCATATACTTTCGACGCAGCTTTCGCTGGTTTTTTTCGCGTTGCTGACAACTACCCTCTGGAGCAGCGAGTGCTTCTTGTTCAGGTAAACGCTCCGTCGATCCTTTATGCTGCAGCACGAGAGTTTCTTTCCATAGTCACGGCTCGATCGCCGTATCCGCCGATATTGCTCGGATCGGTGTCGTTTGTGCCCGATCCACCTTCGGATACAACTAAGCCGGTAGCTGCCAAAAAAGCGAAGCCGAAGATTACAAAGAAACCGGCCCTAAAGAAGCCGGTGAATAAGGCTAAGAAATAATCCCGACACTGATTAGGAAAACTCGAGCACTGGCGGTTATAAATGCCCACAAACTTCGCATTCTTAAAAAATGAATGGCAGGAGATCTATTCGACTGCCATTAAAGCCGAAAGTCTGGCCAATACCGATCCGGGCACGGCCTGCTTTCACGCGCGCCGGACGCTTGAACTTGTCGTTAATTGGATCTACACGTATGACGAAGAACTGACACAGCCATACGACAATCAGCTAAGCACTAAACTTCTCGATAACGGTTTTAAGGACAACACTCCGCCGGGCGTGTTTACCAAAATGATCTTTATCAAGAATATCGGCAACAAAGCCGTTCACTCTAACAAGGTTATTTCGACCGGAGACGCCGTTCAGACCGTCCGCGAACTCTTTCACATCCTCTATTGGATGGCCCGCAGCTACACGCAGGGCGACGCTTCGCAGTTTGACGGCGTTGAGTTTGTAGAGGCAAATGTCCCGGGCAGACAGGTGTCGATCCCCGTCAATACATTCAACCAGCTCAAGGCCGTTTATGAAGACACAAAAGCAAAGGCCGCCGAGGAAGCCGAAAAGCAAAAACAACAAGCTCTCGTCGAACCAACGATCGATGCTGAACTCGAACGTCTCCGCAAACAGGTCGCTGCCGCCAAGCGTAAAAACGAGCAGCATCCGGATACGCACAACTACTCCGAGGCCGACACCCGCAAACACATAATCGACCTGCTGCTAACCGAAGCCGGCTGGACGATCGGCCAAAACGTAACCGTCGAACTCGAAGTCGCCGGAATGCCGAATAACGAAGGCGTCGGGTATGTCGATTACGTCCTTTTCGGCGCCGACGGCAAGCCACTGGCTGTTATCGAGGCAAAGAAGACGGCAGTTGATGCCTATGTCGGCAAACAGCAGGCAAAGCTCTACGCCGATTGCATCGAGGCAAAATATGGCCGTCGTCCGGTTATCTTCTACACGAACGGCTATGAGATCCACCTGTGGGATGACACCAACTATCCGCCGAGACTGGTCCAGGGATTTTACACCCGAGACGAACTCGACCTGATGATCCAACGCCGCGAAATGCGGCTGCCACTTCGTGATAATGACATAAATACCGACATCGTCGGACGCCATTACCAGACCCGGGCTATCACCCGAATGGCCGAGAATTTTACGGCAAATCGTCGAAAGGGTTTGCTCGTAATGGTTACCGGAGCCGGTAAGACCCGTACAGTGATTGCTCTCTGTGATCTGCTGCAGCGTGCAGGTTGGGTAAAGCGCGTTTTGTTCCTCGCCGATCGAGTGGCACTCGTGAAACAAGCATCGAATGCGTTCAAAGCGCACCTGCCAAACTCAAATCCGGTAAATCTGCTAAACGATCGCGGTGCGACCGGCAGCCGTGTCTTCCTAAGTACATATCCAACGATGATGAACCTCATCAACGAAATGGACGGCGACGAACGGCGTTTCGGAATCGGTTATTTTGACCTTGTGGTCGTTGACGAAGCTCATCGTTCGATCTATCAGAAATATAAGGCAATATTCGAGTATTTTGATTCGTTTCTTGTTGGTCTGACAGCAACGCCCAAGGGCGAGGTCGATAAAAACACGTATCAGATGTTCGACCTCCAAACAGGCGTTCCAACCGACGCTTACGACCTGGACGAAGCGGTCGCGGATAAGTTCCTCGTGCCTTCCGTGAATATCAGCGTGCCCACTCGGTTCATCCGCGAGGGGATTAGCTACGAGAACCTATCCGAAGAAGAAAAGACCCAATGGGACGAGATCGAGTGGAACGAAGACGGCGAAGCGCCTGATCACATTGATCCGGCCGCACTCAACAACTGGCTTTTTAACCGCGACACGGTCGACAAGGTTCTCAAATTCCTGATGGAAGCCGGCCTCAAAGTCGAAGGCGGCGACAAACTCGGCAAGACAATAATCTTTGCAAAAAACCGCCGCCATGCCGCCATGATCGTCGAGCGATTTGACGCAAACTATCCTCATTTGAGAGGCCAGTTTGCCGCTGCGATCGACTACAAAACAACTTACGCTCAAAAGCTGTTAGACGATTTCTCGACTGAATCGAAAAATCCTCAGATCGCGGTTTCCATCGATATGCTAGACACGGGCATTGATATTCCAGAAATCGTTAATCTCGTATTTTTCAAAGCCGTTAGGTCCAAAACAAAATTCACGCAGATGATCGGGCGAGGAACACGGTTGCGGCCAGATCTGTTCGGTCTCGGGCAAGATAAAGAGTTTTTCTACATTTTTGATTACTGTCAGAATTTCGAGTATTTCAATCAGCGTGTGACTGAGGTCGATTCGGCCTCGCAGGCTTCGCTGACGGCAAAGATCTTCGGCAAGCGGGTCGAACTAATCGACACGATCCGGCAAATGACTGAAAGATCTGACGAACTCGCCAAAATGGATCAGACTCTGACTGAAACTCTTCAATTGACCATCGAGGCGATCAATATGGAGAACTTCGTAGTGCGTCCGCATCGCCGCGAGGTCGAGAAGTTTCGAGATCAAAAAGCCTGGGAAAAGCTCGATGCTGAAAAATATTATGAATTGACGAAGATCGTCGCCGCTCTCCCGACCGAATTGGATTCCGAAGACGAAACGGCGAAACGGTTCGACCTGCTGATGTTCAAGTTGATGCTGACGATCCTCAGTCCGCACCGCGATTACGACAAATTACGTGATCAAGTGATGGAGATCGCAAACCGCCTCGAAGAAAAGGACAATTTGCCGATGGTGCACGAGCAGATCGAGCTTATTCAGGAACTTCAGCGGGACGAATATTGGCGGGATGTGTCCGTTCCGACGCTCGAACAGGTTAGGAAGAAAATTCGGCTTCTGGTCCAGTTTATCGACCCGACACAACGGCAGATCATTTACACCGACTTCGAGGACGAACTAAGTTCTCCCGACGAGATCGTCTACGGCCCGTCTGCAACCGGTCTGACGCGGTACAAGACTAAAGTCCTGCACTTCCTTAAAAATGAAGAAAACAATATCGTTCTGCAAAAGCTCAAGCGAAACAAACAGATCACGCCGAGTGACATTCGCGAATTAGAACGAATCTTGTTCGAATCCGGCGAACTCGGAACCCGTGAAGATTTTGAACAGGCGTTCGGAAAGCAAGAAAAACTCGGCCTTTTCATCCGCAGCCTGATCGGCCTCGACCGCCACGAAGCGAAGCTCGTCTTCGCCGACTTCCTCGACGGCCAGCGATACAATTCAAATCAGATCGAATTCGTAAATCTGATAATCGACTACGTCACAAAAAACGGTGCGATGGATCCCGCGATGCTATATGAATCTCCTTACACCGACTACAACCCAAACGGCGTAAACGGCGTATTCTCCGATGGTGAAGCTGGGAAGATCGTTGAACTACTCGATGAAATTCGCTTAAATGCGGCTGCCTGATCTTAGACAATTTCCGAACACTAAAATCACAAACCGAGGCTTTGAAACTGAATAAGAAGGGAAACTAGGTTTTCTAGGTACGCATAATAGCTTCTACCTGGATACCCAGAATTCTTTTTCAAGCCTTTTGGCAAAAATCGATTCTCATATATTCTGAAATATGAGAGGCCTAATGCTATGTAAGACTTGGTTTGACGCCAGGTATCACCGTAAGCATTGGGCCTTTTAGCGCCTATTTTAAGGAGGACTACGAATCAAATGACAAATAGCCAGACCGAGAACGCAGAAATACTGCCTCTCAAAATGTTTGCTAAGTTAGAAGACGCAATCGCGATCGCCGCCCAGGCTCACAAAGGCCAAGTCGACAAAGCCGGCGGCGAGTACATAATGCACCCTCTCAGGATGATGATGCGAATGGAAACTGAAGATTCAAAGATCGCAGCCGTCCTTCACGATGTTGTCGAGGATAGCAAACCTGAAGACAAATGGACCATCGGACGTCTCGCCGGTGTGGGATTCTCAAATGAGGTTCTTGAGGCAGTTGCGTGTCTGACAAAAGCCGACGGTGAGCCCTACGAAGATTTTATCGACCGGGCTGCATCCAATCCGATCGCACTGCAGGTAAAGATCGCCGATCTCGAAGACAACATGAACCTGCTAAGGCTCAATCATATTCGTCCAAAGGATCTTGAGCGGCTCGAAAAGTATCATCGGTCGTGGAAAACCCTCAAACAGCTTTCGGATAAGATCATACCCGAGAAAAGAAGCGGTGATCTAAACAAATATGCATAGCATGAAAATAGTCTATGTAGATATGGATAACCCCTCAAAAGCCCGGGGATTTAAAATTTGGCGCACACCTGGCGCACTTAAAAGAAAAAGGCACCCAGATAGGATGCCTTAACTGTTGTAAAGATTGGTGATCCGAGCAGGACTCGAACCTGCGACCCAGTGGTTAAAAGCCACTTGCTCTACCGACTGAGCTATCGGACCACAAGCGATAATCTTACAATGC
>JBGTCF010000147.1:0-6382 GCA_041748975.1 Pyrinomonadaceae bacterium
TTGCCGCCGGTTTGGCTTGTGGGGCCTCGCCTGAATCCATGCGTGAGACCGTCAGGAGCTTCGAGGGCGTGGAGCATCGTATGGAATTTGTCGCCCGGGTGGACGGTATCGACTTTTACAACGATTCGAAAGCCACGTCGGTTGACGCCACCGCTAAGGCATTGGCGGCATTGGGCGAAGGCACCGGCAAGATAGTGCTCATTCTCGGAGGCCGTGGGAAAAATGCACCGTATTCACCGCTAATGGATCTCATCGAACGCTCGGTTCGAAGGCTGATAATTATTGGCGAAGATGCCGACAATATCGCTTCCCAATTGACTGGCTCAACCGAGATCGTGCGGGCGGAGACGGTGCCGGAGGCGGTCGAACGAGCTTTCGAAGCGGCTGAAAGCGGCGACAGTGTTTTGCTGGCACCAGCATGTGCAAGTTTTGATATGTTCCGCAGTTACGAAGAAAGGGGCGAGGTTTTTAAATCGGCTGTAGCCGGTTTGATGAACAAGGCACAGGCAGTTTGACGTCGAGATGACCAAAGAGAATCGCATTGACTGGCTAATGTTTGGGATTACCGCGGCCCTGGCTGTTTTCGGGACGATGATGGTCTACAGCGCGTCAGCCATAATTTCCTTGCAGGAATCCGACAATGCGAGCCAATACATTTATTTTTATAAACAGGTAGCGTTCACCATTGTGGGCCTGCTTGCAATGGGAGTCGTGAGTCAGATCGATTATCACATCTTTCAGCGTCCCATCGTTGTCTATTCGATTTTAGCTGTAACAGTCATCCTCTTGTTTGCTGTATTCGCGTTTCCGCCGGTTAACGGAGCACAGCGATGGATCAGGTTTGCGGGCCTCTCCTTTCAGCCATCCGAACTCGCTAAGATCGCGTTGCCCGTGTATCTCGCATATTTGCTCACAAAGAACGAAGACGCGATGGGGGATCTAAAGAGAACTGTTATTCCCTGCATCGCCGGCCTTGCCGTGCTCGGAGGCCTGGTACTTGCCGAGAAGGACCTGGGCACAACGATCGTGCTATGTGCGGTCTTTTCCGCAGTTTATTTTGCTGCCGGCGCACGTCTAATGCATATCGGTTCCGTTGCAGCGGCCCTGGTTCTGATCGGGGCGGGAGCAATATTTTTCGCCCCATGGCGGGTCGCTCGAATGATGGCATTTCTCGATCCGTACAAATACGCGAGCGACGAGGGATATCAGGTCGTCCAATCCCTATTCGCGATCGGTTCAGGTGGGGTCTTTGGTGAAGGGTTCGCAAAGGGACAGCAGAAACTCTTTTATCTGCCCTATCCCTATTCCGATTTCATTTTCTCGGTCGTGGGGGAGGAATTCGGGCTGATCGGTACACTGGCGGTGGTATCGGCCTTTGGGGTGATCCTTTGGCGTGGAGCCCGAGCCGCCGTTTTGGCTCCCGATCGGTTCGGTACGCTGCTTTCAATCGGAATTGTTACGGGCCTTATTGTTCAGGCACTCTTTAATATCAGTGTCGTGATCTCAATCTTGCCGGCAAAGGGGATACCGCTTCCTTTCATTTCTTATGGCGGGTCGTCGGTTGTCGTTAGTTTGATAGCGATCGGTATTTTGTTGAATATTTCCAAATTCTCCGGCCGTCAGCTAAAGGCTCCGGTCAAGAGACCGGAAAGTGCCTATGGACGGAGAAGCCGGTCTGCGGCTTGAGGACGGCCAATGAAGATTTTGATCGCAGCCGGCGGTACCGGCGGCCACATTTATCCTGGTATCGCGATCGCAAAAGAGATCGTCGAACGGAATCCAGACTCCGAAGTGCTGTTCGTTGGAACGGCACGGGGTTTGGAAAAGAGGATAGTGCCCGACAGTGGTTTTCAACTGGCAATGATCAATAGCGCCGGATTGAAGAATGTGGGTGTGGCCGGGAAGTTAAAAGGAATGATGGTTTTGCCTAGAAGCTTCTGGGAAGCGCGAAAGATAATTAAGGATTTTATTCCTGACGTGGTTGTAGGTGCGGGCGGTTACGTGTCCGGCCCGGTTGTATTGACTGCCCATTTGATGAAGATCCCGACGCTTATAATGGATTCTAATGCCCTGCCTGGTTTCACCAACCGCAGACTCGCGCGATATGCGGACAAAGCGGCGCTGACTTTCGAAGCTGCCAGGCCATACTTTGGCAATAAGGGTGTAGTGACCGGTAATCCGGTGAGAAAGGAGTTCTTCGAAGTTGGCAAGAGTCTGCCGTCTACGCCGGTGAACATACTTATTTTTGGAGGTTCGCAGGGAGCTCGGGCGATAAATTCTGCGATGATCGACGCCTTGCATTTTCTAAAGGAAAAAAAGGAGAACCTAAAGATCACACATCAGACGGGCGACGCTCAGTTTGAAAAGGTGAAGAATGCTTATGCTGAGAACGGGTGGGAGAATGCGCAAGTGATACCGTACATTTCGAACATGGTCGCGGAATTCGAAACCGCTGACCTCATTATAAGCCGCGCTGGAGCAACTACTTGCGCCGAGGTCACGGCGGCAGGCCGGGCGACGCTGATGATACCTTTGCCCACGGCCGCCGACGACCACCAGCGTAAGAACGCCGAGGCCATGGTCGCCGGCGGAGCGGGTCGAATGATATTGCAATCCGAGCTAACCGGAGAGTCGCTTGCTCGCGAGATCATTGAACTTATGGAATCACCTAAGAAATTGGCAGCGTATGGTGAAGCCGCGAAGGGAATGGCCCGGCCGGATGCCGCGGCGGCGACAGTCGACATGATCGAGTCGCTTATTAGGGATAAATAAAAGATATGTTTCGTCACGTAAAGAAGATCCATTTCATCGGTATAGGCGGAATTGGAATGAGCGGTATCGCGGAGGTCCTGTGTAACCTCGGCTTTGTAGTTTCCGGGTCGGATGCCCGCAAATCAAAGAATACTGACCGGTTGGAAACGCTCTTTGGAATTCGGATCGCCGAAGGCCACGACGCTCAGAATGTTCAGGACGCGGAAGTTGTTGTGTATTCGTCTGCTGTAAAAGAAGACAATCCGGAGATTGTGGAAGCAAAGCTGCACGGCATACCGGTTATACCGCGTGCGGAAATGCTGGCCGAATTGATGACACTCAAACCTTATGCAGTGGCGGTTTCGGGCACTCATGGGAAAACGTCCACGACCTCGATGATCGCAACGCTTTTGAGCGACGCCGGATTTGATCCGACTACGATCGTTGGAGGTGTGGTAGACACTCTGGGCTCGAACGCGAAATTGGGAAGTTCCGACTGGTTTGTGACCGAGGCCGACGAAAGCGATCGATCCTTTCTCATGCTGTACCCGACGATAGCCGTCGTTACTAATATCGATAAAGAACACATGGAATCGTACAAAGGGATGGATGACGTAGTCCAATGCTTCACCGATTTTGTTAACAAAGTTCCATTCTATGGCGCCGCGATCATTTGTCTGGACGATCCAAACGTTCAATTGATAATACCCAAGATAAAAAGAAGGCGTGTCACATACGGGCTGACGGCCCAGGCTGATATTTCCGCGGGTGATATTAGGTATAACGATGAATTCGGTTCTACTTTCAACGTTTCTCGCGGATCGGAGCTGTTGGGCGAAGTGAAGCTGCCGGTTCCCGGTAAACATAATGTTTACAACGCACTTGCGGCAACGGCCGTCGCACTCGAGCTTGGTATTCCTTTTGATAAGATCGCTGGCGCATTTGCGGGTTTCAAGAATGCCGATAGACGATTTCAGATTAAAGGCGAAGTTAATGGCATCATGGTCGTTGACGATTACGGACATCATCCAACCGAGATCCTGGCCACACTTTCAGCAGCCAAGAACGGAGCCGCGGGCCGGCGGACTGTAGTGGTTTTTCAGCCACATAGGTACTCGCGTACAAAAGAGTTGATGGATGATTTTGTCGTCGCATTTAATAACGCCGACGTTCTCATGATCCTGGATATTTATGCGGCGAGCGAACAGCCGATCGAAGGGATCACTGCGGAGATCCTTACAGAAAATATAAAAAGATACGGGCACAAAGATGTGTCATTCATTGGGGCGATCGAGTCGGCAACTGACAAGATTTGCGGACTGCTTCGGGAGGGAGACCTCGTAATTACGCTTGGAGCCGGCAGCATCACACGTCTGTCTGACGAAATCGTGGAATGTATAAGAGATGGCAAAGCGAAAATCTGAGCAAAAACGGCCTGTTATGCCTAAGAAGCGAAAATCGAACTCAACATCCAAGTCAACGGTCAGGTTGAAGAGTCGATCGATCGCATCTCGAACCAGGAATCAACCGGCGGCCCGTGTGCTTGGCCGCCTCGTGGTACCCCTGGTGATCATTGCCGCTCTGGGTACGGCGATCGCATTCATAGTCTTTTCCGGATATCAAACGGCTACCGCCTCGGGATTTTTTACCTTAAAGGAGGTCGATATTCGCGGAATCGAAAGAACGGCTGAGGAGGATATCCGACGCATCGTGACGGCCGGGGTGGCAAAGGCAGGCGTCTGGAATGCGGATCTCGGCGAAATTCGAGAAAAGCTTGAAAAGTTTCCGTTTGTAAAATCCGCCACCGTTTCGCGGTCGTTGCCGTCGGGGATCCGAGTGAATATTACCGAACGTACTCCCGCCGCAGTCGTCAGTTTGTCCTCGGGAAAATATCTCGTTGATGGCGAAGGCACTATGCTCACGGCTGTAAAGGGCGAGCAAGCCGATTTCCCCGTCGTCCTGCAGGGATGGGACGAGTCGAAGACGACGGGTGCGATCACGGATAATCTCGCTCGATTGAAAATGTATAAAAAAATGATGGAAGAATGGCAGCAGTTCGACCTTTCGAAGCGTGTCAGGGAAGTCGATCTTACTAATCCAAGGATCCCTGTTGCCCATGTAGAAGATTCGGGAAGGGTTGTTGGAATTACACTCGCCAGGGACCATTTCGGCCGAAGCTTGAAGACGGCAATCGAAGCTCTTACCGGAAAGGGGGATCGTGTCAAATCAATCGATGCTGCCGGCGTTTATCCCGTGATCCAGTATCTTGAGTTCTGATCTATTCATATGAACAGCGAAATACGAGCAGTAGGATTGGATATCGGCACGAGCCGGATAAGGTGCGTCATCGGCGAACCCGCTCCGGATGGGCGGATGAATATTGTGGGGATCGGCGAAGTGGAATCCAAAGGGCTGCGGCGAGGCGTAGTCACCTCTACTGAATCGGTTGCAGAGGCGATCCGCAAAGCTGTAGGCGAGGCGGAAAGGGTAAGCGGGCTGGCTGTTGATGGCGCCACGGTCAATTTATCGGGCGAACATCTTAGAGGCGAGAACAAGAACGGCGTTGTGGCCGTTGCGGGACCGGAAAAAGAGATCACCGATGAGGATATTGAGCGCGCCATCGACTCAGCCAGTGCAATGCCTCTGACACCCGGCTGGGAGATCGTCGGCAGGCTGCCTCAGGAATTCATCGTTGATGGCCAGGATGGTATTACCGAGCCTACAGGAATGAGCGGATCGAGGCTCGAGGCTCTGGTACACGTTGTTACCAGTCCGAGCGCCGCGCGACAGAATTTGGTAAAGGCGGTGGCGCGGGCCGGCATTGACGTCGAGCAGCTTGTGCTCGAACCGCTTGCCGCGGCTGAAAGCGTACTTACTGACGATGACAAGGAATATGGCTGTGCAGTTGTGAACATGGGTGCTGAGATCACAAGCCTGATGATATTTGGCAGAGGAGCCGTTCAACATTCGGCCGTATTTCCTTTTGGAAGCATGTTGTTCACAAAAGACATAGCAACGGGGTTGCGGGTATCAATACCCGAAGCCGGGAAGATCAAGCATAAGTGGGGATGCGTGGCGTCGTTTCTCCTTGGCGACGAAGAGCGTCAGGATATTGTCGAGATCGTCCCCTTCGGGCGAGGCGAGACCCGCGAATTGTCCAAAGAAATTCTTTGCGACATCATGCAGCCGCGGGCGGTGGAGCTGATGCAGCACGTAGCGAGAGAGGCGCATGCTTCACGGGCACACATCTCCGGCGGGGTGTTTTTAACCGGCGGCGGTTCCATGGTCCGCGGCCTTCCTGAGATCGCTGAGCAGGTGTTTGACGCTCCGACACGCGTCGGATATACGGAGCCTGCCTATTTCGGCGGGTTGGCGGACGAGGTAAAGGGGACGCAATGGGCAACCGTGTGCGGACTCGCGCTGTGGTCGCTTCGCAGCCAGATGCGTAATCTGGATGACGATGGAAAGTCGTCAGCAAGCAGGGTCAAAGAATGGATCGGAAATTTTCGTAATAAATTCCGGTAATTGTCCTATGAGGGCTGGCGTTTTACCGCAAATCGTTGTATGCTGATTGCCCGATAGCACAATATCTTGTTATTAACGACGGACCTCCTGAAAATCGTTTTTTGAT
>JBGTCF010000148.1:0-9740 GCA_041748975.1 Pyrinomonadaceae bacterium
AAAAGACCAACACAGCTGGGTTTCCCTTTAAATCGCTGAATGAGATGTTTCCGCCTTCGTTCTTAGCGATCTCAAAGTCCGGAGCCAACTGTCCGATGGCTGTGCCCCGCTTAGCTTCCTGCGGCTGGGTTGCGGGCGAGACGCTTCCCGTTTCAGTTGTAACGCCGCAAGCGGTAAAAAGAATCGCGGTTATAGCGAATATCAAAGAAATAGTTATAACTCTACCTGGATGCTGTGAAACAAAATTCATAATTCACCTCAAATAAATCTCATGCCTGCCTGAACAAACAGGTATTGGGCAATAACCAACATAATGATGCCGAACGCTATCTTCACCTTTACCATCCAACCGCCGGAGCGAGGCAGCATCGACATTGCACCGCTAAAAGTTCCTAAAACGATCATTAACGAGCCCATCCCTAGGGCAAATACAAAGAGGACCATAGTCCCAAACAAAACATTGCCCTGAGTTCCCACATACGCCAGGGTTGCTCCCAAAGCCGGTGCTGTACATGGACCAACCACGAGTCCGGAAACGGCGCCGACCAGAACTGCCGACACGTAACCATTTCCTCCCTTTTTGGGGTGTAGCTTCATTAAGAATTGGGGAGCCTGGATCTGAAAGACATCAAACATCGACAAAGCCAGAAGCAGAATCACATTGCCCACGATAATATATGTCCATGGGCTCGAGGCCCACGATCCGAACAAGGTGCCGGTCAGGGCCGCAAAAGCTCCCAGAGCGGCATAAACGATCGCCATTCCGAACACAAACAAAATAGATAATCTGAATCCGCGGAGGCTGAATTTAGCCCCATTTACTTCATCCTCAGAGTTGACTGCTGTCTGTCCCCCGATGAAACCGAGTTGGATCGGAATGATCGGATAGACGCACGGCGTGAAGCTGATCAACAATCCCGCTACAAATGCCGCCGGGAATGCCAGTAACGAACTGTCGGCTAGATACGTATTCAAATTGCTGACGAAGTTTTCCATAATGTTGGAGTTAACCCGGATTAACCGTTAGAAAATAGCCACGAATACCCGAATACAATTAGAGAAACAGCGAGTCAGTTTGTTTAAGTTCACGTATTCTATGATAAAAATTCGTGCATTTGTGGCTGTTCCTAAGCGTGATCTGGGTTAAAGAAGGGAGGATGGCAGGAGTAGCAGGCCCGTCCGGCTAACATGCCACCCCCTCGTTGTTACCGGAAAGTCCCCACCTTCCGGTAAATGCTCAAGGGCTATTTAATAGCCTTGTCAAATGCGGAAACGTAGTCGTCACGATTGAAATTCTTGGACGTCTTAAAAACCGATTTCTTCCCCTTGAAAACGGCGACTGTGGATGTCATTTTCTTGTTCGCTTCGAAAAAAGACCCGAGCCCGAGCGTCTTTGCTCGCTGGGCCGCAGCGGCGGTTGTTTCATCATTTGAAACGTCAAAAATCACAAATTCCAGCTTGTCACCGTATTCTTTCATCAGTCCCATCATGATCGGGTCGACTTTCTGACATGCGCTGCACCAGTCGGCTTTGATAACGACGACTTTCGGCTTCGCTCTGACGATTGAGGCAGTGGAGCCTTGATCGAAGTTTAACGTTGTGGCCAACATGGTTACCGATGAGACCGTCAGCAGCAGGGCGAGTGTTACGCCGCCTGTAAGATATTTATTGAAGTTCATATAAAGTATTTCTCCTGGTTGAATTGGATTCGTTGAACTAACCTCGTTTTTTGGGCGTTCGAAGTAGAAATACAAATTCCGAGCAATATTATTCCCCTCGATCCGAAAAAATCGTCCCGCCGGGAATAATTCCGGCATAATCAGATATTTCGAATGTGGAGAGGATTTTTAACCTTAACGGAAATTGCAAATGTTTAAATTGAAGCGGCTGGATACACGGGAAGAAAAGTGGGAAACCTTCCAAAGAGAGGCATCGCCGTTTCTAAAGGACCTCTACCGCGTCGCCATGTGGTTGACGAGAGATCCTGCTGAGGCTGAGGATTTGGTCCAGGAAACAATGTTCCAAGCTTTGAGGTCTTTCCACGGATATGAACTGGGTACGAATTGTCGCGCATGGATGATGAAGATCATGCACAACCTCAATGCAAAGAGACTGCAGAAGATGGGCCGCATGAAACTGGTCGATGATCCGGAAGACAGATTGGCAGAGACGATCCCCTTCGAACCGTCTATACCCGAGCAAATTACGGACGAGGAAGTGATAGGAGCCCTTAAGCGGGTTCCGGATCCGTATCGTGCGGTCCTTGTCCTGTCAGATGTTGAGGAGTTTTCTTATAAAGAGATCGCATTTATGTTGGACGTACCTATCGGGACGGTTATGTCCCGACTGTCTCGAGGACGAAAGGTATTGCGGCAAGAATTGGCTGAATACGCACGAAATTACGGATTTGGGGATGGCCGGGAAGCTGCGGCGAGTTAATGGAAAAGAGGTAAAGAAAATGCATTGTAAAGATTTCCGTGAAATATCGGACGCCTATTTGAGTGACGAGTTGCTCGTTGAAACGAATATCCAGGTGTTTCAACATCTCGAAGATTGTCGAAAATGTCGCCAGGATTTCGCCGACAGGCGAGCTCTCCGTCATCAGCTGCGTACAGCAGTCCTCAGCTCAGACGAATTTGCGATTGATCCAATTTTCGCGAACCGGCTTGAGTTAGAGCTCAAAGATGCGGCCCTAAAAAACATAGGATGGTTCGGGGGTCTGATTTCGCCAAGGATGCTTGTACCTCTTATGTCCTTGGCGCTGATTGTCGGCATGTTCAGCTTTGTGCTTCTCAGGTTTGGGGGCGGCAATGCCGAAATAGCGGGCTATCAGGGTTCGATAGCTAGTTTCTTAGCTCAAGTATCTCTTCAGGCTGTAGGTAATCATAAACACTGCGCGATTGAAAAACAAGAACTTTGGGAAGCACATTCCGTCGCCATCGATGAGGCCGGTGCCGCCGTGGCCGCCGCCGTTGCGCCGCCAGTGGAAGAATATTTTGGCGGTAATGTCGAAGTGCTTCACGCGCACGACTGTGTTTATGATGGAAAATTATTGTCGCATGTTATTTTGAAGACAAACGGTCACCTCGTATCGGTATTTGTCGATAAGTCGGGGGCGATCGGCGATCCTCAAGGAAGTCCGTCAGACTCGATTGTTTCCGAAAGAGAGAACGGCCTTCAGGTCGCGAGCTTCTATAGCGGCCGATCTGCTGTGTTCTTAGTTTCCGATCTGCCGGAAACCGATAACCTGAACGCGGCCCGCAAACTATTGGACGCTCTAAAGGTGAGCAACGTATAACGCCATTCATTATTTGTTTCAATTGATCCCACGAAGAGAATCTTAGGCAGCAGATTGGCTCCATTTGGCTGCCTCAAAGGCGTTATCAAGCGGCGTCTCGCCGATATGATTGGTATAATTTGAAAGCGTCTTCATTCCGATAACCAAAATGACTTCCAAAATATTCTGCTTTGTATATCCGGCTTCGAGAAAGGCGGCCTTTTCTACTTCGGAAACATTTCCGCGCTGATCGGTGATGATTTGGACAAACTTTCTGAAAGCTTCAAGTTTGGCATCGGCGATCGGTTGACCTTCTCGAACCGACTGGATCACATCACTCGGCAGTTTCTGCATCCCTGAGATCGCCGTATGCGCGGCGACGCAGTAATCACAACTGTTGGTAACGCTGGCTCCAATAAACGCGATCTGCCTTTCAAGGGGCGTCAAGGTCGTCTGATCGACGAGGTCGCCCAGTGCCAAATACGCTTGAAGTATTTCCGGCGATTCCGCAAAAACACCCATCAAATTTGGAACGAATCCTAATTTTGATTTAACTTGATCCAACACTTCACCCGATTTCGTCGGGGCACTTTCAATTGTATGAATTATAAATGACACATTTTTCTCCTATTTGGTTTATTTAGACTTAACACGGCTCGGTTTTCTCTGGGATGTCGAATACTGAATCATTTAGAGGGTTTGCCGATACTTTGAAGGTTCTCGATGATCACCTCTGGCTGGGCACGTTTTTTGTAATCTGTGTCGAGGAAGGCGTATACAATTTTGCCTGATTTGTCGATGATGTAGGTCGCTCCGAGCGGCAGCTCCGCCTTGTCCATTTCGTTGTTTTTTGCGACGTCCAATCCTTTTGATTTATAGGTTTCGTCGGTTTGTTTTGCCAGGTCATAAACGATGCCAAACTTTCGTGCGGTTTCAAGTTTTGGGTCGCTTAAAACCGTAAACCCTAGTTCGTTTTTCTGGGCCACGCCCGACGACTTGTCCGGATTCTCAACCGAGATCGCAACTAAATTTCCGCCTGCTTCCTTGATCTTTCCGGCATTCTTCTGGAGTTTGTTCAGGTAAAGATTGCAAACAGGGCACCATGCACCCCGATAGAACACAACCACGAGATTGCCCTTCTTGAGGAGTTCATCGCTTGAAACGATCTTTCCGTCAATGTCCTTTAGCGAGAATGCAGGCATTGTCGCCCCCACATTAAGAGCGTTCTTTGCCGCGTCACTTTCGGTAACGGTCTTTTGGGTTGACGAAACCGGATCGGAAGTTTCCACCGTCCGGTCGACGTTCGTCGCCGAACCCGAGGCGCACGCCGAAATAAAGACAGCAAAAGCTACAAATATCATAGAAACAAGTGTTATTTTCATAGTCGTCCCTTACTCTTAGTATTGGCTTAATTATAAATGCGAAAGTTACTCTCAATTATTCCCGAGGCAGAATACTTTTTGAAAAATAAATTCCCTGAAAGGGAATAATTCGGATACAAACTGGCCTTATTCCGATGTGAGTTGCAACTTGCGGAGGAAGTCTAAACCGGTCAATTGGTAGACAATCGGGGCCGATAAATAGATTTCGAACCAGAATATGCATGATATCGAAGCAGCAGTAAAAACTCGTTACGCAGCGGCATCGCGAGAACGCGAAGAAGCACTGTGTTGCCCGGTCAATTACAACCCCGAGTATCTTAAGATCCTACCTGATGAGATCGTCGAACGCGATTACGGCTGCGGCGATCCGTCGAGCTTTGTCCGGGTCGGTGATACGGTTCTCGACCTTGGGTCAGGGGGCGGCAAGATCTGTTACATCGCGGCCCAGATCGCGGGCGAATCCGGCCGGGTGATCGGTGTCGACACTAACCAGGAAATGCTCGCACTCGCCCGTAAATACCGGGAAGAAATGGCGTCCAGGATCGGATTCGCGAATGTCCAATTCCGTTATGGACGAATTCAGGATCTGAAACTTGATCTCGATCTTGTCAACGAGTACCTGGCTGAAAACCCTATCAGTACTGCGGAAGGAATCGAATCCTTTGAGGCATTTAAGGCAGCGGCCAGTTCTGAAAAACCGATGATCCCCGACGGATCAGTCGATCTGATACTTTCCAACTGCGTTCTGAATCTGGTAAGGCCGGAGGATAAAGAGCAGATGTTCCGCGAGATGTTCAGGGTGCTGAAACGAGGTGGCCGGGCTGCGATCTCCGATATCGTTTCGGACGAAGATGTGCCCGAACATCTGCAGCGGGACCCTGAATTGTGGTCTGGCTGCGTTTCTGGCGCATTTCGCGAGGACCTTCTGATCGAAGCGTTTGAAAAGGCAGGCTTTTATGGTATCGAGATCGTAAAGCGCGACGATAATCCATGGCGTGTCGTTGAGGGAATCGAGTTTCGTTCTGTAACGCTTGTTGCCTTTAAAGGCAAAGAAGGTGACTGCTGGGAACGAAACCAAGCCGTTATTTACAAGGGGCCGTGGAAAAAAGTGATAGATGACGATGGCCACGTTCTTGAACGCGGTTCGCGCATGGCGGTTTGCGACAAGACGTTTCAAATCTATCGAAAAGAACCGTATGCGTCGCAGATCATACCAATCGAGCCTATCGACAAAGTAAATATTGAGGACGCCGGTAAGTTTGATTGCGGGCGCTCCGGTAAACGTCATCCGCGAGAAACAAAAGGGCTGGATTACGACGCGACATATCTTTCAGGTAATGATTGTGACGACGGCGGCGTCTGTTGTTAATGATCTCGCTCCTTTTATTCGTAATGGTGGTTTTCCTTGGGTATGCGAATGGCGCCAACGACAATTTCAAGGGAGTAGCCTCTATATACGGAAGCAAGACCGCATCGTATAGAGTCTCGTTGATCTGGGCGACGGCTACCACTGCGTTGGGTTCGGCCTTCTCATTCATCCTGGCAAATGGCCTGCTTCAGCAGTTTTCGGGAAAAAGAATTGTTCCCGAAAACCTGGCGGGAGCAGAACATTTTTTGCTGGCTGTGGCCGTCGGTGCAGCGGCGACGGTAGGTATCGCAACGCTGGTAGGGTTTCCCATCTCAACGACCCACGGCCTGACGGGAGCTATTCTTGGTGCCGGGTTTGTTGCCGTCGGCGGACAAGTGAATATAGCCGCGTTGCAGACCAGCTTCGTAATGCCATTGCTCCTCAGTCCGTTCCTTGCCGTGATCGTCGCCGCCGGGATCTACAGCATCGCTCATTTTTATCGCCTGCGGACCGGTATTACAAGCGAAACGTGCGTCTGCATAGGCAACGAGTATGTCCCGATCACCGTGGGCGGCAGCTCATTAGCCTTTCGGTCGGACGAACCAAATCTGACGGTTGCTGTCGACAGCACCATGAATTGCATCGACAGATACGAAGGCAATCTATTAGGTATCTCATTTCAGAAGCTGATCGACCGCGGTCATTTCCTTAGTGCCGGAACTGTCAGCTTTGCACGCGGGCTTAACGATACCCCTAAGATCGCCGCACTGCTTCTGGCCGCCCAAACAGCCAATTTAAAGTTTGGCTGGGTCCTTATCGGCGGGGCAATGGCTGTTGGGGGCTGGCTGAACGCAAGGAAGGTGGCGGAGAAGATGAGCAATGAGATAATGACGATGAACGCGGGGCAGGCATTCTCTGCAAACGCGGGAACCGGAATGCTGGTTATTCTTGCGAGTGTATTCGGTTTTCCGGTCTCAACAACCCACGTCTCCGTCGGTTCACTCTTCGGTGTAGGCCTGGTTACCGGAAAAGCCAATCCGGGCGTCGTTATTAGCATCGTGCTTGCGTGGGTGATCACGCTGCCTTGTGCCGCCTTACTGGCTGGAATAGCATATTGGGCGGCAGGTGAGTTTTAAGAATTCGGCTCAAAACAGGGGCCGGGACGCCGGAGATCACGAAAATATGCATTATTATAACGAAGAGGATCTGAAAAGATTTGGCGACATTTCAAAGTATAAGCCGGAATTGTTTGAGAAATTTCTCGCTTGGTACCAGGCGTGTCAGGAGGACGGGGCGCTGCCAAAACGTGAAAAAGCATTGATCGGGCTCGCTGTCGCTGTAACGGTCCAGTGTCCGTATTGCATCGACGCATTTACAAATTCATGCCTTGAAAACGGATCTAATATGGACCAAATGACAGAGGCGATTCATCTGGCCTCGGCGATCCGCGGTGGTGCTAGCCTGATACATGGCATACAGTCGCATAATGCACACGATAAAGTTTCGATGTAAATTATCTATGACTTTAATGGACACTGGAACGATCCAAATTACAAGAAATGGAAGACCGGCCGTACCCGATCTGTCCTTCGGATTTAGAGAGCTGATCGGCCCGCGGGGGCTGCATGCCGAAGGTGTGGAAACGCTTCAGGTCAACGTCGGCAAGCTATGCAATCAGGCATGCAAACATTGTCACGTCGATGCGGGGCCGAAACGGACCGAGATAATGTCTCGAACGGTGGTCGATGCCTGCCTTAACGTGCTACGGACACACAGTATCCCAATTCTCGATATTACTGGCGGAGCCCCTGAACTCATTCCTGACTTTCGCTATCTCGTTGAAGAGGCCAGAACGACTGGCGCCAGGGTGATCGACCGTCATAACCTGACAGTCATTTTCGAAGAAGGCCAGCAGAACCTGCCCGAGTTTTTTGCGGCAAATGAGGTCGAGGTCATCTGCAGCCTTCCCTACTTTCAGGAGAAACAGACCGACGCCCAGCGTGGAAGGGGTGTTTTTGACAAGTCGATCGAAGCGTTAGTGAGGTTAAATGCCGTGGGCTATGGCCGAGATCCGAGCCTTGTGCTCAATCTGGTCTATAACCCTGTCGGCGCCTTTCTGCCTCCCGAACAATCCTCGATCGAGGCTGATTTCAAACGTGAACTGTCAGATCGCTTCGGCATTGTTTTCAACAGTCTCTTTACGATCACGAATATGCCGATCGCACGTTACCTTGACTGGCTCCGTAGGTCTGGCAATGAGGCGAGCTATATGGCCAAACTCGTAAATGCTTTTAATCCTGCAACTTTGCCGGGCCTAATGTGTCGAAGCATGATAAGCGTGGATTGGCGCGGACGTTTGTTTGATTGTGATTTTAATCAGATGCTTGATATTCCGGTAGCACCTGACGACGCAGGGACTATTTTCGATTTAGACATTTCTGTCCTGGAAAATCGGCGCATCGAAACAGCCGATCATTGCTTCGGCTGTACTGCTGGTTCCGGGTCATCGTGCGGAGGAGCTGTTTCGGTCTAGGTGAGTTGATCATTTATGGGTAAGTTCCTTCGAATTTTGGCTTTTCCGTTAGCCGCCGGTGCTCTGGCTGCCGTGTACGCTTTGGAAAAGAAGAGACCGCTTCGGCCGTCTGTCGAATCGAAGCCTCTAAGAACGGTCAGGAATTTAGCTGTAGCTGCAACCGCTGGAACGGCTCTTTACTTTCTTGAAAAGCCGGTCGCCGATAGGGCCGCGTCGCTGGTAGAACACAAGGGCATAGGCGTTTTAAAAATATGGCGGCTTCCGAAATGGCTTGAGGCCGTCGCTGCTGTAATTCTGCTGGATTATACACTTTATCTATGGCACGTTTTTACACATAAGGTCCCGATTCTCTGGCGTTTTCATGTGGTTCACCACATCGACCTTGACCTCGACGCATCGACTGCATTTAGATTTCATTTTGGCGAGATTGCGATCTCGGTCGCGTGGCGGGCAGCCCAAATTATGGTCATTGGTGTTTCACGGGACTCGCTGCGGGTTTGGCAGAGATTCCTTTTGCCTGCGGTTATTTTTCATCACTCCAATTTGAGGCTGCCGTATGCGGCTGAGAGGCTTTTATGCAATGTGATAGTGACGCCCCGCATGCACGGCATACACCATTCGGCGGTGAGATCCGAAACCGATTCGAACTGGTCCAGCGGCCTAACAATATGGGACAAACTGCACGGTACATATCGCGATATTGATGTCCATGAGGGAGTGACGATCGGTGTGCCCGCATTTCGCCTGCCTGAAAAAACTGCACTTTTGCCGCTGATCGAGATGCCATTTGCTCAGCAGCAGCCGAGTTGGGAACCCCTGCAGATAGACGAAACGAATGGGCGTTGAGATCTCGATCATCATTCCGACACTCAACGAGGAATCAGAGATCGCCGGAACTCTGAAAAAGCTTCAGTCATTAAAGGGGTCATTCGAGATCATAGTGTCGGATGGAGGCAGTACCGACCGAACCTGCGAATTGGCGGAAGCCGGGGGCGCGAGATTGATCAGAAGCGAACGGGGTCGTGGAATTCAGATGCACGCCGGGGCACTCGCCGCGACCGGAGAAGTTTTGTGGTTTCTTCACGCCGATTCTGTCCCTTCGCTCGTTGCCTGCGACGAGATCCTCACAGCCGTTTCTGTCACGAATGTCGTCGGAGGCAATTTCGCGCTTAAGTTTGACGGTGATAGCAGAGCGGCCGC
>JBGTCF010000149.1:0-7490 GCA_041748975.1 Pyrinomonadaceae bacterium
TTTCATACTCGAAGACAACGGATCTGGACGGAACGAAACGCAGCGGCGGCGGAGTATACTTCGCTTACAACTACAACGACGGGAAATGGGACGTGATCGTGACCGACTCACACTTTGCCCGCAACTTTCGGGCGCAAGCCGGGTTCATACGGCGTACCGGATATGACCGCCTGTATACGGTTGTCGGCAGATCATTTCGACCGAAAGAAAAAAGCTGGTGGGTGAGAGTGCGGCCCTTCGTCGTGTCGCTCGGGTTTTGGAACGAAGACAAGAAACTCGACGAATCGTTTTTCGATCCCGGAGTGGACATTACACTCAGCCGCGGCATCTCTATCTATTCGTTTATCTCCACTCGAAAGGATAACTTTCGGGATGTCGGCTTGCGTTCGGGCTCTTACAATGTTCGATGGGGATTTGATTCGTTCAAGAGATTCGCCACGTCAGGCTCGATTGAAATCGGCACTGACGCTAATTTCGATCCGGCGAGAATTGAGGTCGGCAAGCTTTTTAGTCATCGTCTCGCAGCCACTGTGAAACCGTCTACAAAGTTAAACTCGGAATTCAGTTGGACAAAGAGCAGCTTGAAAAGCCGGACGGATAGCTTCCAACTCTTTGATCAAGACATTTTTCGTAACCGCACCATCTATCAGTTTAATCGCTTCAATTCGGTACGCTCGATCGTGGAATACGACACCGCCCTCCGTCGCATGGGATTGAGTTTTCTTTACGGGTTTACACCAAGCCCTGGCCGGGGTCTGTACATCGGCTACGGTGACCAGCTCTACAATGGCGTCGATCCGATTGACCGGGTCCGCCGGCCGGGCACGTTCCGGCAAAGCAGGACCGTGTTTGCAAAGGGTTCCTACAGCTTGATGTTTTAGACCAATGGTTGGAAAGAGAAACACATGTTCGCAGGGTTATTTTCCCAGACTCGGTCGAAAGTTAGAAAAAGCGAACCAGCGGGTCCGCTGATTCGCTTTCATGTACTGATTAACGCTGTGAGACGGTCAAACCACGTAAACTGCGCCGTGGTCGTCACAGTGACCGTTGTGGGCGTGATGCAGCCTGCCGTCGATTAGAAAGTCCGCGTGATCTCCATGTGGAATCTGCTCGTGCGAGCAGTCGGCGTGACTGCCGCCGCACGAACAGGCGATTTCGTTGCATTCAGCAGGGTTCTCGCCTGATACTTCCAACGAGCACTCGTCGAAATGTCCCTCATGCGCGGCATGCAGACGCCCGTCGTGCAGAAAATCCGTGTGATTTCCGTGTTTAATTTGCGTATGCCCGCAATCAACGCCGTGGGCGTGCGAATGATTTTCGTGTGCCGTATGTTCCATAAAATTGTCCTCCTGTTGGCATACTTTACAAGAATGCCTCTGTTAAAGCCTACTCCCATCCCGGAGAGAAATCAATACCCTATACCGTTCATTGTGAAATACGAACCAGTAAACGGTAAAAAAAGACAGTATACTGGTTGCCATTCCAGAATATTCGAAGTTTCGCAGCGACCCTCACCTGCAAGAGCCCTCTCCGATCCGTGCAAATTCCTCTGTTCTTGCCTAAGTCCTGATGTCATTGATCGACCCTCCGTCGCTCGCTCGTACCTGATTCTGTTCCAGCCACTTTTTTCTGGGACAAATACGCCAAACGACTTTTACGTCAAACGTGACAAATGCGACATTTGGTATTCCATCGCGCCCCGGAAAAAAGTTAGCCAGTTTCGTGAGCGGCCTTTGAGTTTGAATCTTAGACATTTGATCTTTGAAAATGTGGTTTATGTTTTTGGGTTTAGGAATTGGCTGTGGTGGTCAAGGTTCCAAGTTCCAAGTTTCAGGTTGGACCACTAACCACTTACCACCGACAACTGCCCACTGTTGTAATACAATTTGTTACGCTCCACACTCCCCAAACGTGTGGAACAGAAAGTCTGCAACTATTGTGAATACACAATAGGTTACAGTAATTTCGCTGGCCGGGGCCTGGTACAAAAAGCGGGGGGTGAGGCAGAAAGTGTGCGACCTGAAAGTGGAAATTGGTAAGTGGTAAATCGTGAATCGTGAATAGTAAATCGTAATTAGTGGATTAGTGATCGTAATTTATGAAACATTACTCTTGCTGACCACTGACCACGAAAATGGCCGCCCTTTCAGGCAGCCAGTCTTCTCATGTGTGGAAAACGTCTTAGAGTGAAAAGCCGCCGCGGGTTAGCATTGTTTCGAAGCCGGTTTTGTCGACGGCTTTTACATAAGCGTCTCGCGGTTCGACAGTGCCGTTTTGCACATGGGCAAAGAGTGCATCATTTAGCATGACCATTCCATGATTTTTGCCGGTCTGCATCGCTGAGGGTATCTGGAAGGTCTTGCCCTCACGGATCAGGTTGGAGATCGCGGGAGTAACGATCAGAACTTCGAGGGCCGCGACACGGCCGCCGCCTTTTTTCGGGAGTAGGGTCTGGGCGATGACGCCTTTTAGCGATTCTGAGAGCATCACGCGGATCTGCTGCTGACGGTCGGCAGGGAATTGGTCGATTATGCGATCGACAGTAGACGGGGCGGTCGTGGTATGAAGCGTTCCAAAAACCAGGTGGCCCGTTTCGGCGGTTTCGATAGCGATCGAGATCGTTTCGAGATCACGCATTTCGCCGACGAGCAGGATGTCAGGATCTTCGCGAAGGGCTGCCCTCAACGCGTCTTTGAACGAGTCGGTGTGGTTATGCACCTCACGCTGATTGACCAGGCATTTCTGATTGTCGTGGACAAATTCGATCGGGTCTTCGATTGTAATTATATGGTCTTCACGCGATTTGTTGATCGAATCGACCATAGCGCAAAGCGTAGTGGATTTGCCCGAACCTGTCGGGCCGGTGACAACCACGAGGCCTTTGGATAGGGAACAAAGGTCCATGATGGCCTTTGAAAGACCAAGCTGCTCGGCGGTGAGGATCTTCGTCGGGATAATTCGAAAAACACCACCCATACCTTTGCGGTCCAGAAAGATGTTGCAGCGGAACCTGGCCAGCCCCGGGATCTCGTACGCAAAGTCAGTATCGTGCCTCGTGGCAAATTCTTCCTGGTTCTTCGGCGGCATGATCGAGGTAAGCAGCGACCGCATTGCTTCGGCTGTTAGCGGCTCCTGGCTGCCCTCGAGCGGCTTGATCTTACCATCGGCCCGGACCAACGGCGGCATGCTGGTGGAGAGATGCAAGTCCGAAGCTCCCATTTCGGCCATTTTGGCGAATAGCGAATCCATCATTGCGGCTTCGCGTGGATTCGCTTGTGCGGGAACATACGCGGGCTCGGCAGGCGGCGGGGGCTGAGGTGTATATGCCGGCGGGGGCGGCGAATATGCCGGTGGCGGAGCGGGTGCGGGCTCAGGTACGGGCGAGGTATTCATAAAGGTGTTTTCCACGACTGGCGGTGGCGGCTGATATTCGCCAAATGACTGGTCGTCGCGACGGCCAGGCGGTTCGTATTCAGCCGTTGAAGAGAAGACTGTCTGATATACAGGATCATTTGATGAGATCAGATCGAGCGGATCCTCGCTTGCGGGCACGTATTCCTCGGCGGTTGATTTCTCCTCGAAAAGAAGGTCCGAAAGCGTCGCGTTATTGACAGATTCATCAACGCTCAGGTCATATGCGGCAGACGTGCTCTCGAATTCATACGAACTCGCGGTGTACGTGACTTCCGCCGGGGCGGTTGGCTCCGGATATTTAATAACCGGCGGCGAGTCGGGAAGAGGTTTAGGAGCGGGTGCAAATCCACCGGAATCGCCGATCATCGGACGGATAGTTACTACAAATCCTGCAGGCGATTTTTGAACCGTGAAATTGAAATTACCCAGGTTATTCGGATGCACAAACTCGATCTCGGGCCTATTCGGCAAGGCCGATTTAGCCTCAGCCGGGATCAGGGGAAAGATCATCGAGCCGATCTGGGTGCCGAGCAGCGGCACATTGGCCACATCGGTCGTTCCGCCATGCGAAACGAGGTAAGGGTTTTTGTCCGGCTCGAGGCGAAGCTCTTCACTGCACGACGAGAGAAGCCGCTGTAAATACTCGTTTAGTTTGTCCATATATAAGGTGGAATTCCGGAAATGAGAGTTCTGTCGAAGGGCGCAAGCCGAAATGGCCTACTCGAAAATCATAGCATAGTTAAACTTTGTTTGTCAGTACTTTTATGCCGTTCCGAATCTGATAGGCGGCACGCTAAACCGTGATCGACTCTCTGTATTCACCCCAGACATTTCGGAACCGGCCCGAGATCTCGCCGACGGTAACGCCTGCCTCGACGGCTGTTAGGATCAGGGGAACGAGATTTTGGGTGCCCTTGGCGGCTTCCTCGATGGCGGCAAGGGCTGAATCGGCGGCGAGAGCGTCACGGAGCGCGCGGACGGCCTGAAGACGTGCAATTTGTTCGCGTTCGAGGCGTTCATCGACCCTGAGGACTGGGATCGGTACTTCCTCATCCATATTAAAGCGGTTCATTCCGACGACGACGGCATCGCCGGTTTCGACGGCCCGCTGATATTGGTAAGCGGCTTCCTGTATTTCGCCCTGCACGTAGCCCGTTTCAATGGCCCTCAGCATGCCGCCCATGGCGTCGATCTTTTCGATGTAATCCGACGCCATTTTTTCGAGCTGCGTGGTCAATTCCTCAATGGCGTAGCTGCCGGCGAGCGGATCGACCGTATTGGCTACGCCGGATTCGTGGGCGATGACCTGCTGTGTCCGTAAGGCGAGGCGGGCGGCGTGTTCCGTCGGCAGACCGAGCGCCTCGTCGAGCGAATTTGTATGCAGGCTCTGCGTGCCCCCAAGCACGGCCGCGAGTGCCTGAATGGTGGTCCGCACGACATTAACATCCGGCTGCTGGGCGGTCAGCGTTGAGCCCGCTGTCTGAGTGTGAAACCGCAGAGCGAGCGACTTAGGATCTTTGGCACCGAAGCGGTCTTTCATTATCCGTGCCCACAGGCGGCGGGCGGCACGGAATTTGGCGATCTCCTCGAGAAGTTCGTTATGGGCATTGAAAAAGAACGAGAGCCGCGGACCGAAATCGTCCACCTTGAGTCCGACATTGATCGCTGCTTGAACGTAGGCAATGCCGTCAGCAAGTGTGAAGGCGAGCTCTTGTGCTGCTGTCGAACCGGCTTCACGGATGTGATAGCCCGAAATGGAAATGGTGTTCCAGTTGGGAACCTCGGCCGCACAATAGGCAAACGTATCGGTGATCAGCCGGAGGCTCGGTTTTGGCGGATAAATATATGTGCCGCGGGCGATATATTCTTTTAGGATATCGTTCTGTATGGTCCCGTTCACCTTGCTAAAAGGCACACCCTGCCGCCGGGCGACCGCCAGATAGAGGCATAAAAGCGTTGACGCCGTTGAATTTATGGTCATCGACGTCGACACCTGATCGAGCGGGATCCCGTCAAACAGTGTCAGCATATCGTCGAGGCTGTCGATCGCGACACCGACCTTGCCGACCTCGCCCGCCGACAGCGGATCGTCGGAATCGAGCCCTATCTGAGTCGGCAGATCAAAGGCCACGCTGAGGCCCGTGGTGCCCTGGGAAAGAAGGTATTTATATCTGGCGTTCGATTCCTCGGCCGTGGCAAAGCCCGCGTATTGCCGCATCGTCCAGAACCGGCCCCGGTATGTGTTTTTGCGGACACCGCGTGTAAAAGGGAATTCGCCCGGAGAGCCGAGATCATGTGAATAGTCTACAGGCGTGCTGTTTTCGGGATTGAAATCGTTAGGAAGCTCGATACCGGAGGACGTTTCGAATTTTTCGCGTCGTTCTGCCATAAAAGATGAGATTAACACAGGCCAGGCCGCGTCGCGGAAAACGATGATTGGAAGTTCCCCCGCAGATTTGTGGAGATATCGTTTGCGGCCGGTGGGGATTTACGGAACGCTTTTTCTTACGAGATTCTTGCGGATGTATTGGCCGAGGAGGCGGTCGTATTCGTCGGAGACGACCTGGTAGCATTCACAGCAGGCCTTTTCAAGGCCCTTGCGGTCGATGATATTTACCGTGCCGCGGGAATATTGGATATAGCCCATTTCCTGCAGATGCCCGGCGGCTAAGGTCACGCCCTCGCGGCGGACGCCGAGCATGTTCGCGACGAGGTCGTGGGTCATTACGAGTTGGTCGGCCGGCAGCTGATCGTGGTTGATCAGCAGCCAGCGGCAAAGCTGTTGCTCGACGGTGTGCAGCCGATTGCAGACTGCGGTTTGCGAGATCTGCGTCATCAGCGACTGTGTATATCGGAGCAGAAGGTCCTGGAAGAGGCCGCCTCGTTTAAATTCCGTCCTGAGATCGTCGGGTTTCATACGAACAGCCCGACCGGCACTCTGGACGACCGCCCGATTTGACGTCGTATCTCCGCCCATAAATAGCGCAACGCCGACCAGACCGTTGTTACCGGCGATCCCGATCTCGGCCGTGTTTCCGTTCTGCATTATGTACAGCAGAGAAATGATCGCAGTGGTCGGGAAATAGATATGCGTCATCCGATCGCCTGACTCGTAGAGGACCTGGCCGAGCGTGAGGGAGACAAACTCAAGATGTGGGGCGATCCGGTCGAAGTCCTCGGCCGGCAGAGCTGCCAATAAATGGTTTGCACGCGGACTCTCTTTAATTGCGGTATTAGCTGGCTTCAAATATCGACCCTCCCGCCGACTCACGAATATCCGATTTTTTAGTGAACGGTAACATTATACTGAAATTAAATAATTATTTAAATCCATATGTGCGAGACCACACAGACGGACCTCCGGCATTACTCTAATGTAGAACATGGCACTGGACGTGTTGAAGGTCTGCCAAGACCGATCAAGCCCTCCGAGTTTCCAAAAAACTCTTTCGGTATTCAGTTGCCATGTCGCATAAAAGTTTGGATCTGCTCAGGCTGGGCAAGACGAACAATGACAAGGGGACGAGCCTGAAGAGATCTAAGCCTCTTAAATACGCGAATAGGGCGATGTTGCTTTGCAGAGAGCAACATCGCCCTTTTTTTCGTCTGCAATGAGCGAATGAGATACGTTGAAACAGAGATAGCTTTACAAGTTGATTAGTGTTCCACAAAACGGCAATTCGAACTTTGTTCTAATGACGCGAAAAACAATTTGCTATTATCTGATCAAACGTGCATCATAGTCTCTGTTAATCCTACTCTCGCGTGGTAACTCACGCGCTTCGTCTATAGCGATTTTGGATAAGTTTGAGAGCGGGCCCTTATTAGTTAATTAGAAGTCACTCTCAGTAGTTTTTTGAGTATCCAGGATCGATCGCTTCGCAGCCATAAAGTTTTCGAAGACATATCGGTTCAGCTTCTTTAGAATTCCCGAAAAGGTAAAAGGTAAATATTAAAAATGTCAATGAAACTTTATGTAGGAAATCTTTCCTTCAACACAACGAATCAGGATCTGAACGACCTCTTTGGTGAGATCGGAACCGTAGAATCGACAAATATCATCGAAGATCGCGAAA